>NZ_FPBW01000005.1:0-350574 GCF_900116795.1 Methylobacterium sp. UNCCL125 | reverse complement strand
CGTTCCTGCTCAAGCTCTTCGCTGACGGCGGCTATCAGGGACCGGCCTTCCAAGATGGCCTTCGCAAGGTCTGCCGCACCCTCACGGTCGAGATCGTCAGGCGCTCCGATCAGGCTAAAGGCTTCGCCGTACTGCCCAAGCGTTGGATCGTCGAGCGAACGATCGGCTGGCTTAACCGCTGCCGCCGTCTCGCAAAAGATTGGGAATGCAAAAGCCGGAAAGGACGAGCGTTCGTCCTCTTGGCCTCCATCCGCCTCATGACCCGAAAGCTCTGTCAGAAAACATCATGATGCCGGACAGACTCTGAGAGAGATCGGCCTGCTCGACAACGCTTCCGTGTCGGGCCGGGTAGTCAACCTCGACCTGACGGATGTCAGCGATATTGGCAAGGCTCGGCGGGAGCTGCGCGTCCAGGGCTATGCGCATCGACTGAAATCAATCTTTGAAGCGCCTGATTTAATTAGCGTCGGCGAGCGCCTCGAACTGGCGATGGCTGCGGCGCCTCCGGCGGAGGCGCGACCGCGATACGGCGACAATGACATTAAAGTCGTCGTTGTAGATGCCGAGATCTTGAGGAACTCAAATGTGCGAGTGGCAGCGCACAATAAGGCTCTTGTCCGGTGGGCGCGCCGACAATTCGCCCCTCAGATGCTCCGCACCATCGTCGTCGCCTGAAACCGCAACCGATCGGATCAAGTCACATGCATTGTAACCTGCGGCTGCGAGACAGTTTCGGCAGTCTATTGACGAGAAGCCTCGGAAGCCTCGTTTGATGGTATCCAAGTGGTTTCCTACTGTGCCGGCTAACTCGTAACGTAGTATAGTCCTGGGCTTGGCGAAGGTGATTTCAATCGGCTGAAGTCGAATCAGTAGGCCGGCAGATAGAGCTGCCGCGATCCGGCTACGTCAATGCGCTCGCGAAGACTGCTTATCTTAGGGTCGAGCATGTCGTCGGGGACGACCGTATGGACGTGCATAAGGGCCGGAACCAGGGTCTCTTCGATATAGGTGCCGAAGCGCGATACTATCAACAGCCCGTCGAAGAGCGCAGTTGCCGTCTGATCGCTGGCGCGCAGGCCGGCGTTAACAGGAGAAGTCTACTTTGCCCGACCAGCACCGCGACCCGGCAGCATCCGCAACACGTAGAGCGTCGGCCGCGCTATTTTCGTGGTTGCGACTGTCGCTAGAGCGCGTCTGAGTAACGGGGTTTGGGGCTGGGTTGGAGCGGCGAGACCTGAGCAGAGGCTGCGGCTTGGCGGGCTCAGCGGCCGGCCTGTGCCAGCTTCAGCAGGTTGTGGGCGGTGCAGATCAGCGCCCATTCGCCCCGGACCTGATCGAGCCCTCTCATCAGGAACTGTCGGAAGCCTCGGGCCTGCTTGATCTGCCCGAACACCGGCTCGACCACCTGCTTCCTGAGGCGATAGCGGCTGCGGCGCCCGGCCCGCTTCAGGTGGGCGGCCATCGCGCTCATCAACGGCATCTTGGTCAGCCTCCGGCGGCCGGCTGCGTCCGCCTCGCCATGACGCGCCCGGCCCGGAGCGAGGTAGCCCGTGATGCCCCGCTCTCTTAGCGCGACGAGGTTCGCCTCGTTGGCAAAGCCGGCATCGCCCGAGACCTCCCGCGGTTTGCGCCCGAGATGAGCCCGGACCCCGTCCACAAGCGGCACGAGCGCGCGGTGATCGGCCGGGTTGGTCACGAGCCGGTGCGCGACGATCACCTGATGCGCGGAATCGACCGCGATCTGGCCGTTGTAGCCCTGCACGAAGCCATCACGCGTGGGCTGGATCCGGCTGTCCGGGTCAGTGAAGTTGCGCTGCGCCCGGTCGGGCGGACCGCCATCCTCCCCGCGCAGTGGCCGGCCCTGTCAGCGCATCCCCGACGAGGCACCCGGCCCGCTCTCGTCCTCCGGATCGGGCGGGTCAGCCGCCTCCGCTTCCAGCGCGGCCTTAGCGGCGCGGATCGCTTCCAGCCGCCGCTGCTTGTCGGCCATCCAGTCCGGCGTCTCGTCGCCGCGCAGGTCCACGCCATGAGCCTGATCCTCGGCCGTGTCAGCCTCGCGCGCTCCAGCCAAGCATCCACCTCGGCGGCCAGGGCCGGCTCGGCCGTCTTCATCCGTCCGTAGCTCATCGCCTTGTGGCGGGAGGCGTTGGCTGATCGCTTGGTGCCGTCCACCGCCACGTGGGCGAACGCGACCAGACCGGCAGCTCGACACAGGCGCAGCGCCTGCACGAACAGGTCCGACAAGGCCACGAGGTGGCGCTTGCGGAACTCGGCGATGGTGCGGAAGTCGGGCCGGTTCAGGCCGGTGACGGCCATGACGTCGACCCGCTCCTCGCAGGCCCGGGCGAGCTGGCGCGACGAGTACAGACCGCGGCTGTAGCCGTAGAGCAGCAGGGCCACCATCATGCCGGGATGGTAGGGTGGGTAGCCGCGCTCCTCCGTGTAGGTGTCGAGAATGGCCGAGAGGTCGAGCGCCTCCCGCACTGTGTCCCGCACGAAGTGCGACATGTGCCCGGGCGGCACGAACTCGTGCAGCGAGGGCGGCAGAAGCCAACCCTGATCGACGTCCCAGGAGCGAAACACCCTGGCCATGAGCCGAGTGAATCACCTCTGGGTGCCGCCGTCGAGACAGTTACTCGGACACGCTCCTAGCATGAAGATGAGCCGGTCCGGGTCGCGATCGAGCCGACCTCTGAACCAGGACGAGCGAGCCGCCTACAGCCCGATAAACCGGCCCTTTCCTGGTTAAACAGCCAACTGTCTGATCGATGACGTATTTTTGCGGCAGCGCGAGATCTCGGCATCATTATGCCTGGTTTTACCCGCGCGCTCGAGCACAAATGGGCTGAAGAAAGTTGGGCTTGAAAAGCACTTGCGAAACATAAATTGGCAGGACTTTGCTGCACGTCACAGTGGAGATTTGGGTGACGGCAGCGTTTGCCTTTGTTTAACGACGACGGCAGCACTCAAAATCCGAATCGCTCGATCTCCTTCCAGGCCGCCTTTCGGCGGCCTGGAACATTAAGCAGAACAAAACATGAATATATGGCCTCTTGCGACAATCATGGGCCGACCGAATAGAGCGCTTTACGTGTGCGAGACGGCTCTGGATCCCTGAGTTGTCGCGCTGGACCGAGAAGGCCGAACGTCGATCCGCTCGCCGAATCGTCAGGACCGAGCGGGCTTCGAAATTAACCGCTCGGGGCCATGATGGGACGTCTCAGTGTCGGACGTCATCATGCGGTTGCGCACGCTCCTCGCCCTCACTTTCGCGGCCGGGGCGCTGCTCCTCACCTTCGCCGCCACGATCGTCGTCTCCCAATTCATCGCGGCGCGGGTGCAGATCCGCGCGGAGGCCCACACGGCTGACCTGGCGGAGCATCTGCGCCAGATCATCGACGCCAACATCAGCGAGCGGCTCGGCGACATGGCCGTGCTGTCCTCGGTCGCTCGGACGAACGCCACCACGCCGGAAGCGCGGCGTGCTTGGGTCGACGCCTTGCGCGAGAGCTTTCCCGCCTATGCCTGGATCGGTTTCGCGGACCGGACCGGTATCGTCCTCGCCAGCACCGACGGCATGCTGGAGGGCGAGAGCGTTGCGGCGCGCCCGTGGTTCCAGCGCGGCATCGAGGCCTTGGCCGTCATCGACATCCACGAAGCGAAGCTGCTGGCCAAACGCTTGCCGTCGCTGCCCTACGGCGAGCCGCGGCGGTTCGTCGACGTGGCGATGCCCTTCCGCGACCCTTCCGGCGCCGTCGTCGGCGTCGTCGGCGGCCATCTCAGTGTCAGTTGGATGCGTGAGATGAGCCGAGCGGCCATCGCCACCGCCCTGAAGCGTGAGCCGAGCGTCGAGGTGCTGATCCTCGCTGGGGACGGAACCGTGATCCTCGGTCCCGGCGATCAGGCCGGTCGACGGATCGATGCCGATCTGCCCGCGCTTCCGGCACTGACGGCGGGTGCCGAGCTCGCGAGCGCCCGCGGGACATGGCCCGATGGGGGCGATTACTTCACCGGCGCGAGCCGCGCCCGACCCGTGGCTGACCGGCCGACGCTGCCCTGGACGGTCCTGGTCCGCCAGCCGGTCGAGGTCGCGAAGGCGATCTCCGATCCCATCGTCAATCAACTGGTACTCGGCGGCGCGGCTTTCACGCTTCTATTCGCGCTGCTCGGCTGGTGGGCGGCCGAGCGCTTGGCCGAGCCGCTTCGCGCCTTGGCGGGCGCCGCTGGCGGCATCGGCCATTCCTCGACGAACGCGCAGCTACCCAAGCCGCACGGCTACCGGGAGATCGCCGAACTGACGGATGCCCTGACAAAATTGCTGGCCCGGCTCGGCGAGCGTGATCGAGCCCTGGCGCAGGCCAACACCGATCTGGAAGGCCGGGTCGCAGAGCGGACTGTGGAACTGGCCGAAGCGTGCCATCGCGCCGAGAGGGCGCAAGCGCGCGCCGAAGCCGGCGAGCGTGCCAAGGGCGACTTCCTGGCGACGATGAGCCATGAGGTCCGCACGCCCCTGAACGCTATCGTGGGCTTCGGTGACCTACTCCGTGATGAAATCAACCTCACCCCGCACCAGATGCGCTGCATCGATCAGATGCGCGTCGGTTGCGAAGTCCTGACGACGGTCGTCAACGACATCCTCGACTACGCACGCATCGAAGCCCATGGCGTCGTGCTCGAAGCTGCCCCGTTCTCGCCGCGAGGGCTGGTGGAGGAGACCGTCGCCCTCGTCGCCGGCACCGCCGAGCGCCAGGGTCTCGACCTGCGGTTGGACGTCGGCGCAGGCGACGAGCATTTCCTCATCGGCGACAAGACCCGGTTGAGACAGGTGCTGCTCAATCTCGTCAACAACGCGGTCAAGTTCACGCCGCAGGGCTCTGTGACCGTCTCTTTGGAACAAGCGGCAACGCCGGATGGCATCGCTCTGCGCGTCGCCGTCTGCGATACGGGAATCGGCATTCCCGCCGAGGCGCAGGCGCGGCTCTTCACCCGCTTCGTGCAGGCCGACAGCAGCACCACGCGACGGTTCGGCGGTACAGGATTAGGGCTGGCCATATCGAAAGGGCTGATCGAAGCGATGGGCGGCGCCATCGGCCTTGAGAGCCGCGACGGTGTCGGCTCAACCTTCTGGTTCAGCCTCGTGCTTCCGCGTGTGCCGACTGGCGAGCGGTCGCCCGAACGACCAGTTGCCGCGGCTCTGCCCAGACCGATCGAAGACGACGCGTCGCGGCAGGCGCATCTGCTCCTCGTCGAGGACGGCGCGATCAACCGCGAGATTGCCCAGATGGTTCTGGAGGCCATGGGCTATCGCGTGTCCATCGCCTGCGACGGCTCGGAAGCCGTGAAACGGGTGCAGGAGCAGGCTTACGATCTCGTGCTGATGGATGTGGAGATGCCGGTCATGGACGGCATCACGGCGATGCGGCTCATACGGGGGCTCGAGGGTGTGGTGCACGCCGTGCCAATCATCGCGATGACGGCGCATGTCCTGCCGGAGCAGGTTCGCGCGCTCCTTACGGCGGGCGCAAACGATCACGTCGGAAAGCCCTTCGACCGAACCCATCTCCGCGCGGTTATCGAGCGCTGTCTCGTCGAGTCCGCCGAGCGGTCCCGAGCCGCTTGAACGACCCCCGACAGGGTGCGCAGAGGCGGCGCGCCGGGAGCCGTTGCGCGACCAGGAGCGTTCTTC
The DNA here is from genome assembly GCF_900116795.1 of Methylobacterium sp. UNCCL125. Classification (NCBI taxonomy): domain Bacteria; kingdom Pseudomonadati; phylum Pseudomonadota; class Alphaproteobacteria; order Hyphomicrobiales; family Methylobacteriaceae; genus Methylobacterium; species Methylobacterium sp. UNCCL125. Next base: position 344,888 of record NZ_FPBW01000005.1, on the reverse strand, counting down.
GCCGGAAAACGTTGAAGCAATAATCTGGATAGGCGCGACGCATCAGTATCATGGCAGAAGACAGTTCCGGCTCCGCCACACCGGGCGGCGTTCACGGGCGCATATCCACCGGCGTTCCCGGCCTCGACGAGGTCCTGTGCGGTGGCCTCACGCATGATCGACTATACTTGCTCGAGGGCACACCGGGTACCGGCAAGACTACACTCTCACTCCAGTTCCTGCTCGACGGCGCCGCGCGTGGTGAGCGCGGCCTCTACGTCACACTATCCGAGAACAAAGATGAGCTGTGTGCTGCAGCCGCCTCGCACGGCTGGTCGCTTGACGGCATTGAGATCTACGAACTCGTCAACGAGTTTGGCCTCGATCCCGACAGCGAGCAGTCAATCCTGCACCCGTCGGAGATCGAGCTGGGCGAGACCGTCAGGGACGTCATTGCTCGCGTCGACGATTTGAAGCCGGCGCGGGTCGTCTTCGACAGCCTGTCCGAGCTGCGCCTGCTGGCCCAGAATCCGCTGCGCTATCGTCGTCAGATCCTGGCCCTCAAGCAATATTTCGCCCGTCGCAGCTGCACCGTTCTCATGCTCGACGACCGCACGTCGGAGCCGGGTGACCAGCAACTTCACAGCATCGCCCACGGGGTGATCTCGCTGGAGCAGGCACCGCGCGAGTTCGGCTCGGAGCGCCGTCGGCTGCGCATCGTCAAGATGCGCGGCATCAAGTTCCGCGGCGGCTATCATGACTTCGCCCTCGACACCGGCGGTCTGACGGTCTTTCCCCGCCTCGTCGCCGCCGAGCACCACGCGACGTTCGATCCGACCGCCGCCTCGACCGGGTCCGCCGAGCTCGATCTGCTGCTCGGCGGCGGCTTGGTGCCCGGCACCAATACTCTGCTGATCGGCCCATCGGGAGTCGGGAAGACCACGACGGCGCTCGGGTGCATGCTGGCCGCCTTGGAGCGGGGTGAGGCGGCGACCTACTTCCTGTTCGACGAGGGGCTCGCCACCCTGCTCGCCCGTTCCGCGATGCTCAACATGAACCTGTCCCCGCACATAGAGGCGGGCCGGCTGACGATCACCCAAATTGACCCGGCGGAACTCGCTCCGGGTGAGTTCGCCACCCATGTTCGGCATGCGGTGGAGAAGCGCCGCTCCAGGTTCGTCGTCATCGACAGTCTGAACGCCTACCTGCACGCGATGCCGGGCGAGGAATTCCTCATCCTGCAGATGCACGAGCTTCTGAACTACCTGAATCAGCAGGGCGTCACGACGCTGCTGGTTCTTGGACAGCACGGCATCATCGGTGATGTCCAGACCGACGTCGACCTCAGCTATCTCAGTGACGGCATCCTGCTGTTCCGGTTCTTCGAGGCGAAGGGAGAGGTCCGCACCGCCGTTTCTGTGGTGAAGAGCCGGGTGAATGCGCATGAGCGCACGATCCGTGAGTTGAAGCTCACGAGTCAGGGGCTGCGGGTCGGCTCGGCCCTGGACGACTTCCAAGGTGTGCTCACGGGGCTGCCCTCTTACCGAGGGAGAGTCGCGCTGTTGCCGGACGACGCTCCCCTCGGAAGCCAAGCGTGATGCCTCAGCCGCCGGATCACGAAGGGCGCGTCCTCGTCCTGGCGCCGCGCGGGCGTGACGCGGCGGTGATCGCGCAGGTGCTCGACCGCGTCGGCATGCCGACCGAGGTCTGTGCCGACGTGTCGGATTGCGTGACGGGCCTGAAGGCGGGGGCCGGAGCCGCTTTGGTCACCGAGGAGGTGCTCGCCGGGGCGGATACGGGAGCCTTATTCGCCTGGCTCGACGCGCAGCCCGCTTGGTCCGACTTCCCGTTCATCGTCCTGGCGACGCGGCAGACAGGCCGCCGGTCGGAATCCGCCGCCGGCATCCTCGCGCGGCTCGGAAACGTCGTCCTGCTGGAACGCCCGATCAATGCCGAGACCCTGATCAGTGCCGCCGAGTCGGCGCTGCGGGCGCGCGGGCGCCAGTATCAGGTGCGCAGCCTCCTGGCCGGTCGTGAGCGCACGCAGGAGCACCTGCGACTCCTCAACGAGGGTCTCGAACGGCGGGTTGCCGAGCGGACCCGCGAGGTCGAGGCCGCCCGGGAGACCCTGGCCTTCGCCCTCGAAGCAGCCGGCATGGGCTCGTGGGACCTCGATCTCGCGAACGGAACCTCCCGTCATTCCCCGCGCTTCGATGCCATCTTCGGGTATTCCGACCCGTGTCCATCGTGGACCCGAGGCACGTTTCTCGCCCATGTCGTCGAGGAGGACCGTCCCGCGGTCGAGCAGGCGTTCTCGGCCATCCCGGAGACCGGCCGGATCGACCTGGAATGCCGCATCACGCGCCAGGACGGCGCCGGGCGCTGGGTCGCGGCGAAAGGGCAGGTCAAATACGACGCGTCCGGCGTACCGACCCGCATCGCCGGGATCCTGGTGGATCGAACCGACCAGCGCATCACCGAGGACGCGCTGCGCCAGGCCCAGAAGATGGAAGCCATCGGTCAGCTGACCGGCGGCGTGGCCCACGACTTCAACAACCTCCTCACCGTCATCGTCGGCGGCCTCGACATGATGCTTCGCCGGCCCGAGCAGACCGACCGCGTGAAGCGGCTGGCCGAGGCGGCGATGAGCGCAGCCCGGCGCGGCGAGCAGCTCACGCAGCAGCTCCTGGCCTTCTCCCGCCGGCAGATGCTGCGGCCACAGACGCTCAACCCGAACCGCCTGCTGCTCGACTTTAGACCGCTGGCCGAGCGGGCGGCCACGGGTGCCGTCGAGCTGGTGTTCAACCTCGACCCGGCGCTCGATCCGATCCGCATCGATCCGGCACAATTCGAGGCGGCGGTGCTGAACCTGATCGTGAACGCCCGCGACGCCATTGAGGGCCGCGACGGCCACGCCCGCATCGCGGTCGTGAGCCGCAACGTCCACCTTGGCACCGCGGCCGTCGCCGACCAGGGGGTGCCCCCGGGGCCCTACGTGGTCGTATCGGTCAGCGACACCGGCAGCGGCATTCCACCCGACGCGCTCCAGCGTGTATTCGAGCCGTTCTTCACCACCAAGGAGGTCGGCAAGGGAACGGGGCTCGGCCTGTCCCAGGTCTACGGCTTCACGCGCAGCGCCAAGGGCTTTGCCCAGATCGAGTCCGAGATCGGCTCGGGCACGACGGTCAACCTGTATTTTCCGCGTTCGACCGACCCGGCCGGCGATGAGACGGGCGCCGCTTCGGCGAGCTCGATCCCGCTGCGCCGCGCCGGCGAGGGCGAGACGGTTCTGTTGGTCGAGGACGACGAGCAGGTGCTCGGGATGGCTGTCGAGAGCCTGGAGGAGCTGCGCTACCGGGTCATCATCGCTCGAAACGCCGTCGAGGCTCTTGAGCACCTTCGCGGCGTGGAGCGGATCGACATTCTGTTTTCCGACGTCGTGATGCCGGGCGGGATGAACGGATCACAGCTGGCGGTCGAGGCACAGAAGCTTCGGCCAAGTGTCAAGGTCCTGCTCACATCAGGCTATGTCGCAAACCTCGACGAGGGTCAGGTCATCGGTCGAGGCGAGATGCCGGTCCTGAACAAGCCCTACCGCCGCGACGAGCTCGCCCGCTCGCTACGCCTGGTCCTGGGGGGAGAGGGACGTTGACGCGACACCGAGAACCATCCGGTTTGTTAGAGGCGTTGCACAATGAAGAGCGCGAGGGAGCTACACTTTGCGCCGGGAGTGTAGGCATCAGACTCCGGGCCTGTCATGTTCGGGGTTCGGCGCGCGCATTCGATCGATCTCGCCGCGTTCAAAGCTCTGCTGCATTCTAACAACCGACTTGCTCGGGCCGACACCATCGCGCCTGTTCGCTGCTCCGGCGGGATCTACGGCGTGGATTACAGGATCGTTCATCCCGGCGGGTAGATCCGCCGGTTGCGCTCGCGCCGGCGCGTGCAGGTAGACGAGGAGGGCCAGCCGGTCCGGCACCGCGGCGTGGTCTTCGACATCGACGCGTACAAGCGCGCCGAAGAGGAGCAGAAGAGGGTCGAGGCGCAAGTGCGGACGCGCGAGGCGCGCCTGTACGCCATCCCCGACACGATGACTGAAGGCATGATCGTCATCGACGAACGCGGCATCATCCCTTCGTTCAACCCTGCTGCCGAGCGCATCTTCGGCTACCGGTCGGCCGAGATCGTGGGTCGGAAGATCAGTCTGGTGCTGCCGGAGCCGGATCGCGACCGATCCTATGCGGCCTGTCGTCATGGTGACGGGGCACGAAGATCCGTCGCGCGCGGTCGAGGCGATGAAGCTCGGGGCCTGCGACTTCAGCGAGAAACCGTTCGACGAGAGAGCCTTTATACGACCTTTGCGCGCCACCCTGTAACGCGGCTGCGTGACCGAGACGGGGTCGAACACGCGGCGAGTGCACATCCGCCGGATCGCCGAGTGCGAGCGACACGTTCTGGACCACTTGGTCGGCGGGGACACCAGCCAGGAAATCGGTCGCGTGCTCGACTTCAGCCCGCGCCTGGTCGGGATTGATCGGGCGAAGCGCATCACCAAAACCCAGGCGGCCCACCGACAGGAGCTGGTGCGTTGGTGGATGCTGAGCGGTCTCCGGTGGGTTTGATCCTCCGCAATTCGACGGAACCGCGGAAGTGGCAGCGTCATTTCCCGCTCTATGGTGCCAGTCGAGTTGTTAGGCGAACGGACCCTGTCTTCCAGGATAGCGTCATGCCGATCTTCATCGTGGACGACGATGCCGCCATTTTGAGTTCAGCACGGTTCATGCTGGAGGGCGAAGGTTACACGGTCGCCACGTTCGAGTCGGGCAGCAAGCTGATCGCCGCATTTTCGCAGGCGAAACCGTGCTGCATCGTGATCGACTACGTGCTGCCGGACATGACGGGGCTGGATGCCTACGAACGCGTGCGGTCTTCGGGCGGGACCGCTCCGGTGATCATCATCACAGGCCATCCGAGCGCCGCGATCCGCGAGAAGGTGCGGCAGGCTGGCTTGCCGCTGGTCGAAAAGGCCTTCGTCGAGGACCTGCTCGGCGCCATCGAAGCGATAGGTCCGCTGCATTGACCATGGGCTCTTGGTCGGAGGCTGGACGGCGTGCAGAATGTTATTCTGGCGCAAGGAGAAACCAGATATATTGGTGCCTGTTCGGATCAGGGACCGCAATGCGCGAGTGAATCCTTCGCGGACCTGATGGCCGAGCGCGGTATGGACTGCTTCATGAGCCGGTCGGGCGATGCGTGGGACCGCGCGACCAAGGAAGGCCGTTTCTCGTCGCTGACGATCGCGCGCACGGCCCCGAGGACCGACTGGACGCGGCACGAGGCGCCCGCGGATGTGTTCGATGACATCGAGCGCTTCTATAGCCCGACAAGGCGGCTCTCGACCTTGGGCTGTCTCGAACCTGTCGAATTCCAATACCAAACTTGATTTGCTTAAGATGGTATCTGTCGAACCGGCTACTGGCTAATTTGCGGACGGCGCTCAGGCTCGCCAAGTCATTGCGATTTGGTCAACGGACACACTCCATAGGCAGCCAAATCGGTCGGGTTGCTTCTGATCCCGGCGCGATTCTGCGGCGTCCTCACCGTATTCCAGCTGAAAAACTCGGCCGCGCCGATCCCCAATCCGCTTGCCGGCCCCAGGGCCACTGATATTTCGCCGACGTCGTCCTTACAGGCGGAACGCGATGCGGGCGCTACTTGAAGTAATTATGCCTCCGCTCCGTGAACACCGACGCAGATATTTTGCATCGCTTTCCCATGTTGCCGCGTTCTATTCACAGGCGAACCGGTATTCCGGTACGATTTCTGACATGAAGGAGGCGCGAATGCTGCGCGGTGGAATGCTGTGGCTGCTGGGGATCCCGCTGCCTATTATCCTGCTGTTGTGGTTCTTCGGCGTGTTCCACTGAGCGCCGGTGGGCCAGCATCATGCCCTACACAGTCGAGATCACAACGCTCGCGGCGCAGGTCGACGGCGAGGAACGGCCAGCAAGGCTGTACCAGTTGCCCGATCCCTTCAGCACGCTGGCCGAAGCCAAGGAAGCCGCTGTCACCCACATAGCGGGGCTCGGGCTCGATCCTTCCTGTGTCCTCTACAACGTGTTCGACCGCGAGGGCTTCACGGTGGCATCCAATGCTGAACAGATGGCAGGGTCCGGGTGACGTCAAAGCCGCTGGCCAGCACCGCTATGCCGGTGAGGAGCTGGGCCTATCAAAAGTAAGCGTTTGGAGACGCGTCTTCCTGAGCAAAACCCGTTGGACGGCGCGTAAACGCCTTTTCGCTCATGGCCGACGACGCGTGCGCCGACGACGGGGTGCCGGAGACGGTGCAGCGGGCCTGGACGCGCCAGGATGACGTCACGCCAAGCTCGAACTTGGAGGCGCGGCTCTGCACCATCAGCCACAATCTGTTTCATGCGGAGTGCCGCGAGCGCAGGCGCGTGATCGGAAATGTGGACGGCTCCGTTACGACTCAGCGCGCCGCGCCCGCGGCCCAAGAGCACCGCTCCGATCTGCCGACCGTCCGGTCGCCCATCGGTCAGCTGCCTGAGATCTGGCGCGGGGGTCTGCTGCTCGTGAGCGCGCGAGACTTAACCTATGAGGCGGCCGCCGAAGTGATGGGCTGTCAAACCGGTCCTGTGAAAAGCCGGGCGCGCCGCGCCCGGGCCTGGCGCGTTGCGAATCCTGCCAGCGAGGAGCACCTCAACTTGCGCAGGCATCCATGCTGACCTGTCCGGAGGCACCGAACCGGCCTGACACGGCTATGCCAGTGTGAGCGTATTCGTTTCTGTCAGATCTGCTCCGAAACTAGTTTTACATAGGACGAGGCTCGCGATTCAGCTTCATCCCGCGCTCCAAACGATTGAGCAACCCTCTGGGCTGAGCTCAATTGCCGTGCCACTTCGATGGTGGTCACTCGTAGTCGCTGACGATTCGGATGGCTGCCACGCTTAGCCATGCGCATCTACCCTGAGGTTGTTTCCGCATGACGCCGACTACGTCGCAGTTGGAGCCGAAGCTCCTCCTGAAGAGCCTCCGCGCCTTTCGGAAAGGTGACTTCTCGATCCGGCTGCCGCTGGATCTCACGGGCATCGATGGCGAGATCGCGGACGCGTTCAACGACATTCTCGAACTCAATCAGGGTCTCGCCCGGGAACTCGACCGGGTTGCGCGTGCCGTGGGCAAGGACGGGCGCATCGGCGAGCGTGGCAAGCTTCCGGCCGCGACCGGCGGATGGAACGACTGTGTCGACTCGGTCAACACGATGATCGGAGATCTCGTTCAACCGACCACCGAAGTGGCCCGCGTCATCGGGGCGGTCGCGAAAGGCGACCTCGGTCAGACCATGCAGATCGAGATCGAGGGCCGCCCGTTGAGGGGCGAGTTCCTCCGCATCGGCAAAGTGGTCAACACGATGGTCGACCAGCTGAACTCCTTCGCTTCGGAGGTGACGCGCGTGGCCCGGGAGGTTGGCTCGGAGGGCAAGCTCGGCGGACAGGCCAAGGTCAAGGGCGTCGGCGGAACCTGGAAGGATCTCACCGACAACGTGAACCTGATGGCGGCCAATCTGACAGGCCAAGTCCGCAATATCGCGGAGGTCACCACTGCCGTGGCCAATGGCGATCTGTCCAAGAAGATCACTGTCGATGTGAAGGGTGAGATCCTGGACCTGAAATCGACCATCAACACAATGGTCGATCAGCTCAATTCCTTCGCCTCGGAGGTCACGCGCGTTGCCAAGGAGGTGGGCTCGGAAGGCAAGCTTGGAGGCCAAGCCCAGGTCAAGGGCGTCGGTGGCGTCTGGAAGGATTTGACCGACAACGTCAACATGATGGCCGAGAATCTGACGGGCCAAGTGCGTAACATCGCCGAGGTCACGACCGCGGTCGCGCGCGGCGACCTCTCCAAGAAGATCACCGTCGACGTCAAAGGCGAGATCCTGGCGCTGAAGCTGACCATCAACACGATGGTGGACCAGCTCAACTCCTTCGCCTCCGAGGTGACGCGTGTCGCCCGCGAGGTCGGCACGGAGGGCAAGCTCGGCGGTCAGGCCCAGGTGGAAGGCGTCGGTGGGACCTGGAAGGACCTCACCGACAACGTGAACATGATGGCGGCCAACCTCACCGGCCAGGTGCGCAACATCGCCGACGTCACGACTGCGGTGGCCAATGGCGACCTGTCCAAGAAGATCACCGTGGACGTGCGCGGTGAGATCCTAGAGCTGAAGAACACCATCAACACGATGGTGGATCAGCTTAATTCCTTCGCCTCAGAGGTGACCCGCGTCGCGCGCGAGGTCGGATCGGAGGGGAAGCTCGGCGGGCAGGCCCACGTTCCTGGGGTCGCCGGCACCTGGGCCGATCTCACCGACAACGTGAACCTGATGGCCGCCAACCTCACCGGCCAGGTGCGCAACATCGCCGACGTGACCACCGCGGTGGCCAACGGCGACCTGTCGAAGAAGATCACCGTGGACGTGCGCGGCGAAATTCTGGAATTGAAGAACACCATCAACACGATGGTGGATCAGCTCAATTCCTTCGCCTCGGAGGTGACCCGTGTCGCCAAGGAAGTCGGCTCGGAGGGGAAGCTCGGCGGGCAGGCCCGCGTCGAAGGCGTGGCAGGAACCTGGGCTGATCTCACCGACAACGTCAACCTGATGGCCGCCAACCTGACCGGTCAGGTGCGCAACATCGCCGACGTGACCACCGCGGTGGCCAATGGCGACCTGTCCAAGAAGATCACCGTCGACGTGAAGGGCGAGATCCTGGAGCTGAAATCGACCATCAACACGATGGTGGATCAGCTCAACTCCTTCGCCTCGGAGGTGACCCGCGTCGCCCGCGAAGTCGGCACGGAAGGCAAGCTTGGCGGGCAGGCGCAGGTCAAGGGCGTCGGCGGCGTGTGGAAAGGCCTGACCGACAACGTGAACATGATGGCGGCCAACCTGACGGGCCAAGTGCGCAACATCGCCGAGGTCACGACTGCGGTGGCCAACGGCGATCTCTCCAAGAAGATCACCGTGGCCGTCGAAGGCGAAATCCTGGAATTGAAGTCGACCATCAACACGATGGTGGATCAGCTCAACTCCTTCGCCTCGGAGGTCGTCCGCGTCGCCCGCGAGGTTGGCATCGAGGGCAAGCTCGGCGGACAGGCCCAAGTGCGCGGCGTCGGCGGAACCTGGAAGGATCTCACCGACAACGTCAACATGATGGCCGCGAACCTCACCGGTCAGGTGCGCAACATCGCCGATGTCACGACTGCGGTGGCCAACGGCGATCTGTCCAAGAAGATCACCGTCGACGTGAAGGGTGAGATCCTGGAGCTGAAATCGACCATCAACACGATGGTGGATCAGCTCAACTCCTTCGCCTCGGAGGTGACCCGCGTTGCCCGGGAGGTCGGCTCGGAGGGCAAGCTCGGCGGCCAGGCTCAGGTGCGCGGCGTCGGCGGAACCTGGAAGGACCTCACCGACAACGTCAACATGATGGCCGCCAACCTGACCGGTCAGGTCCGCGGCATCGCGGATGTCGTCACGGCGGTGGCCCAGGGCGACCTCAAGCGGAAACTCTCGGTCGATGCCAAGGGCGAGATCGCCGCCCTGGCCGACACCGTCAACGAGATGATCGAGACGCTCGCCACCTTTGCCGACCAGGTCACCAACGTCGCCCGCGAGGTGGGCGTCGAGGGCAAGCTCGGCGGTCAGGCCAGGGTGCCGGGTGCCGCCGGGCTGTGGCGCGATCTCACCGACAACGTGAACCAGCTCGCGGCGAACCTGACGACCCAGGTGCGCGCCATTGCCGAAGTGGCGACGGCGGTGACGAAGGGCGACCTCGCACGCTCGATCTCGGTCGAGGCTTCCGGCGAAGTCGCCTCGTTGAAGGACAACATCAACGAGATGATCCGCAATCTGCGGGACACGACCCTCAAGAACGCCGAGCAGGACTGGCTGAAGACGAACCTCGCCAAGTTCACGCGCATGCTGCAGGGCGAGCGCGACCTCGCCACCGTCTCAAATCTGATCCTGTCCGAGATCGCGTCGCTCGTGAATGCCCAGCGCGGCGTGTTCTTCATGGTGGAGGACGATGGCGGAGAGCCGGTTCTGGATCTGATGGCGAGCTATGCCTTCACGGAGCGCAAGAACCTGTCGAACCGGTATCGCCTCCGTCAGGGTCTCGTGGGCCAATGCGCCTTCGAGAAAAAGCGCATCACCCTCACCAACGTGCCCGGCGACTACATCACCATCGGCTCGGCTCTCGGCGAGGCACCACCCCTCAACATCATCGTCCTGCCAGTCCTGTTCGAGCAGGAAGTTCGGGCAGTCATCGAGCTGGCGTCGTTCAACCGTTTCAGTGAGACCCATCAGTCCTTCCTTGACCAACTGACCGAATCCATCGGGATCGTGCTCAACACGATTGCCGCCAACATGCGGACCGAGGGTCTCCTCAAGCAGTCGCAGCTCCTGACCGGCGAATTGCAGAGCCGGCAAGAGGAGCTGAAGAAGACGAACGACCGCCTGGAACTTCAGGCGGCCTCCCTGCAGCAATCCGAGGATCTGCTGAAGAGCCAGCGCGAGCGCCTGCAGCAGACCAACGAGGAGCTGGAGGAGAAGGCGCGGCTGCTCGAAATCCAGAAGCGCGAGGTCGAGGGCAAGAACCGCGAAGTCTCCGTCGCCAAGACGGCGCTGGAGGAGAAGGCCGAGCAGCTGAGCCTGACCTCGCGCTACAAGTCGCAGTTCCTGGCCAACATGAGCCACGAGCTGCGCACGCCGCTCAACAGCCTGTTGATCCTCTCGAAGCTTCTCTCCGAGAACCGCGACGGGAACCTCACGGACAAGCAGCGGGAGTTCGCCAAGACGATCAACGCAGCCGGGACCGACCTCCTGTCGCTCATCAACGACATCCTCGATCTCTCCAAGATCGAGTCCGGGACGGTGTCGCTCGAAGTCGGCGATGTCGCGCTGCAAGACCTCGTCGAGAACCTCGAAAGGACCTTCCGCCAGCTGGCCGAGGACCGCCAGCTCGCCTTCGTGATCGATGTCGAGCCCGGCCTGCCGCGGTCGGTACGCACGGATTCCAAGCGCCTGCAGCAGGTTCTCCGCAACCTTCTCTCCAACGCCTTCAAATTCACCGAGACGGGCAGCGTTTCGCTCAAGATCGGCTCGGCCGAGGGGTCGCCGCTGCGCGCCGGGAGCCAGTGGATGGCCCTTTCCGTAACCGATACCGGTATCGGCATCGCCGAGGATAAGCAGCGGATCATCTTCGAGGCGTTTCAGCAGGCCGACGGGACCACGAGCCGCAAGTATGGCGGCACCGGCCTCGGCCTCGCCATCAGCCGCGAGATCGCCCGCCTGCTGGGCGGCGAGATCGTGGTCGAGAGCCGCATCGGTTCGGGCAGCACCTTCACCCTGTTCCTGCCCTTCGAACCGCCCGTTCAGGCAGTCACGGGCCGCGCATGGGAGACGGCCGCGGGGACCGGAAATGCCGCGCTGACCGGCCGCCAGCCGAACGCCGCGATGGCCCTTTCGGCCGCCGCGGACGACCGCCATGCCATCCACCCGGGGGATCACATCGTGCTCATCGTCGAGGACGACGCGATGTTCGCCTCGGTGCTGCTGGAGCTTGCGCGCGAACGCGGGTTCAAAGGCTTGATCGCGCAGGACGGTGCCGGCGCGCTGAGCCTCGCCCACCGCTTCAAGCCGCACGCCATCACCCTCGATATCGGCCTGCCCGACATGGACGGCTGGGCCCTGCTCGACCTCCTGAAGAACAACTCCCGCACCCGCCACATCCCGATCCACGTCATCTCCGTGAACGACGAGAAGAAGCGCGGCCTGCGCGCCGGCGCGTTCGGCTTTCTGGAGAAGCCCGTGGAGCGCGAGGGCCTGCTGCGGGCCCTGGAGCTCTCGAAGGATTTCATCACGCGGCCCGTCCGCAACCTTCTGCTCGTCGAGGACGACGAGAACCAGCGCGCCAGCATCACGGCGCTCCTGAGCGAGGAGGACGTCAAGATTTTCGGGGTCGGCACGGCGTCGGCCGCACTGGAAGCCCTGACCGGCGGCCGGTTCGATTGTGCGATCATCGATCTCGGCTTGCCCGATATCGGTGGTTCCGAGCTGATCGAGCAGATCCGCGCCTCGCAGGACGGAGAGGAACTGCCGATCATCGTCTATACCGGTCGGGCGCTCACGCCCGCCGAGGAGCAGCAACTGAGGCAGACCGCCTCGACGATCATCATCAAGGACACGCGCTCGTCCGAGCGACTCCTCGACGAGACCGCCCTGTTCCTGCATCGGGCCATCGCCAGCGCCCCGGCCGACGAGCAGGGTCTCGGCGATCGCAGTGACGGCGTGTCTCTCCAGGGCTGCCGGGTCATCCTGATCGACGACGACCTGCGTAACATCTTCTCGCTCACGAGCGCCCTGGAGCAGCACGGGCTTGAGGTTCTGTTCGCGGAGAACGGGCATGACGGCATCGCGCTGCTCGAATCCCATCCGAACATCGACGCGATGTTGATCGACATCATGATGCCAGGAATGGACGGCTACGAGACGATGCGCGCGATCCGGGTCCAGGGCGCCTTCCGAAGCCTGCCGCTGATCGCCGTGACCGCGAAGGCCATGAAGGGCGACCGCGAGAAGTGCCTCGAGGCGGGCGCGTCGGATTACGTCTCGAAGCCGATCGACATGGACGAGCTGCTGGCCGTGCTGCGGGTGCAGTTGGCACGACGGGGCGAGGTCGCCGACAGTGTGACGCCGCTACGTGCGGAAGCGAGAGACTTCGAGCGGCAACCCCGATGAGCCGCCGACTGGATCCCCATCCGGCTGGTCCGGACGATACCGCGGGACAGCTCGGCTTACCCACCGAGCTGGCCCCGGTCCGAGCCAAGATCCTGATCGTCGATGACGACCAGCGTAATCTGCTTGCCGCCTCCGAGATTCTAGCCGAGCCCAAGACCGACTTGATTCTAGCGAACTCGCCGGAGGAAGCCCTACGCCGGGCCCTCCGGGAGGACTTCGCCCTCATTCTGCTCGACGTACAGATGCCGCGCATGGACGGCTACGAGGTGGCCGCCCTCATCCGCAGCCGCTCGCGCACATCCCGTGTCCCGATCCTGTTCCTCACGGCCCACAACAAGGACGACATCCACATCTTCCGCGGTTACTCCGCAGGCGCGGTCGACTATGTGTTCAAGCCGATCCAGCCTTTGGTGCTGAAGTCGAAGGTCGATGTCTTCGTCGATCTTTACCGCAAGACCGAAGAGATCAAGCGCAACGCGACTGCCGAGAAGCGTCTGCTCCTGGAGAACCTTCGCGTACGCGGTGAGAAACTGGAAGCCGAGCAGGCGCTGCGCAGGCGGGAAGAGCATCAGGCCGCTGTCCTGCGCGGCCTTCCCATCGCCCTCTACACCTCACCGATCGGCGTCGCCGACCGGCGCCTCGACTTCACCAACGACAGCATCGCGCGCATCACCGGCTTCTCGCGCGAGACCTTCGCCACTTCCGGCCTCTGGAGCTCCCGCCTCGAAGCAGACGACCGTGAGCGCGTGTCGGCAGCGCTGCGCGCGGTCCTCGAGACCGGCGAGGTGACTCTGGAGTATCGCTGGCGCAACGCGGATGGCTTGGAACGACACATCCTCGACCAGATCTCGGTGAACCGTGATGAGAGCGGCACGGCGGTCGAGCTCTTCGGGATGTGGTTCGACGTGACGGAGCGCAAGGAACTTGAACTCAACTTGCAGCACGCTTCGAAGCTCGAGGCGGTGGGCCGCCTAACCGGCGGGATCGCGCACGATTTCAACAACATGTTGAGCATCGTCATCGGCAATCTTGACTTGGTAAAAGGCGCGTTGCTGGGCAACGAGAAGGCGCACCGCCGCATCGAGAGAGCCATCGAGGGGGCCCATCGCTGCGCCGAACTCACCAGCCGGCTGCTGGCCTTCTCGCGACGCTCTCCTCTCCAGCCGAAAGCGCTGAACTTCGCGAACTTCATTCCTGGCCTGATCAAGCTTCTGGCGCGTACGCTCGGCGAGCGGATCACGATCTCCGCGGATCTGGAGGCGGGATTGCCGGAAGTCTGTGTCGATCACGCTCAGTTCGAGGCCGCTCTCATCAACCTCGCGGTGAATGCCCGGGACGCGATGCCGGATGGAGGGACCTTGGACATCCGCATCAGGCGCCGGGACCCCACTGGGCCGGAGGGGGTCGAGGACGTGCGTTTCGTAGAGATCACGGTCGCCGACTCGGGCACGGGGATGTCACCTGATGTTCTGGCGCGCGTCTTCGAACCCTTCTTCACGACGAAGGAGGTCGGCAAAGGCACGGGCCTCGGTCTGAGCATGGTCTATGGCTTCGTGCAGCAGAGTGGCGGGACCATCGTTGTCGACAGCACGCCGCATCAAGGCACCCGTTTCCTCGTCACGATGCCCGTGCTCGCCGAAGGAAGTCCCAGATCGGAAGAATGCGCTGCGGGTGCGACGAACGAGCCGCCGAATCCGATGAATGGTGCGGGTAGGGCCGTGCTTGTCGTCGAGGACGACGCCGATGTCCGCTCGACCGTTGTCTCGACCCTCGAGGCCCTCGCGTTCGAGGTGCTCAGTGCGCATGATGCCAGCGAGGCTCTGCACGTTCTGCGGAGGGAGGCGAATATCTGCCTCGTTTTCAGCGACGTGAACATGCCCGGCGCGATGAACGGCATCGAGCTCGGACACATCATCCGGCAGCAATGGCCACACATGCAGATCCTGCTGGCCTCCGGCTACCTTCGGGAAGGTCAGGATGCGAACGGCTTCCCCTTGCTGCAGAAACCATTCCGAGCGGACGACTTGATTGACAACCTGCGGGAGCTGCTCGGCAACGCGCGGGGATGAAGTTGTCTCGATCGCGACCAAGGAAAACGACAGCGGAACGCGTGCCGATCGCAGAGAGGCGCGGCGATTTTGCCCGGCAGAGATCCCCGGGATCTGTGGAGATCCGCCGTTCCCGCGTATCGGCACAGGGCTGCCGGCGTTCGGGTTCCCGGTAAGACGGCCAGCGGTGCCCCAAGACGGTGCGTGCGAACGTCACCCGGGCGACGCCGGTTGTCGAGGGATGGACGCGCGGCCTGTCGATCAGCCGTCCGTCGCACGCACCGGGATGGACGGGTTCAGTCGGCCGAGCCGGCCGACTTCCGCGGCAACGTCCTGCAAGCTGGCGTCACCCTTGCGCAAGATCCGGTCGGCGGCAGACAGATCATGACGCTCTTCCTCCGAGACGTCGCGGGCACTCAGGACGACCACCGGAACTTCGTCGCCGCCTGGCATTGCCCGCAGGGCGCGCAGGAATGCGAAGCCGTCCATCACCGGCATGGTCAGGTCGAGGAGCACGAGCCCCGGGCGCGCCGCGCGCACGCTGGCCAGGGCCTCGGCCCCGTCGCCGGCCTCCCGAACCGCGAACCCCTGGCGCCCCAGCACGGTGCGGAGCCGGCGCCGCATCTCGGCGTCGTCATCCACCACCAGCACGTCGCCCGCGCCGGCGCCGATCCGGTCGAGCACCCCCTTCAGGCGGCTCCAGTCCACCGGCTTCGGAAGCGAACCGGCCGCCCCGAGCGCGGCCCCGAGTGCGGCATCGGCCACGAAGCTGACCATGATCACCGGGATGTCCCGGGTGGCCTCGTCGCGCTTCAGCGCGGCGAGCACGGCCCAGCCGTCCATCTCCGGCATCATCACGTCGAGCAGCACCGCGACGGGCTGCAACTGGCGTGCGAGTTCGAGACCCGACCGTCCGTCGACCGCAGCCTGGGCCGAAAAGCCCTGGCGGGCCAGGAAGCGGATCATCAGCTCGCGCTGGCTGGACTCGTCGTCGACGACCAGAACCAGACCGCGCGTGCCGTCCGCCGTGCCACCGTGAAGGGCCGGAGGATGCCCATCCGCGATCTCGGGCCCGGGCATGGTCGCCGGCAGTGTGAGGGTGAAGGTCGTGCCCCGACCTTCGGCGCTGTCCGCGGAGACGTCGCCGCCCATCAGATTGGCGAAGGCCTTGGTCAGGGCCAAGCCCAGTCCCGTGCCGCCGTACTTGCGCGTCGTCGATTCGTCGGCCTGCACGAACCTCTGGAACAGCCCGGCGAGCTGCTCGGGCGTCATGCCGATGCCGGTATCCGATACGGCGAAGGTCAGCCGGTCACCATGGGGTCCGGGCTCGCGCCGGACCCGCAACGTCACGGTCCCGCCCTCGGTGAACTTGGCGGCGTTGCCGAGCAGATTGAACAGGCACTGGCGCAGTTTCACCGCGTCGGTCTGTGCATGGCCGAGGTCCGGAGCAAGGTCGAGGACGAGGCGGTTGCCCTTCTTGGCCACGAGACCCTCGACGGTCGCGGCGGCGTCTCGCACGAAGGCCTCGACGGCGACGTCCTCGGCCAGGACGTCCATCTTCTCGGCCTCGACCTTCGAGAGGTCGAGGACGTCGTTGATCAGCCCGAGAAGGTGCTGGGCGTTCGAGCGGATCTTTCCGAGATCGGCCTGGAACGTGTCCTGCCCGAGATCCTCCGCCTCCTCCTGAAGCATCTCGGCGTAGCCGATGACCGCCGAGAGCGGCGTGCGCAGCTCGTGGCTCATGTTGGCGAGGAACGCGCTCTTGGCGCGGTTGGCGGCCTCGGCCGCATCCCGGGCATCCCGCAAGGCGGCCTCGTGGGCGTGACGGGCGCTGACATCCGCGTGGACGCCGACCCATTCGCGGATCGCCCCGTCCGCATCCCGCACGGGCACGGCGCGCACCGCGTAGTGCCGCCAGCTGCCATCCGATGCGCGGACGCGGTGTTCCACGGCGTAGGCGCCGCCCGTCCGGGACGCCTCCTGCCAGATCCGGTTCGTCTCGGGGAAATCCTCCGGGTGGATCGCTTTCGCCCAGCCGCGACCGCGATACTCAGCGAAGGTATGGCCCGTGATCTGCTCCCAGCCCGGCTGCTCCTCGATGAAGTCGCCGGCAGCGTTCGTCGTCCACATCACGCCATCGACGGCCCGGACCGCGGAGCGGAAGCGCGCTTCGCTGACGTGTAGGCGCCGCTGGGTGCGCCGCTGGTCGAACGAACCCGCCATCATCGCCAGGAACAGGACGACGAAGGTGATACCGGCCACCGCCAGGGCGAGATCTTGCTGGCCGGTGGACAGGACGGCCGCGTGGGCCGGGTGAGCACCCGCCTCCTCGGCTGTGAAGGTCGCGGCGGCCATGCCGGTGTAGTGCATGCCGGCGACCGCCAGCCCCATGACGCCGGCGGCCATGAGCCTCTGCCAGGGGCGGTTGCGCCGGAAGGTGAGCCACAGGGCGGCGGTCGATGCGGTGACGGCGATGGCGACCGACACGGCAACGATGCGCGGGTCGTAGGCCAGGTTCCCCGGGACCCGCATCGCGGCCATGCCGGTATAGTGCATGGCCGCCACGCCGAGGCCCATCGCCGAGCCCGCGACGAGCAGCGGCGCGGTGGCGATGCCTTCCCGCGCCACCCAGGCAAAGGCCGCGGCCGTGCTGCCCACAGCGACCAACAGCGACAGGACGGTCGTGCCGAGGTCGTACCGCGCCGGCATGCCCATCTCGAAGGCAAGCATCCCGACGAAATGCATGGCCCAGATGCCACCGCCCATGGCGCACGCGGCGGCTGCGGCCCAGGCCCAGCGCGGACCGGAATCGGGCTGGCGGATGCGCGCTCCGAGGTCGAGCGCCGCATAGGATGCGAACACCGCGATCACGATGGAGAGCGCCACAAGGGCCGGGCTGTAGCCGGTATGGATCATACGAGGATCGATCAGGGAGAGGTCGGGCGTCGGGCGCTCGGGAGGGCGGACGAATCTGCGGGCGGCGACAGAGCGTGTCCACTCACCGATGCGTTTGGCTTCGGTATCCGCCCGCGCGGGACGCCGATAGCGTGGCATTGTCGCGCGACGACCGCGGTGAAGAGGTCGGCTCAGGCCTCCCGCCAGCCCGAATCCCATTCCGTGGATGAGAGATCGGGGTCGGCTCACGTGGCTTTCGATCACGCTGCGGACAGCGGCTCAGGCATGTAGCTGGGCCCGCCCACGCTGGCGGACCGTGACGGGCACCGCTCATGCACCGACGCGGACAGGAGATTCACGCGGCGCGTGACGCGTGCGACTCCGGGCGACGGTCGTGCCCATATCGTCCCAGGGCAGGATCGCCGATCAGCGCGCGTCCGGATCCCGTCAGCACCGTGGGCATGGCCGAGCGGAGTCGGGGACAGCCACGGGTCGATTTCGGCCAAGCCGTCTGGTCCCGTCGGCGTCGGACTTGGTGCAACCGTCGCAGTCGGCGCGCGTCATGCAGGATGCAGATGGGACTCATTACCCGGATCTGCCGGAACCGGGACGCCAGGGTCAAAATGCGGACGCAGACGTTGCATCCGAGCGCCAGAAGCATCACACACGCACCAGATTTCCGGACCGTTCGGTGCGCCGCCCATGAGCGAGGCGCACCGAAGAGTCGGCAGTTCGGCGCCGTCCGTGATCGTCCAGACAACAGGAACTTGTGATGAAGACGCGCGCGGCTGTCGCGTGGGAGGCCAAGAAGCCTCTCACGATCGAGACCATCGACATCGAGGGGCCCAAGGCCGGCGAGGTTCTCGTCGAGCTGATGGCCACCGGGATCTGCCACACCGACGCCTACACGCTGTCGGGCCTCGATTCCGAGGGCAAGTTCCCGGCGATCCTCGGTCATGAGGGCGCGGGCATCGTCCGCGAGGTCGGCGCCGGCGTCACCACGCTGAAGCCCGGAGACCATGTCATCCCGCTCTACACGCCGGAATGCCGCAACTGTAAGTCCTGCCTGTCCCAGCGCACCAACCTGTGCACCGCGATCCGGGCGACCCAGGGCCAGGGCGTGATGCCGGACGGCACGAGCCGCTTCTCCTGCGTCTCGACCGGCGGCAGCCCGGGCGGTTCGAGCACCGTATTCCACTACATGGGCTGCTCGACCTTCTCGAACTTCACGGTCCTGCCCGCCATCGCGCTGGCCAAGATCCGCGAAGACGCCCCCTTCGACAAGATCTGCTACATCGGCTGCGGCGTGACCACCGGGATCGGCGCAGTGATCTACACCGCCAAGGTCTGGCCGGGCGCCAACGTGGTGGTGTTCGGTCTCGGCGGTATCGGCCTCAACGTGCTCCAGGCCGCCCGGATGGTCGGTGCCGACAAGATCATCGGCGTCGACATCAACCCGGAGAAGCAGGCCATGGCCCGCAAATTCGGCATGACCGACTTCATCAATCCGAACGAGGTCGGCACCGACAAGGTGGTTCAGGCCATCGTCGATCTCACCGGCGGCGGCGCCGATTTCTCCTTCGACTGCACCGGCAACGTCCACGTGATGCGCCAGGCCCTCGAGTGCTGCCATCGCGGCTGGGGCGAGTCGATCGTCATCGGCGTGGCGGAAGCCGGCCGCGAGATCTCGACCCGTCCGTTCCAGCTCGTCACCGGCCGCGTCTGGAAGGGTTCGGCGTTCGGCGGCGCGCGCGGACGCACGGACGTGCCGAAGATCGTCGACTGGTACATGGAGGGTAAGATCAACATCGACGATCTGATCACCCACACCATGCCGCTGGAGGAGATCAACCACGGCTTCGACCTCATGCACGAGGGCAAGTCGATCCGCTCCGTGGTCGTCTACTAAGGAAGACAGATCCGGGGCTCCCCCGCCTGCGAGGTCGGGGAGCCCCACGCACGCCCCCGCATTCCCGGAGCCCCGGTGCCCGCGATCCGGCCCCCGAGCGGGGCTCTCGGCGCCCGAGCAGGAGATCACAGCTGATGGAAACCGTCTCGAAGGCCCGCGCCCACGGCGGCACGCAGGGCGTCTACAAGCACGACGCGCAGACCACCGGATGCCCGATGACCTTCGCGGTGTTCGTGCCGCCCCAGGCCGAGAAGGGACCAGTCCCGGTGCTGTGGTACCTGTCCGGGCTGACCTGCACGCACGCCAACGTCATGGACAAGGGTGAGTATCGCAAGGCGGCAGCCGATCATGGTGTGATCGTCGTGGCTCCGGATACCAGCCCGCGCGGCCCCGGGATCCCGGACGAAGAGGGCAACTGGCAGTTCGGCTCCGGTGCCGGTTTCTATCTGGACGCCACCGAGGCGCCCTATGCGAAGAACTACAAGATGTGGAGCTACGTGACTGAGGAGTTGCCGGCCCTGATCGCGCAGGAATTCCCCGCCGATCTGTCGCGCCAGGGCATCTTCGGCCATTCCATGGGCGGCCACGGGGCGCTCACCATCGCGCTGACCTACCCGGAACGCTTCAAGTCCTGCTCCGCATTCGCGCCGATCGCACAGCCGTCCACGGCCGGCTGGTCGAAGCCTGCCTTCGAGAAGTACCTCGGGTCCGACCCGGCCGCCTGGCGCGCCCACGACGCCACCGCGCTGATCGAGGACGGCAAGCGCTTCCCCGAGATCCTGGTGGATCAGGGCACCGCCGACAGCTTCCTTCAGGACGGTCTGCGCCCCTGGCTGCTTGAGGAGGCCTGCAAGAA
Source organism: Methylobacterium sp. UNCCL125 (assembly GCF_900116795.1). Classification (NCBI taxonomy): domain Bacteria; kingdom Pseudomonadati; phylum Pseudomonadota; class Alphaproteobacteria; order Hyphomicrobiales; family Methylobacteriaceae; genus Methylobacterium; species Methylobacterium sp. UNCCL125. The sequence goes on along the minus strand of NZ_FPBW01000005.1, from coordinate 324,384 downwards.
GGCCGGCATCGCGCTGACGCTGAACATGCGCGAGGGCTACGACCACTCCTACTTCTTCATCTCGACCTTCATGGCCGACCACATCGCCTGGGCTGCCGCGCGCCTGAAGTAAGTTTGTCAGCACCCTCGGCGCAGTCGGGAAGCGATGCTTCCCGACCTCGGGTGGAAGACGCCGTCCTGGGCGCCCGCGGAGGCTCGATCCCCCCGCTTTCGGGAAGCCCAGGCGGTTTTCCGCATGCCCGACATATATCGGTTGGAGCTCGTCCGCTTGTGCAGCGCGCCCTCTGCAAGGCGGACGTTTGACTTCCGGCCAGACCAACGCACGCCGGATCTCCGAAGCCCCCAACACCGCGCATCCGGGTTTGCGCTCCATTCGGCTGAACGGCGAGGGGCAGAAACGTCCCCCGAAGCCGGCACGGTTCCGGGGCGAGATCGATCCGCTTCACGTCCCGGACCGGAATCAGGCCGACCGACTGGCGCGACGTCTGTCAGGACAGGATCCCGGCGGCGCGCCGGGACATCTCGGGACCTCGTCGTTGCGAACCCAACGGTCGCCCTGATCAATCGGGTGTCCGGCCACCAAACCGGCAACGGCGGCGACACCGCCTTCCAGAAAGCGCCGCCGGGCGGGGATATCGGTGTCGTCGTCGGTCATGGCCGTGCGATCCGAAGTCGAAGGCGCTTGCGGCCGGGGCGCACTCATGCCGCTCCCCGGTCGGACGCGGCGTGCGGCGTGGAGAACCGGTCGGCAGGACGCGGCAGGCCGAGATTCTCCCGCAGGGTCGTCCCCTCGTATGCCTCCCGGAACAGGCCCCTTCGGCGCAGTTCGGGGATCACCAGGGAAACGAAATCGTCGAGGCCTCCGGGCAGGGTCGGCGGCATGATGTTGAAGCCATCCGCGCCATAAGCCTCGAAGCGCTCCTGCAGGGCGTCCGCGATCTGCGTCGGCGTGCCGACGATCGTCCAATGTCCACGGGCGCTGGCGGCCCGCAGGTACAATGCGCGGATCGTCAGCCCTTCGCGGCGGGCGAGACGGAGGAAGAGATCCTGACGGCTCTTGCCGCCGTCGGTCTCCGGAAGATCCGGCACGAGGGCATCGTCCGGGTAGGCGGAGAGATCGGCGCCGATGAGCTGCTGCAAGAGCGCGCGGCCGACCACCGGATGAATCAGATCCTGCAGGGACGCGAATTTGTCCTGCGCCTCGGCCTCCGTCCGGCCCACGACGGGGAAGGCGCCCGGCATGATCTTGAGGTGGTCGGGGTTGCGGCCGTGGCGTGCCATCCGATGCTTCACGTCGCCGTAGAAATCCACCGCGTCCTCCAGGGTCTGCTGGGCGGTGAAGATCACTTCGGCGGTGCGGGCGGCGAGGGCTTTGCCCGCCTCCGAAGAGCCGGCCTGAACCACCACGGGATGCCCCTGCGGCGGCCGGGGGACGTTGAGCGGCCCCCTCACCGAGAAATGCGCGCCCGCGTGCGCGAGCAGGCCGAGCTTGTCCGGATCGAAGAAGCGGCCGGTCTCGCGGTCGCGCACGAAGGCGTCGTCCGCGTAGGAATCCCAGAGGCCGCGGACGACGTCCACGAATTCCTCCGCTCGGGCGTAGCGGTTGGCGTGGGCGAGATGGCTCTCGCGGCTGAAGTTCCAGGCCTCGCGCGGATCGGCGGAGGTGACGAGGTTCCAGCCCGCCCGGCCGCCGCTCAGGTGATCGAGCGAGGCAAACTTCCGCGCGACATGGAACGGCTCGTTGTAGGTCGTGGAGGCGGTCGCCACGAGCCCGATGCGCTCGGTGACCGCCGACAGGTGGGACAGCAGCGTCAGGGGCTCGAACTGGCCGACATAGCGGATCGCCGTGCGGCTCAGGGCGTCAAGATCGTCCCCGCGAATGCTGACGCCGTCCGCGAGGAAGAGCAGATCGAACTTCGCGGCCTCCGCGGTCCGGGCGATCTGGCGGTAATGGGCGGCGTTGATCCCAGCATCGGCTTGGGACGACGGATGCCGCCACGCGGCGACGTGGTGGCCGCCGGGATACAGGAACGCGCCCAGGCGCATGCGGTCGCGGCGTGCCATGCCCGTCGCCCCCTCACGCCGAGCCGACCCGGTATTGCCGGGGCGGCGCCTCCCCGGAAATCGCGAAGGCGCCGACGGAGCGGTCCCGGTAGATCCGCGGGTTGTGGGAGGCGATGGTGCGGGCGTTGCGCCAGTAGCGGTCGAGCCCGTTCCCGACCTTCACCGCCGAGGCGCCCAGCGCGTCGAACAGGCTCGTCGTCGCGCTCAAGATCAGGTCGGTCACCACGCTGACCGCTTGGTTGACCTCGACATCGGCGAGCGTCGCCTGACGCTCCACGTCCGGCGATCCGGCCCGGTGCGCGTCGTGGACCCTCTGGAGGGCCTCCGCGACCTTCAGGACGATCGCGCCCGCCGCATAGGCGTTGGCACGCACGCGCCCCACCACCGCCTGGATCTGCGGGTCGTCAGCCGTCCGCCCGGCATTGCCGTGGCTGTAGACGCGGGTCCGCTCGGCCACGAGCCGTGCCACGTCGTCCGCCGCCGCCCGGCCGATCCCGGCGAGCGTCGCCAGATGAACCAGCTGGAAGAACGCCATCGCATAGGGGAAACGGGCCGGATCGGGCTTGATCAGGTCGGGGGCGAGCACCACGCCTTCGAAGGTCGCGGTGCCGCTGGCTGTGAGCGACTGCCCGAACCCGTCCCAGTCGTCGACGATGGTCACCCCCGGCGCGCGCACCGGCACCGCCGCCGTCACCGGGCCGCCCGCCTCGTCATCCGCCGAGAGGTGGATGTAGTCCGCGAACAGCGAGCCGGTCGTGTAGAACTTCCGGCCGTCGACCACGCGGGCACCGTCACGCTGGCGCACCACCGTGTCGAATGCGCCGACCTTGGCGGGGCCCGTCTCCGAGACGCCGCTGCCGATCGTCTCGCCCGCGCCGATCCGGCCGATCCAGGCCGCGCGCCATTCGGGCGAGGACGAGCAGAGCGCATCCTCGGTGAAGCCGAAATGCGCCCGCAGCGCATTGGTGACGTTGGAATCGGCGCTCGACAGCTCGATCAGCAGAGCGAACAGTTCCGACAGGCTGGCGCCGTGGCCGCCCTCGGACGGCGCGAGGCGCAGCGTGGTGAAGTTGGCCTCCCGCAGCCAACCGATCTCGGCATGGGGCAGTCGGCGGGTCCGATCCCGCTCGACCGCCGTGGCGCGGATCTCGGCGAAGACCGGCCGAAACCGGTCCGCGAGTTCCTCGTAGCGCCCGCTCGGCCCCGCACCCCAGCCCGCTTCCGTCTGAGACATGAACACGACTTCCCGATTCCGGCCGACGGCCCGACAGCGATGCCCCTGGAATCGGTGAGTTGTTCCCGGATCTCAAGCCGAATGGTCTTGCACTATCCGTTTTTGGAAACTCGGTCTCGCAAGGAAGACGCTTCGGAGATTTTCATTTTCTTCAACGTCCCAGAGAGAAAAGGCTGCCTCTTCGGGCCCATGATTCGTGAATGATCCGACAAAGATCGATCGTTGGCGCCGAATTCCGAACTGTCGGGCGCCGACAGCGAAAGAATACTTTTCCAAGCGCCCGTCAAGGAACGGTCTGCCATGCTGCAACGGCAAATCGAAAACACGTTTCATTGATCCGGCGCCCCCGGGCGGCTTTCAATACGGGGCCGGCCTCTTCTTTCCCTGCCGCGTTGCGAGCCTTCGATGACCGACGAGACCCTCTGGCGGATCGCGCCCTCCCGCCGCTCGCTCCTGCGCACCGGACTCGGCGGCGCGGCCGCCGTCGCGCTCGGTGCCCCTGCCGTGCACGCGGCGCCGCGCGAGGTGAAGATCAGCATGCAGCGCTCGTCGGTGCTGTTCACCGTGCTCAAGGTGAAGGGCACGCTGGCCGAGCGGCTCGCTCCGCTGGGCTTCACGCCGACCTGGCACCTGTTCACCAGCGTGATCGAGCCGATGAATGCCGGCGCGGTCGATATCCATGCCGACGTGGCCGATGCGGTGCCGATCTTCACCCAATCGGCCAAGGCGCCCCTCACCTTCTACGCCCGGGAGCGGGGGGCACCGTCGGCCGAGGCGATCATCGTGCCGGACGAGTCGTCGATCCGCACCGTCGCCGATCTGAAGGGCAAGACGGTCGGCGTCTCGCGCGGCTCGGGCAGCCATTACGTGCTCGCCGCCGCGCTGAAGCGCGACGGCCTCACGCTCGGCGATATCACGCCCGCCTATCTTCAGGCGCCGGAAGGGGCCGTGGCCTTCGAGCAGGGCCGCCTCGATGCGTGGTCGATCTGGGATCCGTTCCTGGCCTTCGCGGCGGCGAAGCGCCCGGTGCGGGTCATCGCCGACGGCAGCGGGCTCACGAGCTATCACCGGTACTACCTCGTCAACGATAGCTTCGCCGCCGCGCAGCCGGAGGTGGTGGCGACCGTCTACCGCGCGCTCGCCGAGGCCGGCGCGTGGATGAAGGCGAACCCAGTGGAGGCCGTGGCGCTGCTGGCTCCGATCTGGGGCGACCTGCCGCCCGCCGTCGTGGCCGCCGCCAACAGCCGCCGCACCTATGCCGTCGAGCCGGTGGAGCGGGCGCAGCTCGGCGAGCAGCAGGCCATCGCCGACGTGTTCTACGAGGCGAAACTCATCCCCCGCCGGATCGACGCCACCGCCGTGCCGATCTTCGCGATTCCTCCCGGCCGGGGCTGACGCCATGACGGGCTCACCCCGGTTCGGCATCTGGGCCGCCGTCCACGGCTCCCGCGCCGCCCACCACGATCCCGACGAGCCGGACGATGCCAGCTGGGAGCGCAACCGGGCCCTGGTGCTGGAGGCGGAGGCGCTGGGCTTCGACGCGGTGCTGGTCGCGCAGCACACGATGAACCCCTACGATCCGCAGCGCGATCAGCTGGAGGCCTGGACAGGAGCGGCGGCGCTGGCGGCCCTGACCCGGCGCATCGAGATCATCGCGGCGATCAAGCCCGGGCTTTACCATCCCGTGGTGCTCGCCAAGATGGCGCTGCAGATCGAGCATATCAGCGGCGGCCGCTTCGCCCTGAATCTCGTGAATGCCTGGAACAAGGTCGAGTTCGAGCGAGCCGGGCTGCCCTTCCCGGCCCATGACGAGCGCTACGCCTACGGCCGCGAGTGGATCGGCCTCGTGGACCGGCTGATGCGCGGCGAGCGCGTGACCGTCCAGGGCCAGCACTTCCAAGTGGAGGAGTACCAGCTCCGCCCGGCCGGGACCTTCCGGGCGCGGCCGAGGATCTATCTCGGCGGCGAATCCGAGCCCGCCCGGGCGCTCGCCGCCGACCATGCCGATGTCTGGTTCATCAACGGCCAGCCGCTCGCTGAGGTCGCGGCGCTGATCGAAGACGTCGCCCGCCGCCCTGCCCCCAATGCCCCCCTGCGCTACGGCCTCTCGGCCTTCGTGATCGCCCGCGAGACCGATGCGGAGGCGCAGGCCGAGCAGGACCGTCTCCTCGCCCTCGCCCAGCGCGACGCGGCCCTGCGCGCCGACACCCGGGCCCGCACCGATGCCGCGAGCGTCATGTTCGCCAAGACCGATGCGGCCGCCTCCCGGCATGTCGGCACCAATGGCGGCACCGCCGCCGGGCTGGTGGGCAGCTACGAGACTGTGGCCCGCCGTCTCCGCGACTTCCACGCTGCCGGCATCGACCTGTTCATGCTGCAGTTCCAGCCCTTCGAGGCCGAGATGCGCCGCTTCGCCGAGCAGATCCTGCCGCGCGTCCGCTGATCCGGAGAGAGTCGATGAGCGGCCGTCAATTGCACCTCAACGTCAATGTGCTGCATGCGGGCGTCTACCCCTCCGCGTGGCGGCTGCCGCAGAGCCAGCCGGATGCCTTCCTCGACCTCGACCACTTCGTGCGCGTCGCCCGCATCGCGGAGCGGGGCAAGCTCGACGCGGTCTTCCTGGCGGACACGCCCGCCATCAACGACCGGATCGACCACCGGCCCTTCAACGCCCTGGAGCCGACCGTCTTGCTCGCCGCGCTGGCCACCGCGACGCGCCATGTCGGCCTCGTGGCCACCGCCTCGACGACCTACAACGAGCCGTTCAACCTTGCCCGCCGCTTCGCAAGCCTGGACCTCGTCAGCCGGGGCCGGGCGGGCTGGAACGTGGTGACGACGGCCGATGCCGCCGCCGGCCGCAATTTCGGCTTCGCCGGCGCTTCGGAGCACGGGGCACGCTACGCCCGGGCGCGGGAATTCACCGATCTCGTCCACGCTCTGTGGGACAGCTGGGAGGACGATGCGTTCATCGGCGACAAGGCGAGCGGCCGGTTCATCGACACGGCGAAGGTCCATGCCGTCGAGCACCGCGGCGCGCATTACGCCGTTGCCGGGCCACTGACGGTGCCACGGAGCGCGCAGGGGCGCCCGGTGACCTTTCAGGCCGGCGGATCGGAAGACGGGCGCGAACTCGCCGCCGCCACCGCGGACGCGGTGTTCTCCCTGGCGCAGACCATCGAGGACGGCACCGCCTACGCCCGGGACCTGCGGGCGCGGGCCGCGCGATACGGACGCCGACCGGACGCGCTCGTTATCCTGCCGGGCCTCGCCACGGTGATCGGCGCGACGGAGGCCGAGGCACGCCGCCGCCAGGACGAACTCTGGGACCTCGTGCCGGTGGAATACAGTCTCGCTCGTCTCGCCGGGACGTTGCGCCTCGACCCGTCACGGCTCGAGCTCGACAAGCCCCTGCCGGAACCGCTCCCCCTGCCGCCCGACGCCAACCACACGATGTTCCTCGGCACGCTCGCCCTCGCGCGCCGGGACCGGCTGACGGTCCGCCAACTCCTGCGGGCGCTGGGCGGCGGCGTTGGCCACCGCATCGTCGTGGGCACACCGGAGGCGATCGCCGACGACATCGAGGCCTGGTTCCGCGCGGGCGCGGCGGACGGCTTCAATCTGATGCCTGACGTGCTGCCGGATGGTCTGGAGACTTTCGTGGACGCGGTCGTGCCGATCCTCCAACGGCGCGGGCTGTTCCGCCGCGACTATACCGGCGCGACCCTGCGCGACCATCTCGGCCTGCCACGGCCGGCGAGCCGCTTCGCCGCCACGGACGCCGCGGCTTCGGCATGATCAAGTGCAGCAGCATCAGGCTGAGAGAATTCCGCTCTCGATCTTCCCGACGACACGATAAGCAAGACCTACAGAAATGCAAAAGTTCGACAGTCGTTACTCTTGATGCCACGGAGCACCGAGCGATAAGAATATAAGCATTATCGTTCAGGAATTTTCTTCGAGAAGCGTGCGCCGTGCCCCAATACTCCCGTCGTCTCTTCCTGTCTGGCGCGCTGGCCCTGAGCATGGCGCCGGCGCGCGCCGCGACGGCTCCCCTGCGTGTCGTGGCCTCGTCCGTACCGCATGCGGAGATCCTCGAGTTCGTCGCCGACAAGCTCGCCCCCGACCTGCCGCTCAAGACCATCGAGATCTCGGGCGATCTCCGCCCGAACGCCCTGCTGCGTGACGGCGACGCCGACGCCAATTTCTTTCAGCACGTACCCTTCCTCCGCTCGGAGGAAGCCGCGATGGGCGTGCGCTTCGCCGTCGTCGCGGCGGTGCATATCGAGCCACTGGGATTGTACAGCCGCCGGGCCAAGTCGCTCGCGGACGTGCCGGCCGGCGGGACCGTCGCCCTGTCGAACAGCGTGTCCAACACCAGCCGAGGCTTGTCGCTGCTTCAGGCCAACGGCCTGATCCGTCTGCGGGCGAAGGACGCGGGCGTGATCGCGACCTTGGACGACGTCCTTGAGAATCCGAAGAACTTCCGTTTCGTCGAGATCGCGCCGCCGCAATTGCCGCGCTCCCTCGATGACGTGGCGATCGCGGTCATCAACGGCAATTACGCGCTGGAAGCGGGGCTGGAGCCCGCACGGGACGCGCTGGCCCTCGAACGCGCCGAGGGCAATCCGTATGCGAACGTCCTCGTGACGACCGAGGGTTTGGCGAAGGATCCGCGCATCCAGCGTCTTGCAACGCTGCTGACCTCGGCCGAAGTCGCGGCGTTCATCCGCAGCCGCTACCGCGGCTCCGTGATCCCCGTCCGGAATTCATGACCGACCACGGTTGCGGGACGACGGAGGTTCGGTGCGGGGGCAGTCCGGCCTCTGCCTCGGGGCCGGCGTCCTCGCCCAGAATGCGCCCAGGGAATTCCGGATCGGCTACCAAAAGTTCGGCCTCATCGTCGCCACCCGGCAGCAGGGCCTGATTGGAAAGCGGCTCCTATCGCGACTTCGCATCGCAGGTCGCGGCGTTCGTCGGAGACCCATCGGGGGACCGGCGCGGTCGCCCCGTGGACCGCGACGTCTTCGGTAAGCAGAGCCGTCCTGCATGCCGGTGACCACGATCCCACCGTCTCCGCGCCCACCGATCGACTCCGATGGGCGGAGGGCTCTCGGAGTGACCGCATTCGATGCGGTGCGCATCGTTCGCAAGGACGTGCTCGGGTCGCAGGCGGCTCCGCGCATTGCCCAACCGATCGGGTTTTGATCTAAGCGCTGCAGGGTGGCCGCTCCGTGAGGAGCAGCGGATTTGCGAGCCCCGCGATCGTGCTGACGGGCGCCTCGCAGGCCCGGCCTGCGGCGTGGCCGGGGCGACAGGTGTGCTGCCCGGCTCGCAGCTCTCCAGCGGCACCGGCCGGGGGTGGGTATACCGTCCGTCAGCCGATTTCGGGCATGGATGGCGGCCTCCCATCGACCACACCAAACGGAAGGGCTGACGCCACGATGCGAACGATCGTTTATGCCGACGGCGGTTGCGACCCTAACCCCGGGCCAGGTGGTTGGGGGGTCGTCGTTGCGGCCCCGGACGGCACGGTCGAGCTGTGCGGCGGAGAACCCGGTACGACGACCAACAACCGCATGGAGCTGACGGCCGCGATCAAGGGTCTCGAGCATTTCCCGGCCGGAGCCGCGATCGAGATGCGGTGCGACAGCCAGTACGTCGTCAAATCCGTGACCGAGTGGATGCGCGGGTGGAAGGCGAAAGGCTGGCGCACGACGACGGGTGACGTGAAGAACGTCGACCTCATGAAGCGCCTCGACGAACTGAACGCGGCGCGCGACGTGAAATGGACCTGGGTCCGGGGGCATGCCGGCGACCGTCTCAATGAGCGCGCCGACGCTCTCGTCCACCGAGGCCGCCGCGAAGCGAAGCTCGGCAAACCCGAATCGCGGACCCATGCTGCGCCCATACCTGCCGCGACCCCCGCATCGGCTTCGCCGAGCCAGGGTGCGGACCTGCGCGTCGATCTTGCGCTGGGTCTCCAGATCACGCGCGCCGCAAAGGCGGCGGGCGTCACGCCCGACGCTCTGGTCGACGATGCGATCCGCTTCTACCTTGAGATCGGGCCTCGCGAGGTCGCACGCCTGCGATCAAGCCGGGCCTAGTGGCCGAGGCCGATCCAATTCGCCTTGTGGATGTGTCCGCGGATGAGCGCGATCGCGCGGTCCTGGGTCTCGCCGACATGACGCCGGCTGCGACGGGCCTGCGCGACATTCATCCCGCGACGCTGCCGAAGCTTTACCTCGACTCGCAGGGGCACGGGGATGGTCGGCTACGGCGTGCAGGCGGCCGTCGAGACGGAGCGTCTGCTGTTCGCCGCCCGCGCGCTCAAGCGCGGTGACCCGGTCGTCCTCGGCAATCGGCCCGCCCGCAAGGTCGGCGGTCTTCGCGCGCCTATCGAGGCGGACGGTTGCTCCACCGACAGGCCGACTTTTTCGGCTTCAATCCGATCGGACTCGTCTTCGCCCCGCTCACGGCCAGACCACGCGCCGAAGCAGCCCGCACGGTCAGCGCCTCCTCGGACACCATCAGACGCCCGTCCTCGGGCGCTTCTCCACGGCCGAGTGCCGCAACCTTCCCGCGGCCGCAGGCTCCGATGCTGACGATCCGGCCAGATCAGATGAAGCGCTAGTCCGGCGCCGAACGCGGATGAAGCTCCCTGTATCGCGCGATGGCTGCCCGCGTGTTGAACAGCAGGCGATCCGGACCGAGTTCCTGATCGAGGCCAGCGCGCCGCACCATGTCGAGGACGCTCGGATTGAGGTCCACGAGCCAGACCGTCACGTCGGTCCGCCGTACGCCCTCCTGCAGCATCTGCAGCGCCGAATACTCGATGTCTGGCACACGGCTGAGGTCGAGGGCGACGACGCGCGGCGCACGGTCGGCGACGAGCGCCCGGATCCGATCGGCCACGTTCTGCGCGTTGGCGAAATAGAGGCGGCCTTCGGGACGCAGGATCAGAAGGCCCTCGAACGTCTCGTCGTCGGGGTGCTCGGGAGACAGGGGGCGCAGGACATCGGCCCCCCGCTTGCGGGCAATGATCGAGACCCGCGGATGGGCGGTCTGGAGGGCAAGGCCGAGGAGCGAGAGCACGATCGCCACGACAATGCCCTGGAGTGTTCCAAAGACGAGCACACCGAGTGCCGCCACAATCGCCCAGCGGAATTCCATGTGCCGTACGTGGTAGATGGCCCGGAACTCCTCCGGCTGAATGAGGCTGGCTGAGTAGACGATGACGATCGCCGCGAGGGTCGCCTGCGGCAGGAGACTGAGGATCGGAGCCAGGAACAGCATCGTGGCGAGAGCCGCCCCGGCCGTCACGAGCGAGGCCACTTGTGTCCTGCCGCCAGCGGCTCGGACGACACCGGTCTGAGACGTTCCGCCGCCGGCCGGCATGCCCCCGAGCAGGGCTCCCCCCAGGTTCGCCAAGCCCGTGGCGACCAGTTCGCGATTGGCATCCAGCGGCGGATCGCCGGGCCTCACGAACGCCCGTGCCGCGGCGATGCTCTCCGTGAAGCTCATCAGGGCGATGCCCATCGCGCCCGGCAGGAGTGCTTGAGCGAGCGCTGGGTCGGGCAAGCTGAAGGAGGGCAGGCCCTGCGGGATTGTCCCGACGGTCGACACGCCCGCGGCGCCGAGATCCAGCAGCCATGAGGCAATGAGGGCAGCCGCCACCGTGACCAGAGGGGCTGGCGCGTGCGGTTTGAGCCATTCCATCCCGACGAGCACGGTCAGCGTGGTCCCTGCGACGGCCAGGGTCGGAAGGGAGGTTGCGGGCAGGTGCTGAAAGAAGCTCACCACGTCCGCAAGGAAGGACTGTTTCGCGACGTGCAGCCCGAGGAGCTTGGGAGCTTGATCCAGCAGGATGACGGCTCCGATGCCGGCCTTGAAGCCCGTGAGCACCGGCAGGGAGATGAAGCTGGCGACGAAACCCAGCTTCAGCAGTCTGGCGGCGAGGAGCAGAATTCCGACCAGGGCCGTCAGCGTCGCCGTCGCGATGACGAGCTTCGCCGGATCGCCGTCAGGGACCACGCTGCCGAGTTCTGCCGCGGTCAAGATGGCCAGTGTCGTCGTCGAGCTGACGCTGAGCACGCGGGACGAGCCCAGAAGACCGTAGATGAGCGCGGGAACGAAAGCCGTATAGAGGCCGACCGCTACCGGCAGTCCAGCCACGGTGGCGAAAGCCATCGCCTTGGGCAGGACGACGGCCGCAGCCGTAAGGCCTGCCACCACGTCGAGCCGAATCTCCCTTGGCGCGTCTTTCCGGACTGGATGTGGCGTCGAACCGAAGTCCTTCATGTGCGCTCCTCCGCGCTCGGCGTGGGCACGAGGATCGATTCTACCAGTGCTTCGACGATTCCCGCACAAGACGCCGCGCAGCTTCGGCCGGATTCTCGTCTTGAGAACATTACTCAATTGAGTAACGGATCGCGTTCGATCCGCGAAGTCGGGCGTGGTGAAGACCGAGATTGTCGCGCTGGCAGCCGAGAGCAGCATCCGCCACGGCCCGCGTCGATGGTTCACCTCGGTCTCGACCAGGCCGATCCCCGTCTCGGCGAGGCGCTCGGTGTCGCGGTTGCCCAGGTCTTGCGACCCTCGGCCGGACTGGCAGACGCGGCCGCCGCCGGATCGCGACCCGCGGTGCAGACCCTGCGCCGTCGGACGATGCCGGCCAGGCCCCTCCCCCGCATCTGTTGGGTTATCCGTCACCAATGGGACGTCCGTTGTCCCGCTCTCTGCTCTGACTGGGACGATCTTCGTGCTCTCAGAGATAGCTCAAAGCCGGCCATCTCCCGGATCGTTTCAGCCGTACCATCGAACGGCAGGCCACCCAGAGGGGAATGCTGACAGCGGCGGCGATGAGCCAGAGCGCCGCCGGTGAGCCAGCCTCGACCCGTCCTGAAGCCCCAACCAGACCGACCGTCGCGGCTCCATCATACAGGAGACGCAGGAGCGCAAGGTGGAGCAGGTAGAAGAACAGCGGCGCGCCGCCGAAGACGCACAGCCAGCCGACGAGCCGCGCCGGAACCACCTCGAACAGCGTCAGCAGGCAGAGGCCCAGCCCGAGCGTCAGCAGCAGAAAATCGGCGGACGGCGGGTACTTGGTCAGATTGACGAAGGACAGCGCGGTGGCGAGGGGCGTGCGGCCGGGCTGCCACGGCACCGGTTCGCCGTAACCGTTGAGCGCGCGCAGGACGAGGAAGGCGACGAGGGCGGCCGCCCCGAGCCCGGCGAGCCAAGCGCGACGGCGCGTTTCGTTGACCGCTCCCGTGAAAAGCGGCCCGAGTGCGTAGCCTGCCGCGATCACGCCGATCCAGGGCAGGAGCGGGTACGACGTCCGGGCCACGCCGCCCCAGGGCAACGCGATCATCCCGCGCTGGTGCAGGATGGACCAGAGCACGTAGCCCGGCTCGTCCGCTTGGAGCACGAGCCCGTCGAGCAGGTTATGTCCGAGCATGAGCGCCAGCGCTCCGGTCACGAGGAGAACCCGCGGCAGCCAGAGCAACGCGGCCAGCGCCACCATGCACAGGCCGATCACCCAGATCACCTGCAGATAAAGGATCGGCGGCGAGAAGCTGCCGGCCCAGGCGACATTGACGAGCGTCACTTCCAGCAGGATCAGGAGCAGCCCGCGCTTGAGCAGGAAGGCGGCGGTCGCTCGCGGACCGTGCTTCTGCCCATAGAGGCTGGCCGAAAGGCCGGTGAGCAGGATGAAGAGCGGCGCGCAGAGGTGCGAGGACGCCCGCGTCAGGAACAGGTCCGGCGGCGTCGCGGCGAGATCCATGGGGTCTCGGACCTGCGCATGAAGGTAGAAGAACTCCCGCACGTGGTCGACGAGCATCAGGAGCATCACCAGACCGCGCAAGGCGTCGATCGAGAGGATGCGCGGCGGGCGCTTCACGTCCGTGGTCGTCACGACTGGTCCTCAAGACGGCAAAGCAGATTTGGGCGCGCGGCCGGGGTCCAGACGGTGCCCCCGCGGAGCATGCAGAAGCCGCGACGGCTCAATCCGCCGGCAAATCCCACCGGGGTGTACGGCCGCTCGCGCACGAGAGCCGCCAGTCGCCGCTTCGACGCGTGCCTGGACCGTTGCGCGCGAAGCGACGCGGCTCGACGTTCTGCATCGCCGGGCCGCGTCTCAAAATCCGGGCGGCCAGCCGACGTCGCGACAGCGCTCATACGGACCATATCGCGAAGCGGCGGAAGGCCAGCCCGGCCAGAGCCAATGCCACGCCCCACAGGATGAGCGCACTGAGCGCGGCCTGCCAACGCGCTGCGTCTGCCGCGATCACAGTCGGAAAGCGCGGCACGGCATCGTAGGCGTCGAAATCGAGGCGCGCCGGGCAGCCTGCGCAGACGGCCGCCGGCCGCAGCTCCTGCGCCAGGATGCGCGGTTCGAAGAAGGCGCGCAGGCTCCGGCGGTACTCGGAGGCTGCAGCCAGAAAGGCGGCGTGGCGGGCGGCGTCGGTGCCCGCCGCCGTGTCGAGCGCGAGGGCGAGCGTCGTCGCCGGAGACAGAAGAGCCAGGCGTGCGCTCCAGGCCGCGGCGCCCTCGGCGCGGGCCTGCATCCCTGCGCGGTAGGGGGCGAGCGTCGTCTCGTAGAACGCGTCCCGGGCCAGCCGCTTGATTTGCGGCGTCTCGCGCAAGTCGGGTCGGTCCGTGGTGCCGGGCAACCGCGCCGTCAGCCATGCGGCCGTGACTTTCGCCGCCTCGTCGCCCCGGTAGAAGGCATCCTGAACTTGGCGGCTGGCGTCGATGGCGGCGATCCGCGAGGGGGGCGGCGCCAGTTTGTCCACCGCGAGACCGAGGAAGGCCGGCAGGACAACGGTCACGCAGGCCCAGGTCAGCACGAGGATCGTCAGCGACGCCACCGCCCCGCGCCAGAGGCTGGCGGCGAGGGCACAGGCGGCGACCCAGAGCACGACATAGGCGCAGAGCGCGGCGGCCAAGAGGGCGAGGGTCGTGGCCCAGCCCGGAGGGAGGTCCCGCCATCCCGCCAGCGCCAGGGCCAACGCCGTCCCCCCGATCACGGCGGCGACGAGGATGAGCGCTGCCGCGCCGAACTTCGCGCCCGCGACGATCCGGGGGTGTACGGGCTGGGCCGCGATGAGGCGGAGGATCCCGGCATCCTGCTCGGCGGCGAGGCGCGTTCCCGCGATGGCGATCACCGCCAGGGGAACGAGGTAGATGAGGACGAAGGCGAGGTCGAAGGGCCCGAGCCTCAGCGCGGCGGCGGATCCCAGTTCGTAGGCCGTGTCCTCGAAGACGGAGCTGAAGCCGAAGCTCGTCTTCATGACGGCGGGCTGGATCTCGCTCTGCCCCGCAGAGAGCACGGCCAGGGGTGTCGGCGGCTTCACGGCGTAGGCGGCGAGGAAGTAGTGCATGTAGCCGAAGGCATGGGTCGGATCCTGCCAGTAATTGACCGTCATCGCACGCGGCACGGCGTAGCGGGCGGCGGCCTCCTTAGCGTCTCGAAGGGAGCGCGCGGCATCGTCCGAGGCTTGCGCCATCGCGGCCCGTTCGCCCGCCACACGCTGGGCACCGGTATGGCCCCCGAGGCAGAGGGCCGCCAGGAGCGCGGCGAGGATCGCCCAGGTCAGCCGCTCGCGCAGGATCAGGTGCAGTTCGGTCCTCAGCAGTGGGAGAAAGCGCGATTGGCTCACGGGGCCAGCCTGCGGATCAGGGGGATGCTCCCGGCGCCGAGCAGCGCCAGCCACAGACCGAACAGGAGGGCCGGGACCCGGATCTCGGCGAGGGACCGCGACAGCGGCAGGGGCGCAAAGACAAAGGGCGGAATTGCGCGCCACAATTCCGGCCCCGCCAGCATGGCGCGCCCGTCGCGCTGTGGGTTGTCGCGGATCTCTGCATTCATGCGCTCCGAGATCGCCCGCCGGTAAGCCTCGGCAGACCAGACGAAATGGGCGTGCTGAACGAAATCGGTCCCCGCAAGGCCTTCCGACACACGCTGGAGGGCGACGCGCGGCGAGAGCAGGCCCGCCCAGCCGAACGCGGCATCCCGCGCCGCCAGGGCCGCGAAGAAGGCTCCGAGTTCGCGGTCGTAGACCGCGAAGGCATGGTGGTCGTTCTCCACCATCATGAGGCCACGCAGATCCACCGGGAGTTCCTGCGGATCGCTCACGCCGTAGCGGGCGAGCGTCGCCTGCGCTCGCGCATCGCTGGCTTCGGCGGATTTATGGGGACGCAGGTCCCCGTCGATCCGCAGCCGGGTCTCGCGATAGGACGGGGCGGGCGAGACCATCTCCATGCCTGCAGTCGCGAGCCGTGGCGCGACGAGGCACAGCGCGATCCAGACCGCGAGGGAGATCGTCAAGGCTCCTCGCGCCGTGCGGGCCAGCAACGAGGCGATCATCGCGATGAGCAGGAAGACGGCACCGTAGAGGGCCTGCACCGCGATCCAGACGAGGAGGCGCGGCCAAGCCTGCCAACCCGCGGTGCCGAGGCTCGCAATGGCCACGCCGCCGAGCGTGAGGAGGGGCAGGCAGACCAGGACCGTAAGGACGAGGGTCAGTGCGGTGAAGCGGGCGGCAAAGAGTGGGATGGGCGGCGCGCCGTTGCCGAGGGCGAGGCGCAGGGTACCGCGCTCGCGATCCGCCGCGAAGGCGGCAAAGCCGAGGAGAAGCGCCACCAGGGGAACGACGAGGCCGACGACATCGGAGACATCGGAGAGGCCGGCCCGGTCGAAGGGGCCGGCATCCTGCACGGCGCGGTAGACCGCATCGTTGAACAGGTGCGCCTCGATCCGCACCATCCGGCCCGTATAGGGCTCGGTGCCGGGATCGAGGATGGCGAGGGGCGACGACGGGCGAAACACCCACAGGCCGTAATGATCGGCGGAATGCGGGTTCTTGGCATCCTGCCCGAGCCAGCGGGCCCGCTCTGCGGCCGTAACCCGCGCGACCTCGGCACCGTAATCGCGGGCGGATTGCCAGGCGCCGAGGCCCGTGACCATCAGGAGCAGGACGAGCAGGCCGCCGATCCAGCGGACGCGCGCGTCCCGCCACAGCAGCGCCAACTCCGCGCGGACGCGCCTCACGTGACCGCCCCCGACAGGCGCGCGATGTAGAGGCGTTCCAGATCGGTGTGCGCGACGCGCCTCGGATCGATCTCCTCGGCGACGCGCCCGCCCGCCAGCACGCCGACCCGGTCGGCCATCTCGCGCACGCGGTAGAGGTCGTGGGTCGCCATCAGCACCGCCGTGCCGCGCTCCGCCGCCGCCCGCACCGTCCCGGAGAAGGCCGCCGCCGCCGATGGGTCGAGGCCGGATGTCGGCTCGTCGAGCAGCAGCAGCCGGGTCTTTCGCGCGAGCGCGATGGCGATGCCGACCTTCTGGCGCATCCCCTTCGAATAGCCGGAGGCGGGCCGCGACCAGGCCTCGGGCGCCAGGCCGGCCGCCGCGAGATGCGTCTCGGCCTCCGCCCGATCGATCGCGAGACCGGCGAGGGTCGCGAAGTAACGGAGATTCTCCAATCCCGATTGCCCCGGATAAAGGGCCACCTGCTCCGGGATGTAGGCGGTGCGCGCCCGGGCAGCGATGGGATCCGTCCCTGCATCGATCCCGCAGACCCGGACCTCCCCCGCATCGGCCTTCAGGAAGCCGAGGATGAGGTTGATCGTGGTGGTCTTTCCGGCACCGTTGGGACCGAGCAGGGCATAGACCTCACCCGCGCGCAGGGTGAGGTCGAGACCGCTGAGGGCGGTCCTGCCTCCGAACTGCTTGACGACGCGGCCGAGCGCCAACACCGGCTCAACCGCCATCAGAACCGCACCGTCACGGAGCCCGTGATGCGACGGGGCGAGCCCGGATAGACGCGGAATACGTTCAGTGAACTCTCATAGTAATCGGTGTCGAATATATTCTCGATGTTGAGCGCCACGCGGGCGTTGCCGAATTTGTAATAGGCCAGCGCATCGACCGCGATGAAGCCCGGCAGGGTGAAGCCGGACCCCGCCGCGTCGCCCGCCCGCTCGCCCACGCCGCGCACGCCGCCGCCGATCCCGAAGCCGCGCCACGCGCCTGCTGGCTCGTAGACCGCGAGCAGGCTGCCGGAGTGGCGGGGCACGTTGACCAGGGGGGCGCCGACCGGAAGGACGTTGTCCTTGGTGACCCGGGCATCGGCATAGACGTAGCCGGCCAGGAGCTTCAGTTCCGGCGTGATCTGTCCCTGGGCCGTCAGCTCGAAGCCCTGGCTGCGCACGGCGCCGGCCGCGAGGGAGAAGCCGGTATTCGCCGGGTCGGGCGTGAGCACGTTCTCCCGCTCCACACGGAAGGCGGCGGCGGTGAGAAGCAAATTGCCGCCGAACAATTCGGACTTGGCGCCGACCTCGTAGCCGAGGCCGGTCTCGGGCGGCAGCGCCGTGCCGCGCGTGACGGCGGCGGCGTCGGTGCCGATATTCGGCCGGAAGCTCGTGCCGACATTGGTGTAGAAGGCGAGTTCCGGGATCGGCCGGTAGACCAGGCCCGCCCGGGGCGAGGCCGCGACCCGCGACTGGTCCACTTGGCTGCGCACCACGCGCTCGCGGAAGCTCTGCTCGAAGATGTCGAGCCGAAGGCCGATCAGCGCCCGCCATTCCGGGCTCAGGACGATCTCGTCCTGCGCGTAGAGGCCGGTATTGGTGATGCGCTCGATATTGTTGCGTGGGATGGTGATCGGCGGCAGCGCCTGTCCATAGACCGGCGAATAGATGTCGAGGGCGAAGGGGCTCGTGCGGAAGTTCGAGCGCAGATAGACCGTCCGGCTGTCGGTGCTCTCCCGGTCCATGCCGAGGAGGAGCGTGTGGCCGATGCCGCCCGTATCGAACCGCCCGATCAGGTCGGCCTGACCGACCGCCACGTCCCAGCGATAGTCGCGCACGTTGCGGTCGCGAAAGACGGTGCGGTTGTTGGCGGCGATTCCGCGGATCTCCGCCGATTCCCCTTCCAGATCGCCGGTGTTGAAGTAAGCGGCGAGCCGCATCTGCCAGTTCTCATCGAAGCGATGATCGACGCGGACCTGCAGCGAATTGTTGTTCTGGTAGGTGCTCTGACCGGGCTCGCCGAGGAACCGCGAGAGCGGCAGGAAGCCGAGCTGGCGGTTGAGCGCGATCACGCCCCGGTCGAAGACGATGCGGTTCTTCACGAACTCGGTCTCGACCGTAACGCGTGTGTCCGGCGTGACCTGCCAACTCACCACTGGAGCCACGAGCAGCCGGTCGCTGTCCACGAAGTCGCGGAAGCTGCCGGCCCCCTGTGCGGCGAGATTGAAACGATAGAGGACCGTCCCGTCCGCGTTCAGGGCACCGCCGGCATCGATGGTGCCGCGGGTCAGACCGAACGAATCGACCTGATTGCCGAACTCGACGAACCGTTCGGCGGTGGGTTGCTTGGTGATGAGGTTGACGAGCCCGCCGGGATCGCTGCGTCCGAACAGGGCCGCCCCCGGTCCCTTGAGCACCTCGATGCGTTCGATGTTCTGCGCGTCGGGCGGAGGCGGGGTCCCGCGATTGAGGGGGAAACCGTTCTTGTAGATCTCCGAGGTCGTCACACCACGAATGGCGTAACTGAAGATCGAGAGACCCCCGAAATTGTTCTGCTGGGCGACGCCGGGCAGATAGTTGAACGCCCGGTCTACGCGGGTGGCGGCGAGGTCTGTGATCGTCTCCCGCGGCGCCACGGAGACGGCCACCGGCACGTCGATCTGCGGAGTGGCGGTGCGCGTGGCGCTGACGGCCGTGCCCGCTCCGTATCCCGGCGTCGGGCCGATCAGGCCGATGGTGCCGCGCCCGGAGGCCGTCGTGCGGCCGGCACCCTCCCCGACCTGCTCGACCGAGAGTTCCTCCAACGTCACGCTCTCCTGCGCCCGCACGTCCTCGATCGGGAGTCCGGCCGAGAGGACAGCGGCGAGCGCCAGCCGCCGACGGCGATGCGGAGTCCGCGGACGACGCGCTGATGGCGCTGAAAACCGCGCAGGCTCGCCGAGAGACGGACGTTCGGAGGTCGCCACCACACACTCGCTGTTGCCGGGTGGAGGCCACGGGGATACGGGCAGCGTCGCCCACGAGACGGCGACACCGCGCGCTCCGCCGGGGCACCCCGCCCGAGGGACGTCATCGTGCCGAAGGCAGGTCTCCTGGCTCACGGGTCAAAGCGCCCGCCGGACCTTCCCAGTGCAAGCACCAGTGGTCATCGGTGGCAGGCGCTCGCCGCTCACAGTTGCGGGGGCAGCTTCGGATTCGCTCCGAAAAGCGCACCGAATTCCCGTCTTAGCTCCGGGCCGGGACCCGAAGAACCTTGGCTGGACGATATTCGCCACCGGCGCGCATCCGGTCAACGGGCCTGACAAACTTTGTAACAGTGTTACGTTACGTGTGGCGCTATGGACACAGTCCGATCCCCGATGGAATGCACGGCTCTCACGTTGCGGTGATGGACCGGATTGGGCTCGGACGACGCGGGTCCGAATGAGATCGGCGGGCCGATGGCGGCTGGATATGCGCTATGCTGAACCGAACGGACGAGCGGTCATCGACGCCTTGTTTCATGCGCCGCTGGGCGCCGAGCGTCTCAGCTGAATGGAAATCCGATGGAACGCTCTTGGCATCGTGTTGCTGACTGCGGAACGCGCGGCCCGAGCTCATGACCCGGCATACGGTCCTTCGGTGACCCGCTCCATCTCAGGGCCAGCCTTGCCGTCCAGCCTTGGATCGCGGCATGCGTCATCGCCGTGGTCGCGGTGGCCCCGTGCCAAAACTTCTCGTTCGGCGCGAACCCGATACCCTGACCGGCTGGCTTTGCATTGGACACATGCTCTCGATCGGTTCGGTTCTAAGCCAGCCGGTCAAGTCAGTCGTGCATTTGCGGTCGCTCGATCGCCCCTACATCTTCCGCTCGCGATGGATACGCTTCTTCTTCGGAAGTGCCTTGTGACGGCCGATGGTGACCCTGGCTTCCGACACCGTCGGTCCGGCCAGCGCCTTGCCCGGTGCGGGGCCAGCGGCCGTCGCGTCCGCGAACGTCGCGAAGGTCAACAGGGGAAAGGCGGCCAGCGCCGCCCGAAAGGCCCGGATCGTGTGCATAAGCGTTCACTCCTCTGTCTGTGGGCGCCGGGCCGTTTCCGGGGCCGGCCGGATGCGACGAGCGGTCTTCGGTTTGAAGGTGCTCCCCCGGAAACGGGCCGGTCCGACTGCGAAGTGCCGCGCCGATCATGCGCGTGAACCGGTTTGAAGAGGCTTGGGCAGAGGCCCATTTAGTCTGACAAAATATCGTCGATCTGCGACGCGCAAGACTGACAAATGGAACACATGCTGCATTTATACCAAATAAATATAAGTCATAAATCAATATAGGCGCCTTGATATTGATCAAGTTGAGCAAGCTCTGTCATGCGCGATGGGGCGTTCCGGCTGCGTCAGACGCCTTCGAGCAGTCGGTCGAGATCGAACGACGGACGCCGGCCCAGATCCGGCCCATGATCGGTCAGGAAGGTCGCGGCGCTCCGGCGTCCCTCGTCCCGAAGCATCGTCAGGAATGCCCATTCCGCGTTGAGCTTCGAGGACGAGCCCAGCTCGGCGACAACGTCGCTGGCGATGCGGTGCATGCGCATAGCCGCCCATCGGGCGCACTCGGAATTGTCCGTGGGCGCGACCTGCCGCAGCAAGGCCATCATCCGCAGTTCCTTGAGCAGGACCGCGTTGAAGGAGATCTCGTTGAGCCGGTTGAGGATCTCCCGGGCCGAGGTCGGCGCTTGTCTGCGCTCGACCGGATTGACCTGCACGATGATCGTATCGCGCGACTCGCATTCGCGGACCAGGGGGGTGATTGTCGGGTTTCCGGAATAGCCTCCATCCCAGTAGGAGGCACCGTCGATCCGCACCGCCTGGAACAGGGTCGGCAGGCATGCCGAGGCGAGGAGCACGTCGGCAGTGACCTCGGCGTTGCGGAACACCCGGCCCCGGCCCGTATGAACATCCGTCGCGGTGACGAAGAGCTTGATCCGGCTCCGTGCGATACGCTCGAAATCCAGCCGCGAGTCCAGGATCTGTCTGAGCAGGTTGAAGTCGTGCGGATTGAGGTCATACGGGGAGAAGACCCGCGCCATCAGGTCCGCGGCCAGATACAGCGGCGCGGAATCGAGCGTCCAGCGGCCCAGTATCACGTCGAGCGGGCTGCGCTGCAGCGGGCTGAACCGGGCCGCGCGCGAGACGGCGTCCCAGAAGGTCTGGAGTGCCGCGCGCGCACCGGTGGCCCCGTCCCGCTCGTAGCCCTCGATGAGGACGGCCGCGTTCATGGCACCGGCCGACGTCCCGGAAATGCCGTCGATGCTCAGCCAGGGCTCCTCGAGCAGGCGATCGAGGACCCCCCATGTGAAGGCGCCGTGCGCGCCGCCGCCCTGCAGGGCCAGATCGATCAGGATCGGATCCCGCCCCCGCCTGCCCGCCGTGATCGCCTCATCCGACATGGGACCGATACCCTCATCCCGTGAGCACCTCTTCCGTCGCCCTGCCGCCATCCCGGACCGCGACCGGCTGCGGAGCAAGAGCGGCTTTCGCCGTCTACTCGGCGACCGCCTCGCCGGAATCGGCCCGATACGGGTCGGACTGCACGCGATTGGCGGCGCCGCGCACCTTGGTGCCGGGCAGGATCTCGAATCGCGGGTCGAACGTCACCATCGTGGCGGCCAGCCGGCTCAGGATGCCGGCGTCGCCCTCGACCTGCGCGGTCCCGTCGGCAATCTGCGCCTCCAGGGTCTTGGCGCCGATCATCGTCTGCTCGAGATCCGACCGGTTGATGGTCAGGGTGAGATCGGGCTTCTCGGCCTGGAACCCCGCGATGTTGGTCAGCGTCGCGTTTTCCAATTCGACGATGAACCGCTCGCCGTTGTCCGGCGTGATCAGGTTGATGGTGAAGCGCAACCCCTCCGCCCTGCGGCTGTCCATGCGGATGCCGAGAAAGTTCAGGAAGAGCTCGGTCGGCATCGCCCGCACCACGTCGGGGCTGCTCGAACTGGCCGTCGCGCCTTCCGGGATGCCGGAGCGCAGCTCGTAGGCGCCAGCCAGGAAGCAGTTGCGCAGGCCGGGATTCTCCTGCTGGTAGCCGATCTGCTCGAAGATGTCGGCGAGGAGGTCCTTGGCGGCCTGGTTCTGCGGCTCGGCCTGGACGAGCTTGTTCACGATCTCCTGGGCCAGCAGATACTGGCCCGCGTCGTGAAGCCGCTTTCCCCGGGCGAGGATCGCCTCCGCACCGCCCATCATGTCGACGTAGAGGGGGGCACTCTCGGACGGGGCGAGCGGGATCAGCGTCGCCGGGTTGCAATCCCAGAATCCGAGATAGCGCTGGATCACGCCCCGGCTGTTGTGCTCCGGCGACCCGTGATAGCCGCGACAATGCCACGTCTGCTGTAGGCTCTGCGGCAGCGCGTAGACCTTGTGGATCTCGTTGATCGTCACGCCCTGGTTGGCGAGGTGGAGCACCTGATTGTTCATGTGGGCGTAGAGGTCGCGCTGCGCCCGCAGAACCGCCTGGATCCGCGCATTGCCCCAGCGGGGCCAGTGGTGGGAGGCGAACATTACCTCGGCCTCCCGGCCGAACCGGTACAGCGCCGCGTTGATGTATTTCGACCAGTTGAGCGGATCGCGCACCGGGGCGCCGCGCAGGGTGTAGATGTTGTGCAGGGACGCGATGACGTTCTCCGCCATCCAGAGCGCCTTCCGGTCCGGGATGTAGGTGTTCATCTCCCGCGGCGCTTCCGTGTTCGGCGTATTCTGGAAGACCATCGGGATGCCGTCGACCTCGAAGGTCTCGATCGGCTTCTCCACGTAGCGCGTCGGGGCGATCAGGCCTGTGGTGCCGGCCGAGACGCGCTGTCCCAGGCCCTGCCCGACATAGCCGTGCGGGGCCGCCGGCAGGAGCAGCCCGTACTGGTAGAACAGCCGCCGGTTCATGGCGTTGCCGGCGTAGACGTTCTCCGCCACCGTATGGACGAGGAAATCGGCCGGCGCGATCACCGGCACGGCGCCGGACCGCACGTCCTCCTCCTTGAGGATCCCGCGCACGCCGCCCCAATGATCGCCATGCGTATGCGAGTAGATCACGGCCGAGATCGGCCGCCCCTCGCCCACATGCGCCTGGAACAGCGCCCAGGCGGCACGTGCGGTCTCCTGGCTGACGAGGGGGTCGAACACGATCCAACCCGTCCGCCCCCGCACGATGGTGAGGTCCGAGAGATCGAACCCCCGGACCTGATAGATGCCGGGGACGACCTCGTAGAGCCCGTAATTGTTGTTGAGACGCGAGATGCGCAGCAGAGACGGATGGATACTGTCGAATTCGTCCTGCTGCTCCAAGAACTGGAACTGCTGCATGTCCCAGGCGACGTGACCATCGTCGGCCCGGATGATCCCGTCGGCCATGGGGGCGATCAGCCCGCGCCGCTGCTCCTCGAAATCCGTGTCGTCCGCGAACGGCAGGCGCGTGCGGGCCTGCCGGAGCACGGCGTGGGTGAACGACGACGGCGGTTTGCCTTTCGGGTGGAAGTGCTCCGGACCGGCGGATGCAGCCGGGGATTCCCCGTCGCCCGCGGCACGCGCTTCCGCCAGGAGGCATCCGGCTGCGGAGAAGGCGGCTCCGACAGCGGGAAGAGTCTTGATGAAGGCGCGGCGCGTCGACATCGGTCTGCTCCATCCCGGACGCGGTGGCTTGCCGTGGGACGACCGGGTCGCCGGGCGGTGGCGGCCCGATCCGGTCATCGGCGCACCGGTCAGCGCCAGGCGCAGACCCGTCGTCCGCGCCGCCACCAGCAGACCCTGCGGCGGCGCCGCCGCGGGACGACGACGACGGCCTGTGCTTTCTCGACTGGGCCGCCGCTCGGATCGTCGAGGGGCTCGATTCTCAGGGGTGCAGCGTAGACGGCACCCGGCACCATGAGCAGGCCCGCAGCCGCCAGGGCGGCGGACGAGAAACTGCCCAGCACGGCACGACGATGCATCGGTTCCATTGCCATCCTCCGGCTCGTGGTCTGATGTCCCTGGCTCCGCCACCCGATCCCGTCCTCGCCGACGGAGATCGGCGTTCGCCTATGCGGCTCAACGGGTCGCCGATCCGCTGCCGGGCGATGCGAGCGCCGGCGCGACCGGCGGCGGGCCGAAGAGGCCGATCCACGCCCATGACAGTCCCGCGGCGATCAGGTCGCAGGACACGAAGAGGCCGATCGCCCACAGGCCCGAATAGGGCCATTGCGCAATGATGGCGGCGCCCAGGAGCATCGAGAGCAGGGCGAACAGGATCACCGTGGCGCGCGACAGCTGCGTCGTGTGGACGATGGCCCAGAGCGCGCGCGCCACGCCGGAGGCGATCAGGGTGAGCCCGAGGACGAGCGTGAGGGCGAGCGACGCTTCGAGGGGGCGGAAGACGGCCCAAAGACCGCCGACGAGGTAGAGCAGGCCCGCGAAGAACCGAACGACGCGGGATCGCCACGCTTCGACCTCCGACGGCTTGGCGAGCGCCTCGGCGATCTCGGCGATCCCGGCCGCGATCAGGAGGACGCCGTACCAGAGCGTGCTGACGATCGTGAGGCTGACCACCATGAAGAGGCCCACGATGCCGAGGATCAGCAGCAGGCTGCCGACCGCGAGGAGCCATCCGCGGGCACGTCCCGCTCCGGTCTGCAGCGTTCCAAAGGTGACCGTTCCGCCCATACGACACCTCCCATCGGACCCGTGGATGAGGAGGCTGTCCCCATTCCGTCCGATCACCTCCGATTGAATCGCCCGTTCGATCGGAACGGCGTTGATACAAATCAAAGGCGCGGGTCCCCGTTCTCGACGGCCCGGGCGTCGATCGACGGCTCGGCATGCCCTGCGCAGCACGGGAGAAACTGGCGGATCGACCGAGGCGCCGCGCCGAAGAGACCGGTGTCGGCGACCAGACCCGCGATGCGGAATTGATCTAGCTCAAATCGAGGCCCCTCCCTTCGCGGCAGGATGCGGTCCGGCCCTGGATAATCCGATCCGCTCGGTCGGGCGGGCCACGGAAATGTCGCCTCGCCTGACCGCAGGAGGTTCCATGGATATCCGCAAGTGCGCGGCCGAGGCCATTGGCACGTTCTGGCTCACCTTCGCGGGCTGCGGGAGCGCCGTCATCGCGGCCGCGTTTCCGCAGGTCGGAATCGGCCTCCTCGGCGTCGCGCTCGCCTTCGGCCTGACTGTCGTCACCATGGCCTATGCCATCGGGCACATCTCGGGCTGCCACCTCAATCCGGCGGTGACCTGCGGACTCGCGGCCGGAGGCCGGTTTCCGGCCCACGACATCCCGGCCTACGTTATCGCCCAGGTCGTCGGCGGCCTCGTCGCCGCGGCTGTGCTCTACGCCATCGCCAGCGGCGCGCCGGCCTTCTCCGTCGAGAAGGGCTTCGCCGCCAACGGCTATGGCGCGCATTCGCCGGGGCAATACGCGCTGACCGCCTGCCTCCTGACCGAGGTCGTGCTCACCATGATGTTCGTCTTCGTCATCATGGGCGCGACGCACGGCAAGGCCCCGGTCGGCTTTGCGCCGCTGGCCATCGGGCTGTGCCTGACCCTCGTCCACCTCGTCGGCATCCCGGTCACGAACCTGTCGGTGAACCCGGCGCGCAGCACGGGACCGGCGGTCTTCGTCGGCGGATGGGCCCTGACCCAGCTCTGGCTTTTTTGGGTCGCCCCGATCTTCGGTGGGGTTCTCGGCGGGATTCTGTATCGCTGGCTGAGTGAGGAGCCCTCCGTCCAAGTGACCGGCATCTCTCCTCCGGCCCCGGCGGAGTGAGACGACGCACCGCTCGCCGGGGGATCAGTCAAGAACTTTGCTGAAAAACCATATTCACTGTCTCTCTTCGCGACGGCGATCTTTGCGCGCGGCGCGTCATCGCGATGCGCCGAACGTGACTTGGCCGGACGACCCGGGATGTTCCTCCCTGCGCCGGCCTTCGCCAGTCGAATCGAAGGCCGGCGCGATCCTTGATCGGACACCGGGAACCGCGCCTCAGCGGCTCGCGATCTGTCACGCGACGGAACAGGCCCCCCGGTCCGAACACGTCATGTCTTTCCGTCCGCCAGACGGATCGGTGCCGCTCGCGTTCGTCTCCGGGATCGAGGATCGATCTCGAATCCGCGCCTCGGTGCATCCCATCTTGTCCGTTCAGGCCATAGCTACGATGCGGTCCTCGACGGCGCGCACGCCCGGCACCGACCATGCGGCACGCTCGGCCGCATCACGCTCCGCCCAGGCCGTCACGGCACCCTCCAGAATGACCCGGTCGCCCGAGACGGTGACCTTGATCGCGTCGGCTTCGAACAGCGCGCTCCGCCGGAACGCCTCCAGGATCTTGTCCTTGACCGCCCCAGGTGGAACGCACGGTTCGATCGCGATCCGGTTGGTGACGCCAAGCACCCCTGAGAGCTGCCGCACGACGGCCTCGGCGGATCTCGACTGGTAGCGCCACGGCACGGCGCCCGTCAGGGTGATCCAGCCGCCGCTCACCGTGACCTGGATGGCGTCCTTCGGGAGATGCACAGACCAGTCGATGATCGCCAGCGCCCGGGCGGCGATCTGGTCGTCGGCCACCTTCTTCGCGTCGGCGTAACGGACCGCGATCTCCTGCGCGATGGCGCGCACGCCCCGGACGCGGCGCACGGCGCGCTCCGCCTCCACCTTCTCGGCGTAGCTGCCGACATGGCCGGTGAGCGTCACCACCCCTTCGGAGACGGCGACGCCGATATCCCCGGCGTCCAGGCTGGGGTCGAAGTCGAGTTCGTCGAGCACCGCCCGGCGCAAATCCTTGTCGGTCATGGCGTTCCTCCTGAGGCGGCGCGGGCCGCGCGGCTCCCGGTCAGGCGGCGCCGGCCGCCTGATCCATCAGAAGGCCCTCGCCTCGCGCTCGCTCGAGCACGAGCCGTGCGGCCACCCGGGCTCGGCCGGCGCGCAGCCTGCTGTCCGGATGGCCCTCGCGGAGCGCCTGGCAGGCACGGGCCCGGAACCAGTTGGCATTCGCGATCGCCGTGGCCCGGCGTTCGGGCTGATCAATTCCGCGGGCCTTTTTCAACGTTGCCATCGTCTTCAGCATTCCGGTTCGCGCGACACCGAGAGCCTGTCCATCGTGGCGCTGGCGGCGCTCTTCGTCTGTCGAAGCGGTGAAGCAGTCGACCGCGGCACACATTGATCAGGATCAACGCTGCCGCATCCGTCTCCGGCATCAAACTCTCAAGCCAGGAGGAGGATCGCGATGTCGCCATGGGATATTCGACTCGCTGTCGAAGCCCACAGAGAGGCCCTCGACGCATTGACCGGATTCTTGTCCGAGTTTCCTATGATTCCGCGATATCTTGTCGAGAATCATATCGCCTACGAAGTTGCCCACCGCATCCGATCGGGCGTCAGATCGCGCGATCGTCTGGTGCGTTACGGGATCGAGGCGGTTTTGACGGATAAGTACTGAGCGGCGGACCGGAGCCGCATCAGGGGTGGACCGTGTCGGCGAACCCAGACTTGCTCAGGCGCGCGGCGGTTCAGGCTCGCCGCGCAGGGCCGCCACCGTTCCGGCGAACCGGTCAAGGAGGACGGCGCGGCGCAGCTTCAGCGTGGGGGTCAGGAGGCCGTCCTCGACAGTCCAGGGCGTCCGCAGCAGACGCACCGCCCGGACCCTGGCAGCGCGGGGTCCGTCATGCAGCGCCGCGGCGATCCGATCGAGCGCGGCCCGTCGGGCGCGCGCGTCATCGAGGGCGTCCTCCGCCGCGGGATCGAGACCCAGATCCTGCGCAAGCTGCGTCCACATCGCCGCATCGACCACCGCCAGGACCGACAGCCGCGCCTCGCCCTCGCCCAGGACCATGGCCTGACGGAACAGGGGATCGCGCAAGATCGCGGCCTCCACGGCCTCGGGCGAGATCTTCTCGCCGGTCGACAGGACCATCATCTGCTTCAGCCGGCCGGTGATGCACAGATCGCCGTCCTGCAGCGTGCCGAGATCGCCCGTATACAGCCATCCGTCACGCAGGACCTCGCCCGTGAGGTTCGGACGGCGCCAGTACCCGAGCATCACCCCTGGCGAGCGCACGAGGATTTCCCCCGATGCCGCGAGGCGGATCTCCATTCCGGGGAGTGCGGGGCCGACCCGGCCCGGGCGCGTGGCGCCGAGCCGGAATCCCGTGACCGCCGAGGCCGCCTCGGTCAGGCCGTATCCCTCGACCAGGGGCAGGCCGAGGCTGAGGCAGAACCGGGCGGTATCCTCCGGAAGCACGGCGCCTCCAGAGACCGCGAGCCGCAAACGACCGCCGAACGCGCGGCGGATGGGGCGCCCCACGATGCTGCGCAGCAGGAGGCCGATGGCGGTCCGGGCAAGGCCGAGCCGCCGTCCGTCCCGCCGGGCCGCGAAGAGCGCCCAGCCGCGGGCCAGGGCTGCGCGCAGCAGCCAGCGCGTCGGCGGCGTCCGCTCCGCCCGTTCCGTCACGCTGTGGCGCAGACGCTCCAGCACGCTCGGGACCACCAGCAGGATGGTCGGGCGTGCGAACAGGAGGTCCTCTTGGAGATGCGCCACCGATCGTGCGAACACGACGGGCGCTCCGAGGATCAGCGGCAGATAGCACCCGACCACACGCTCGAAGATGTGGGCGAGGGGCAGATAGGACAGGAACACGTCCCGATCCGAGCCGGGGTTGCGGTCGAGAACAGCCTGCGCGACCGCCAGCAGATTGCGGTGCGAGAGCATCACGCCCTTCGGGCGACCGGTGGTCCCCGACGTGTAGACGATCGTCGCGAGGGCATCGGGGTCGCGCCCGGCAGGAGTCAGCACGGATCCACGCGCCCCTGCGAGCCAGAACCGCAGGCTCTGCAGGCGCGGATCGGAAGATCGGGTTCCTCGCGGCTCCTCGAGCGCGATCACGCGCTGAACTCCGGTGCGCAGCTGGGCGCGATCCCCGAGGCTGTCCCATTGCGCCGCCGTGCGGACGACGACGATGCGGGCGCTGGAATCCACCAGGATGTCGATGGCGTTGGCGGGGGCATCATCGGGAAACAGCGGCACCACCACGAGGCCGAGCGAGAGCGCCGCATGATCGAAGGCCACCCACTCGATCCCGTTCGGCAGCCAGAGCGCGACCCGTGCGCCCGGTTCGAGCGCCTCGCTGGCCAGGGCGGCCGCCCGTTCGGCGACCCGCTCGGCCATCTCGGCCCATGAGATCGCAGAAAAACGTCCCTCGGCAGGATCGTGTGCCACGTAGGCCACCGCCGTCGGGCGGCGGGTTGCCTGGGCTCGCAGAAGGCTGGGGATCGTGCCCGTCGAGGCGTCCGCGGGCGGCTTTGCGCAGATCCGTGTCTCGGAGCGGCCCGACATGATCATTCCGGAGCCGGCTCGACGGGCGGCGGCACCGCTTCCCGGGAGAGGTCCGGCTCATTGCAGCGGGCGAGAATCGCCGCGCGGGCCCGATTGCGCAGGCGGATCGCGGCGTGGAAATCCCCGCCGTCCGGAGCGATCGGCGCTCCGATATGGACGTGGATCACGCTCCGCCGGGGGAACCACTGATCGGCCCGCAGCGCCGACCGCGTGCCCGTGATCGCGACCGGCACGATCGGGGCACCCGCGCGGCAGGCATCCAGAAACGCACCGGGGTGGAAGCCGAGGAGGCCCGGGGTCCGGGTAAAGGTGCCCTCCGGGAACGCGACCACCTGCTCGCCATCGCGGATGCGCCCGACGATCGCCGCCGCGTCGGCGATACCCGCCACGGTACCCCGGTGGACGAAGGCGGTTCCCAGCCGCCGCAGGAACGGCCCGGCGATGCGCTGACGGGCCAGCTCCTGCTTGGCGAGGAAGACCGGCGTCCCGGGCAGCACGGCCGCCAGCACGGCGCCGTCGAGATAGCTCGCATGGTTGGCGACGATGACGGCGCCGCGGCTGACGGGCTCGCCCGATACGGTCAACGGCGTCCGCGTGACCCGGAAGAAGACACGCAGGCCCGTCCGGAGGGCGGCGAAGCGCCAAGCGCGCTTCGGCAGGACGAGCACCAGCGGCCATAGGATGGCGCCGATGACGACGAGGGCGCCCCACCAGGACGCCGCGTAGGCTGCCTCCGACCAGAGCCGCCCGATACGGCGCAGCCGCGCCGCGGCCCCCGCGAAGGCGAGCCGGACCAGCTGCGTCCGCAGGGCGGCTTCCGGCCGGCCGAGTTCGCCTGCCGCGTAGAGCGACCGCGTCGCCGCGCGACGGATCTTCCCGCTCGACGTCTTCGGCAATGTGCGGGGCGGACACAGGACGATCACGTCGGGCGGCTGCTCGATCACGCCCATCGCTTCCCGGGCCAGGGTGCGGCGCAGCTCCTCCAGGGCCGCGGCGTCGGTGAGGCGCGTCTCGGCGGCGAGGATCAGCCGCTCCGTCCCGGTTCTCGGGTCGGGGCTCGCGAAGGCCGCGACACAGCCCTTTCGGACGCCGTCGACCGCACCCGCCACCTCTTCCAGCTCGTGCGGATGGATCTTCCGACCGGCCCGGATGATGATGTCCTTGGTACGCCCCGTCACGAAGACGTCGCCGCTCGCCAAATAAGCGAGGTCGCCGCTCTCGAGCCAAGCTCCGTCGAACAGGGCGCGGGTGATCTCCGGACGCCGGAAGTAGCCGGTCGTCGCGGAGGGACCGTTGAACTGCAGCCGCCCCTCCCGGCGCTCCGGCACCTCGCGCCCGGCTTCGTCCACGATCCGGATCTGATGGCCGCGCAACGGATGCCCGCAGGCGGCGAAGGCGACGGCCCCCGGAGCGCCAGGCTCGGCCGGCAGGGCCTCGCCGCTCCGCGACAGCGTTGCGCGGTCGATCCAGTCGATGCGCGGGCCCCGGCCGAGGGGCGGAAAGGTGAGGCCGACCGCGCATTCGGCGAGCCCGTAGACGGGTGTGACGGCCGACGGCCGGAGGCCGAAGGCCGCGAAGCGCTGGGTGAACCGGGCCAGCGTGTCCGGGCTGACGGGTTCGGCCCCGTTGGTCAGGACGCGCAGCGAGCTGAGATCGAGCCCCGCGAGATCCTCGTCCCGCAGGGTCTTGAGACACAGCTCGTAGGCGAAGTTCGGGGCGGCCGAGATCGTGCCGCGCTGGCGATGGATTGTCCTGAGCCAGCGCCCCGGATCGGCCAGGAAGGCCAGGGGTGAAAGGATCGCCGCCGGCGCACCGTAATAGAGGCTGCCCAGCCAGCAGCCGATCAATCCCATATCGTGGTAGAGAGGGAGCCAGCTCACGACGACGTCAGCCGACGAGGCCGCCACCGCTTCGCCCATGGCGCGGACATTGGCGAGCAGGTTGGCGTGGGTCAGCATCACGCCCTTCGGATCGCCTGTGCTGCCGGAGGTGTATTGGATCAGCGCAAGGTCCGCCCCCGTGGCCGGGACGGCCGCCGCCAGAGCGTCTTCCGTCACGAGATCCGCGGTGGTCGTCAGGACCCGCAAACTCTCGACGCCGTCGCGCAGCAGCCAGGCGAAGGGTTTGATCGCCGCATCGGTGATCAGGATCTGCGGCGCGGCGTTCGCCAGGATACCGACTTGACGCTGCAGGTGATCCTGAATCTGGGCGCGCCGGAACGGCGGGTAGAGCGGGACCGGGACCCCACCCGCCAGGATCGTGCCGAGGAAGGCCGGGAAGAAGTCGGGCCCGGTGGGCAGCATGAGGGCGACCCGGTCGCCGAAGGCGAGATCGAGCTTCAGGAGGCCGGCCGCGACCTGACGCGAACGCCGGTCGAGCGCCGCGTAGGTCAGAACGGTCTCGGTCCCGTCCTCCTGTTGCAATCGAAGATGGGGGCGGTCCGGGTGATTGCGGACGTGGAAATCGAGCACGTCCGCCCACGTGGTGGCCCGGTGCGGCTCGGCCGCCGTCGGCAGCGCGGCTGGTGGCGGAGACGCCGCCGAGGGCTCGCGCGCGGCGCCCGCAGCCTGGATCGCGGCCAGCAACGCGGCCGGCGTCGCTGCCTCGCCGATCAGCCTCTCCGGCAGCGACACCCGGAAGCTGCGCGACAGCCTCAGGATCAGCTCCGCGCGCCCCAGGCTGTCGAGGCCGAACTCCCGTTCGAGGTCGCTGTCGAGGTCGACCGCGATCGTCGCCCCCCGCTCCGGGTGCAGTTCGAGCAGGAGCGACCGGACCATGTCCAGGACAGCGGCTCCGGTGGGCTGCGCGACCGGATCGAACCGCTCGCTCGGCAGGCGCGCGACGTTCTCCACGAAGGACTCCGGGATGCCGGCAAAATGACCGGGCTCCAAGCCGCATCCGCAATTCAGATAAGCCGTGTCCCGCCGCCGCGGCTTGATCTTCATCAACACGGGAACGTCGTATCGGATAGGCTTATGCAGCGATCGACCACGGGAAATGCTGTCTTCGCAGGTGAACCGACGAGCTTGGCCTGCCGAGGCGGCGCGTCCTCGGATCGCGCACGCAGCGAGACCTTCGCCGGATGAGATTCCGTTGACACGCGTCAAACGCGCGGTCGGGGTGCGGGTCTATGATCCGCGCCGTCATCCGGTGACCGGAAGAAGGCGTCATGTTCCGCTCTGTCCTCGTCATCGCCGTCCTGGTCGGATCGACCGCGGCGCTCGCGCGGCCCGGAAGCGGCGCCCTGCCCTTCGCGCATGTCGAGGCGCGTCGGACCTCGACCTGCCTGTGCGGCCCCGTACGAAGATCGCCCCGCTTCAGGGACCGGGCGTCGGTCTACCGCGATCGCGCCGCCTCCCAAGGCGGCGTGCGAAGCCGGACCCTGGCCGGCGGCCGATTCGACACGGGCGCCCCTGTTCCGGTGATGGGCGCGGCAGACGGGTTCCAGCGCTGGAGGCGCTACGACGATTGCATCTGGGGCTACGCCGGTCTCCTTCCGCCGGCGCATTGCACCGACTATTACGCCTTCTGAACCCGGCCGCGATCCGATCCGCACTGCAGTGGCCGGGATGCACGGTCGTGCATTCGTCGACCGGCCGTCACGGTTTCAGCGTCTTGAGGTAAGCCGTGAGGTCGGCGGCATCATCCGGTTCGAGCCGGAAGTCCGGCATGGCCGGATGGCGCCTCTCGACGCCCTCGATCAGGACGTCGGCGAGGTCGTCGACGGGAAAGCGCTCGGCCAGCATGCGGAAGGTCGGGGCCGCCCGCATCGGGCTCGCGCCCCGGAGGCCGATGGCGTGGCAGCCTGCGCAATGCGCATGCGCAAACTTCCGCCCCTGCGGCGCCGAGGACTCCTCCGCCCCGATCGCTCCGGTGCAGAGCAGATCCAGGCCGAGGGCGACACCGACGGAGAGCAGCCGCCAACGCATCAGTGACACATCAGGCTGCAGATGGGTGCGCGGTCGAGGACATCGCGCGTGACGCCGCCGAAGATCCATTCCCGCAAGCGGGAATGACCGTAGGCACCCATGACGACCAGGTCGGCGTCCTGCTCCAGGGCGAACCGCATGATCGCGTCGGCATCCGGGCCAGCGGCGTGGAGGTGGTGGGCGGTGGCGCTCACGCCGTGCCGGGCGAGGTGAACCGCCAGATCCTCGGCGTTGCCGACCCGCAGATCCTCGCCGCGGGTCGCCACGAGCACCTGATCCGCCGCGCGGAAGAAGGGCAGCGCCGCCGACATCGCCCGGCGCGCTTCGGGACCGTCCTTCCAGGCGAGGACGATGCGCGCGGCCTTCAGATGGATGATCCGCGGTGGCACGATGAGGACAGGCCGGCCGGCTTGCATCAGGACGGGCCCCGGCGACACGCCGAGCGGACCCGGGTCCGGGTCATCCGGCCCCTGCCGGCTCACGACGACGAGGTCGGCGGTGCTCGCCTGTTCGACGAGATGCGTCAGCGGATCGGCGAAGCCCGCGTGCCAGATCGTGCGCAGCTCGCTGCCGGCGCTGTGTTCGAACACGTCGCGCGCCCGTTGCAGGATTCCGCGGACCCGGGTCGCATTCTGCTCGACGTCGTCGGCCGCCTCGCAGAGGTCCCGCACCAGGATGGGAACAGGCACCGTCTGGGCGGCCGCACCCGTGAGGATCGCTTCGAAGCGCCGCGCCAATCCGGCGGCGAGGCTGACCCGGTCCGGAGCGTCCTCGCTGAGGTCGAGGGCGACGACGATGTTCGCGTAGCCCATGGCGCCCCTTCCCGTGCCGAAAGCGAGACACGACGGGTGGCCCAGAAGGCGCGTGGTCGCCTTGATTCAGCGCAAGATGCTGGGTCGTCCGGGTCTTGAGATGGATCAAGGCTCTGCGGAAACCGCGACCGCATTGTGGGTGGGTATTCCGTTCCCGGTCGCAGGATATCCGCATGTCGTACGCCAGCCTCATGGTCGCGGTCGATGACGGGCTGCACGCCGCGCAACGCATACGACTCGCTGCGGATCTCGCGCATCGCCTGGGCACGCGCCTCGTCGGCGTGGCCGCATGCGTGCCGGATTATCCGCGGGGCTATGGCGAGACCGCCGTGCCCATGGGCTCGGCCATCGAGGACATCCGCCAAGCCGCCCTCACGAGACTCGCAGGCTTCGAACAGATCTTCCGGGAGGCCGCCTGCCGCAGCGACCGCGTCGAGTGGCGCTCGGATCTCGACCATCCCGTCCGCTTTCTGGAGCAGCAGGCGCGGGCCGCAGACCTCGTCGTCGTCGGTCGCTACGCGCAGAACGAGGGAGTGTCCCTCGGGGCTGCGGTCGACCTCGGGGACGTTCTGATGGAGCTGGGCCGTCCGGTTCTCGTCGTACCGCCCGGCGTCGAGCGAATGGAGGCGAAGCGCATCGTCGTCGGGTGGAAGAGCTCTCCGCAAACCCGCAGGGCCGTATGGGACGCGATGCCGTTGCTCAGGCGTGCGGAGACGGTCGAGGTGGTGCGGGTCAACGATGGCGAGGACGCGTCAGAGATCGAGGATGTCGCTCGGTACTTGGCCCTCCACGACGTGAAGGCGGTGCCGCGCCGAGTCGCGGCATCGGGCTGGACGGCGGCCGAGGAACTGCAGAGGGCAGCTGTCGAGGCCGATGCGGACCTGATCGTAACCGGGGCCTACGGCTACAGCCGTCTGCGAGAATGGTTCTTCGGCGGCGTGACCCGTGACCTCCTGGCCGACGCGTCGGTCTGCAGCCTGATGAGCCACTGACGGGAGGTGCGCCGATGGCGAACCCGGGCAACCCTGGCGATCCTGACACCGGCTTCCCGCCGCCATCTCCCGCGCGAACACCGGAGCCGCAGCAAACCCCGCTGCCGGAGCCCCTGGGCATCCCCGACTCGGAGCCGGACGACGTGCCGCCGGCCAACGAGCCGCTGGGCATCCCGGGTGGAATGCCGCCCGAGATCGTGCCCTGACTGCGGACTCGTGCCTGACCGGCCCCGGAAGCCGGCGATCCCGGCCGCCCACCGATCCGGGCGCGGCTCCGGTTGCGTCGGACAAGGCCGTGTCCTGAAGCTCTTCCCGTGCGGAGCGATCCAGGCGCAGCGGTGCCGCCCGCCGCTGCGCTTGCCCAGGACGAGGCGGCGACGGCCAGGCCGGGCGCTGTCGTCCGATCAGGCGGCGATGCGCGCGGCCTGATCGCTGGTCGCCTCCTCCGAATCCGGCTCGGCGCGACCCTGGCTGGCGCGGAAATGGTCGAGGAGGCTGTCACCGAGGCCGTCGAGCACCCGATCGGTCGCGGCCTGTGTGGCCGGGTCCAGTTCCTCGGTGCGGTACCAAGCCAGGATCTGCTCCGGCAACGCGTCGAGGATCGCCCCCACGGGATTGAGCGGCTCGGCCACAGCCGGCACGTTGGCAACGGCTGTGACGATGACGGTTTCGTCAGGACCGGCCTCGGCCACGAAGGCGGTCCGGCGCTGGCTTTCCAAGGCAGCACGCCACGCGGCGTCGGCGGCTTCGGTCTCCCGGCGGGCCGTTTCCCGGGCGAGCGCCTGTGCGGCAATGGTGCGGGCCGCCTCGCGGGCCTCGTCCCGGGCGGCCTCGGCCTCGTAGCGGGTCAGCAGGGTGATGACCGGATGCATGTGCGGATCCGAGAGATCGCCGCAGGCCTCGATGGCGCATTCGATGATCCGCCGCGACAGACCGGTTCCCCGGGCGGGGAGCGCCCGGCCGGCGAGGTCCTGCCAGGCGGAGAGCGCCGCCTGCAGCGCCGGCAGGAGCGGTTCGGGAAGGCCGGCTCTGGCATGCAGGTCCGCGAACTGGCGCGGGTCGCGCATGGCCCGGACGATCGCGGCATGATCCTGACCCGA
Organism: Methylobacterium sp. UNCCL125; assembly: GCF_900116795.1. Taxonomy (NCBI): domain Bacteria; kingdom Pseudomonadati; phylum Pseudomonadota; class Alphaproteobacteria; order Hyphomicrobiales; family Methylobacteriaceae; genus Methylobacterium; species Methylobacterium sp. UNCCL125. The sequence goes on along the minus strand of NZ_FPBW01000005.1, from coordinate 287,899 downwards.
GAGGTCGGCCAGGGCGGCCAGGGCGAAGTCGATCCGGCCGGAGAGCACGGCTCGGAGAACGAGCCCTGCCGTCAGCTGCCTAGTCGTGCGCAGATGGGTCACGAGGCGCGACACCGCAGCCGCACCCCGTCCTTCGCAGGCCTCGAGGGCCACGCGCTCGCCGGCCTCGCGGCTCATCCGGCCGCAACGCTCGGCGCTGAGCCAGCCCCGGTCCGTGACGAACCCGGAGAGAGCCTGTGCCACCGCGATCCCGAGGGCATGGCGCACCTCGGGCGGCAGGTCGGCCCGGGCAAGCAGCGCCTCGCGCAGGGACGCCTCGTCTCCCCGCCGCTCGATCATGCGCAGCAACCGGCCCGCGGTGATCTTCGCCGTCGGATTGGCCGCCAGAACGACCAGCGTGTCCGTCTCGCCGATCTCGGCCAGGGCGCCCGAGACCGCATGCGACAGGTGGTGCCGGGCGGCGATCACCGCGCGGGTCGCCTCATCGCCGAGGGCCGCGGCGTCCACGAGATCGGCATCGGTGAGGACCGGGGATCGGGCCAGGACCAGCCGCGCCACCTCCGGCACATCGCAGGAGAGGGCGACCACGAGGGGACGCGGGGCCCGTGCCGAGGCCGCGCAGGTCTCGGCGAGCGCCCGGCGTACCAGCGGCGATGGATCGTCCAAGAGCGCGAGCAGCGCCGTCTTGGCCTCCCAGGCCTCGTCGGCGTTGAGATCCCCGTACAGGTAGGCCCGCGCCAGAGACGCGGTCGCCTCGGCCCGGCCTCCGGCCGAAGCATTCTGCGTCCAGGCCAGGAAGTCGCGGATGATCATCGACCGCTCCGGGGGGCGAACAGGCTGGTCCTGTCGCCGGGCATGGGCACTGCGACCGCAAGGTCCGCGGGTCGGCGGGGCGGCAGCGGCGGATTGAGAAGAGGTGCGCCCGCGAGCGTCGCCGCCGGCTCGGGAAGTGCGCCCGTGACGGCAGGCTCCGCGTCGGCGACGCGCGACGGCGGCTCCGAATCGGAGCGCGGGAAGTAGGTCGGCGCCGGGTGCTGCGTCGGCGCGGCGGTGTTGCGGGACTGCCAGAGCCGCGCCGCGGCATCCGACGCCGCACCGCGCTGGTCCGTCTGGAACAGGCTGCGCAGATCCGAGCTCCCGCCGAACGCGGTCGCTGCACTGGCATAGGCCGACACGGCCTGCGGCGCGGCGGCGTTATCCTGGCGCAGGCCGGTCAGGTCGGTGGCGGCCGCGCCCTGTGCGGCCGCCGAGAGGCTGGCATACAGTTCGGCAGCGCTGCGCGGCCGTCCGGCGCGGTCGTAGAACAGAGCCCGGTTCGCGGCGGCCGCCTCCGGCAGGTCGAGGGCGGCGGCGCGCTCCGGGAAGGCGCGGGCCGTCGAGATCAGGGCCGCGGCACCCTTCGCGCCCAGCACATGCGCCGCATAGAGGTCGCCTGCGGTCGGCTCGCGGCCGAGGGCGCTCGTCAGGGCGTCCGCATTCTGCTGGGTCAGGGCGCCGGCCAGCGTGGCGGAAATCTTGGGATCGCGGCGCAGGTCGAGGATCGCCTGCCGCTGGCTCGCGTCGGGGACCGTATAGGTCCCGTCCGACTGTCGGGTGATGGCTTCGGCCTGGGCCTGCAGACCGAGCCGCGGCCCGGCATTCTTCATCACGCCGAGCCAAGTCTGCTCGATGAACTGGAACAGCCCGGTGGCGGAGGAGGTCCCCGCCTTGGCGGCGGGATCGAGGGCCGATTCACGCCGCGCCGTGGCGAGGAGATAGTCGAAGCCGACGCCGCTCGCCGTCGCTCCGTCACGGATCGCCTGGACGACCGGACCCGAGGCGGGCGCGGCCGGCAGGGACCGCGCCTGGGGCGGCGGGCTCTCCGGTGGGCTCGACGGCGTGGTGAACAGGAACATCCGGGCGCGCACGGGAGTGGGGACCGTCCGAACCTGCGCCCGCTATGGTAAACAAGTCCTCAATCGACGGTGCGCGGCCCGATCCTGTTTCAGGACCCGGTGAACTCCCCGGCGCCCTTCGGCCGGCGCATCTGGAACCGGGTGTCGGCCGTGACGTGAAAGTAGTCGAAGTATCCGCCACGCATGATCGGATGCATCGCCGCGGTATCGACCATGCCGTCGACCACGTAGCGTGGATCGATATAGATCGACACGACTTGGCCGATCACCAGGAAATTCTCGGCCTCGCCGCCCTCGAGGGGGACCAGCGGCACGGTCTGCAACCAGCGGCATTCCAACGCCGCCGGCGAGGCGGCCACCCGCGGTGGGCGAACCTTGTGCGAGGGCGCGGTCTCCAGCTTGGCGAAGGCGAACTCGCTCGTTCCGCGCGGCAGCGGCGCCGAGGAATCGTTCATCCCATCGCGCAGATCCCAGGTCGCGAGACTGCAGACGAATTCCTGCCCCTCCTCGGCGAAGGTCATCGCGTCCTTGCGGCCCGTGGAGGAGAACGCGACCATGTTGTCGGCCACGGCGTTGAAGAACGAGTAGGGCGCGAGGTTCACCGCGCCCGCACGGTTCATGGCGCTGATCCAGCCGATCGGCCGGGGCGCGACGATGGCCTTGAGCGGATTGTGCGGGAGGGCGCGCGCCTCCCGAGGCAGCGCGAGATCGTAATGCACGGCCGGTCCCTTCAGAGATAGGTGACGATGTCGTCGAGCGCCGGCCGCGGCCGGTCGGAGGGCACCTCGCGCGCCCGGCCGATATGGACGAAGCCCGCCAGTTTCTCGGCCGGCGCCAAGCCCAGTGCGTCGAGGACGCGACGGTCGTAGGCGAACCATTCCGTCAGCCAGGAGGTCGCGAAACCGGCGGCATTCGCCGCGATCACGAGGTTCATGGTGGCGGCACCGGCGGAGAGCACCTGCTCCCATTCCGGGATCTTCACATGCGGCCCGGCTCGCGAGACCACCGCGACGACCACCGGCGCGTGGGTCAGGCGCGCCCGCTCCTGCGCGAGCCGCTCCGGCGAGGCGTCCGGATTGTCCGCCGCGAAGGTCGACTCAATGATCTCGCCCGCCCGCGACCGCGCCTCCCCGCCGATCACGATGAAGCGCCAGGGCGCGAGCTTGCCGTGGTCGGGCACGCGGGAGGCCGCGGTCAGGATCGCCTCCAGCTGCGCGCGATCCGGGCCCGGCTCGTCCAGCAGCGGCGGCGGCACCGAACGTCGGGTCTTCAGGAGATCGAGGGTGGCGGTCATGCGCTCCGTCCCGGTATCGCGTCCCGTGGGGGATGTGGCATGCGCGGGCCTCCGGTGGAAGTGCGGCCTTGCCACCGCCATGGTCCGGAGGCACAGGCAGCCCCGGACGATCCGGCGTCCGAGCTGGGGCAAAGGGTTGAGAGAGGCCGACCGATGCGCATGAGGCTTGCCGCGACGGCGCTGGCGATTCTCGCTGCCGGCCTGCTGCCCGCATCCGCCCAGCAGAACCCGTTCCAGAACCGGCTCGGCGGCGCCCTCCCCTCGCCGTCGATCACCACGCCGAACCTGCCGCCATCCCTGCCGGCGGCCGAGCCGGAGGCGCAGCTGTCCCTGTCGGCGCTTCTGTCCGGGCCGGGCACACCCCTGCGCCAGGGGCTGGCATGGCGCATCTACGAGGACCGGGGCGACGGCACCCGCCCCGCGATCGTCGCCCGTTCCAACGAGGCGGAGCCGCATTTCAACCTCGCCCCGGGCACCTATGTGGCGACCGTGACCTACGGTTTCGCCAGCGCCTCGAAGCGGCTCGTGATGGGTGGCCAGCCGACCACCGATACGCTGCGGGTGGCCGCCGGCGCCCTGAAGCTTGCGGGCGCCGTGGGTGACCAGAAGATCCCGCCCGGCCAAGTGATGTTCTCGGTCTTCGTGCCGGTGGGGACCAATTCCGAGGGCCGCCTCGTCCGCTCCGGGATCAAGACCGGCGAATTGCTGCGCCTTCCCGAGGGCACGTATCACGTGGTCTCGACCTATGGTGAGTCGAACGCGATTCAGCGCGCAGACCTCCGGGTCGAGAACGGCAAGGTGACGGAAGCGACCCTCAACCACCGCGCCGCCACCGTCACGCTGAAACTCGTGGCCGCTCCCGGGGCCGAGGCCTTCGCGGGCACCGCCTTCTCGGTTCTCACCCCCGGCGGCGACACGATCCGCGAGGCCATCGGGGCGTTCCCGCAGGTGACCCTCGCCGAGGGCGATTACGTCCTGATCGCGCGCCATGACGGGCAGGTCTACACGCGGGAATTCAAGGTCGAGAGCGGCCTCGACCGCGACATCGAGGTCGTGGCCAAGTCGGGCTGAGAGCGCCGGATCGGCTTTCAGGCGAAGCGCCGGGCCAGGGCTACGCAGGCGGCCACGGCCAGAGCGGCGCCGATCATGGCGGGCTCGATCCGCTCGCCGAGGACCAGCGCGGCGACGCCGAGGCCCAGGAACGGCTGCAGCAACTGGAGCTGGCCGACCGCCGCGATGCCGCCGCGCGCCAGGGCCCGATACCAGAACACGAAGCCGATCAGCATGCTGAACAGCGCCACGTAGGCGAGGCCCGCCCAGGCCGGCAGCGGGATCGTGCCGGGCTCGGCCGGACAGAGGGCCAGGGCCAGCGGCACGCTCACCGGCAGAGACAGGACCGTGGCCCAGGCGATCACCTGCCATCCGCCGAGCCGGCGCGCCAGGACGCCGCCTTCGGCGTAGCCGAGCCCGCAGAGCACGATCGCCGCGAGCATGAAACCATCCCCGGGACCGGGCGGTCCATCGAGGCCGCGCGCGGCGAAGGCGACCGTGACGAGCGCACCGGTGAGCGAAAACAACCAGAAGACGGGCGATGGCCGTTCGCCCGAGCGCAGCGCACCGAACAGCGCGGTGACCAGGGGCAGCAGGCCGAGGAACACCGTTCCATGCGCGGCACCGACGGTCTGCAAGGCCAGGGCGGTAAGCAGCGGAAACCCGACCACGACCCCCGCGGCCACGATGGCGAGCGCCGGAACGTCGGCCCGGCGCGGGCGCGCTTGGCGCAGGGCCAGAAGGGCCGCCGCACCGGCGAGGCCGGCGAGCGCCGCCCGTGCCGCACTGAGGAACAGGGCGTCCATGCCGGTCAGGGCGAGCCGGGTCGCGACCAGCGAGGCGCTGAAGATGGTGATCCCGACGAGACCATCCATCCAGGCGCCCGGTGCCGACCTCCGCGCCCGATCGAGCGAGGCGTCTGCCATGCATGTCTCCCGCAAACCCACGTCGGCCTTCGCTTGCCGCGACGGGCACCGGTGGGCCAGGAACGATCCCGCCGCCGCCGGGCATTCTGTCCCGGTCACGCGTCAGTACAGTTGCGCAAGGGGTTCGACGGGCGACTCACGACCAGGTATCCGCGGACCGCGCGGGCACCTCGCGAGGGCTCCATGTTCCGCGCATTAACATTTCCGTGCGGGGGCGGAACGATGCGGCGTCATCGTCCATTTCCAGCCACCCATACCGGGACACTGGAGTTATTCATGCGCCGCCTCGTCCTTACAGCCCTCGCCGCCGCCACACTCGCCGGTCCCGCCTTCGCCGCCAACGAGGCGCCCGCGACGGTGGCGCCGAAATTCGAGGCTGTCCCGCAGGACGCCGTGCTCAGCTACAACCTGATCGGTCTCAACGTCACCGACGCGCAGAACAACACGGTGGGCGAGATCAAGGATCTGGCCATCAATCACGACAAGCTTGTCGGCTACATCGTCTCGGTGGGCGGCTTCCTCGGCATGGGCGAGCACTACGTGGCGGTTTCGCCGAGCTCGATCGCCATCGGCTACGACGCCGACGCGAAGAAGTGGAAGGCCGTCATCGGAGCCTCCAAGGATCAGCTCAAGGCTGCGCCGGAATTCAAGTACGACGGCAAGTTCAAGCGCTGAGATCCAGATCTCAGACGAGGCCGGGCAGAGCGCCCGGCCGACCATTCGGGTCTCGCGGTGGAACGATCGCGGGACCCGTCGTGGCGGCCGAGGCATAACGCAGCGCCGGGCCGCCATGACACGATCGACGACAGTGCTTCCTATCCCGACCGCACGAGGCGGAGTGACAGGCTATCGCGACGGTGCGACGGTGTCGCCCTGGGAGGGGCGATCAGGCGCTCGGTGAAGCGGTTCACCGGGGCTTTCAAGAGCCTGACGCGCCAAGCAGGCGACCAAAGCGTCGCGTTTGGCCTGACGAAGCACGATCCGGGCGGCGGCCCGTGCGTTGGCGGCGCGCAACTCGGCGCGCGGGCCTCCATCGCGAAGGGCCCGCCATGCCAGGGCACGGAACCATCGGACGTTGGCCAGAGCCGCGGCGCGCCGGCTGAGCGGCCCACCGACATCGAGCGGCTTCTCCAGTGTCACGGACGCCATGGGCTCAATCCTGAAGTGCGACTCGCCGCTTGTCCGAACAGAGACAAGAGATGGCGAGTTCCGAGGAGCTGGGCAATAGTCCAAACGGTCATAACTTTCGGCCGACGCGCGAAGACTGCGCATCCGTGATATTTTCCGGACCCGCACCGTCTCGGCTTCGACGGCCCGGGTAAGACACGGCCTTCTTTGACGCGGGCCGGTCGGGAACACCCCAGCGCGTTAAGGACTTCACGGAGCTGGGAGCCGGAGCGACGGCAATCCGGTCCGGTGGATGCCGCAAGAGGGCAGCGTGCCGACGATCTTCGATGCCCATACCTTCGCCCTTACCGCGCATGCCGGTCAGCTCGACAAGTGTGGCGAGCCCTGCATGCGGCACCTGGAGCGCGTTGCGAACGCGGCCCTGGCCCGAGCCGGTCACGCCCGACTCAGCGACGGACTCGACATTGACCCGATGCGAGTGATGCAGGCGGCGCTCCTGCACGATGTGCTGGAGGACACGTCACGCACGACGACAGATCTTCAGGCGGCCGGTTTCGAGGCGGATATTATCAGAACGGTCACGCTTCTCACGAAGCCCGCCAGCCGGATCGCCTATTCGGAACGGATTGCGGCCCTGATCGCATCGGGTGATCTCGCGGCACTGCTGATCAAGATGTCCGATACGGAGGACAATCTTCGTCCCTCTCGGATACCGCCCGATGCCGCCTTCCTGCGCGAGCGCTACGCCGACGCCTTCGCGCGTCTGAAGTCGGCTGCGGCGGTGGTGGGATACACAGGGCGCTGAGGCCGGGGGCAAACGGGTCGCGTTGTGATCCGCTTCCGACATCTCCGTGCCGCTGAACGGCGACGCCGCGATCCGCCGCCCAGAGTGGACGGAAAGCTGAAGGGTGAGGTCCCGGCTGCCGGGCTTGGCCTTCGCCGGTCGGGGTGCGCTTCCCGCCACCTGGGCTGCCGGCGGCACCGTCTGGCATCTGAGGGAGATCAAATCGGAACTGATGAATGTCCCCCGGATTGCATCGGTTGCGGGTGCTGCCCTCTGCTTTGGCCGCGGTGGACGTCGCCGACGCAACGCGGCGGGAGCACCGGTCCGAACGACGCAGGCTCCGGGCCAGCGCCTTCCGCAGGCACTAACGCCGAACGCTGTCGGCCCCATTCCATGCATTTGCAAGAAGGAGATTCCATGCCGTCGATCAGTCGTCTCTCGCTGGTAGGATTCATGCTGATCGGCCTCGCGGCCTGCGACGACAAACAGGCGCAGAACAATACACCGACGAAGCCCGACGCCACGAAGATGGAACCGCAGACCGATCAATCCGCACCGAACCCGCCGAAGCGCTAGAACCGTTCCCGATCGCCTCGCGATCAGGAGCGGCTCAAAGCCTTCGTCCTAAGGCGCCTCTTGCGCCGAACCGGCGTTCATTGCGGCGGCGCGTACGCGCGCCGGCAGCCCGCGATCGTAGCGGGGCCGACCGATGGACGGTCCGAGACATCTGCGGTCATGCCCGGTCCGATGTGGCCGCGGAGCCCTCCGGGCCGGAGGCGGTGGTTAAGGGAGGATCGCCGGAAGGCTCAGCCACGAACGGGGCGACTGCGCCGAAGCTCAGGGCGGCTTGGACGAGGATGTCATCGAGCGTATCGGCAGCCCAAAGCGCGCCGTCGAATACGGACCACAGGATCTGGCGCATCGGTCTCCTCCCGCCGCATCCCGGGACGACGCCGCTCCCCGGCGTCGACCCGGGATGCGGCGCTCATTCGGTTCGCATCTGCATGCTCAGACGAAGTGCATCGGCAGGGCACGATCGAGGACTTCGACGTAGGTTCCGGCCAGGACCGCGATGGTGGCGACGGCGGCGGCGGCGGCAAGGGTGAGACGCGCAGTGAGGGTCATTGGAAGTCTCCATCGGATCCGCGACTGTCTTCGCGGTGTGATCCCGATGTAAGCTCAAGCTTTGCGGGCCGAAGTGCTCCCGCACACCTGAAAACGGATCGCGTGACCGTCGCGCGGCTCAGGGGAGCGGCAGTCCCGTCGGGAGCGTCGCGGGGCCGGAACGATCGCCGACGGCATCGACGGCGCGGTTCAGAGGGCCGGCGTGGCGTTCCCGTCCGTCGGGATCGTCTCCCTATTACACAAGCCTCCCCCTGCGACGGCGTCTGGGTGACCTTCTCAGGATGTCCGCCACCGCGACAGCGCCAGCCCCGACGAGGGCGCAAGGACGGATCGCCGGCCAGACCCACCATGCGCCCGATGGGCATGCCGAACGGCAGGTGGCTCTGATAAGCAGTCCGGGCGGATACATGCGGCCGCGTCACCGACCCTCGCGCAGGTCGGACCGGCCCGAAGCGAGCGGGATCCAAAACGCCATGGCAGGGATCGTCGAGATGCAGAACAGCCCCTGGGTCGGCCGCATCCCCGTCGCGGTCATGCAGGCCTGTCCGGCGATCTGGATCAACCCGGCGGTGGCCGACAGTGCGTCCGTCCTCCCGGATCTGGCGCTGGGCAAAGCCGACGTCGACGGTGCGGTGGCACGCTGGCAGCGCTTCGCACCGTTGCTGACGCGCCTCTTCCCGCAGGAGGTGTCAGGCCGGATCGATTCGCCGCTGATCCCGCTGGCGGCCGGCTTGTCCGACACCATCCTGTGTGGAGCGGGGGGCCGTGTGCTGGTCAAGGCGGACCATGCATTGCCGGTGACGGGCTGCATCAAGGCACGCGGCGGCGTCTACGAGGTCCTGGCCTACGCCGAGGCGCTGGCCGCGCAGGCCGGACTGCTCGCCGAGGGCCGATCCTATGCGGCCTTCGCGGACCCGGAATTTCGCGACCAGTTTGGCCGCCACATCATCGCGGTCGGCAGCACCGGCAATCTCGGCTTCAGCGTCGGACTGATGGGACGGGCGCTCGGCTTCGCGGTGGAAGTTCACATGTCGCACGATGCCAAGGCCTGGAAGAAGGAACGCCTGCGGGAACTCGGCGCCCGCGTGGTCGAGCATCGCGGCGATTACGGTGCGGCGGTCGCGGCGGCGCGCAACGCTTATTCCGGACGCGGCGACGCGCATTTTGTCGACGACGAGGATTCGGTCGAGCTGTTCCTGGGCTATGCGGCCGCGGCCCTCGACCTGGAGCGCCAGCTCGCTGCAGCCGGGATCCCGGTTGGCCCGGCCCATCCCCTGTTCGTCCATCTGCCCTGTGGCGTCGGAGGCGCGCCGGGTGGTGTCGCCTTCGGCCTGAAGCTGCTGTTCGGTGATTCCGTGCATCCGGTCTTCGTCGAGCCCGTGGCGTCGCCCTGCATGCTGGTTCAGCTCGCGGCGGGGCTCGAACGGCCGGTGAGCGTCTACGATGTCGGTCTCGACAATCGCACCGCCGCCGACGGGCTGGCGGTCGCCTCCGCGTCCATGCTGGTCGCTCGCACCCTCGAGAAGCTTGTCCGGGCCGTGGTCACGGTCCCCGACGATGCGTTGTATCGTTGGCTCAAGATCCTCTGGACGGAGGCGGGTATCCGCCTGGAGCCTTCCGCGGCGGCCGGCTTCGCGGCGGCGGGACGTTTTGCACAGACCATCCCGGCGGAGACGCGCGCCGCCGCAACCCACGTCATCTGGACGACCGGTGGTGCGCATCTCCCGGCCGAGGAGTTCGAGGCGGCGCTCGCCCGCGGCTGAGGGGCCTTCCCCGGGGCGGATGCCGACGTCGCGCGCCCCTTCGAATAGGGCTCGACGATCAGTGCCGGGTGGATACGCTCTCCGTCCCCGACCAGGGTGCCGCGAGAGAGACGGCGTCCACCACTCTGACGCGGCCCGCCGCCTCGCCGCGCTCCCGAGACGCGACGATCATTCCATCAGATCGGTCAGGGCCCCGATCTCGTCGGCATTCTTCCAGACCGTCTCGCAACCGATCACCTTCTCGGTGGCGTCGATCGTCAGCTGGAATTCAGCGGGAACCCGCTCCGTGCCGACCAGCCGGAGGCGCACGCCCCAGCGGGACATGTCATGGACCACACAGGGTATCGTCGGGTGACCCGCGACCGCGATACGTCCGTGCAAGTTGACTGATACGCGCCGGGCGCTACGCTCTTCGATCATGACAGCTCGACCCCAAACAGGGTCAAGCTAGTGGCGAGGGCTCAAAAAGGTCTTCACGGATTCATTCGAATTGCCGGAATGGGCCTGCCATGACGGCTGCGGCCCGCCGCCGACCTCACGCACGCAGAGGTCGAAGGATAGGCGTGCCGGCGTGCGCGTTCGAAGGCATCCGCGCACGCCTTGTCGAAGAGCCTGCACGGCGCCGGCGCATCGCCGGGTTCCGCCAACATCGGCTGACCGCGGATGTCTCCGGCTGAATGCACTTGAGAATATCGCGACCGCGGATCGAAATAGGGATCCGACGTGTAGCTGCTCATGAACGCGCCCCCTGCCGCCATCTCGCTCTCCGCACGCGCGGACCCGACCAAGCGCAGCAGCGTCAAGGCCAGGATGAGGAGCCCCAGGTATCGTCCGACCACCGGCTTAACTCCTCGTCGAGCCTGACATCATCAGCACAGACGCCGATCGATCGGCGTCTTCATCCCGCCCCGGAGCGGCGGTGACGGGGGCCGCTCAGGTGTCCGAGAGATTCGCTCGCCGCCATGGCACGGGGTGAGCGCACAGGCCGCAACCCGGCCGAAACGAGGCCCTGCGGTTCGATCACGCGAGACATCGGAGCCACCCCGGCACCCCGGGTCGCGTGGCACGGGCAGCCCCGCGATACGCGGCAATGGCACCGGATCGGTCGGAGCGGCGCCAGAATGATCGTGCAGGATGTGCAAGAGACGCAATTAAATAAGTCTTCTGGCAGTAAAAATACAATTTTTTTCCAAAATACCTTTTAATTTTCGACCGGCGCGCCGCCATCGGCGTCCGGTGCCGCAGCACATCGCCGGTATGGAGCCCGGCGATCCTTAAGAGAGCTGGGGCGTTTTTAATTTCTTGAAATCCGCTTTAGATTGTCGTGTCGAATTCATTCGAAGAGTGTTTCAGCGAAAGCTATATCTCTTCCGCGCCGGGCATTCGCCCTGTGTTCTCTCTGAAAACGAGGCGTGATCTGCTCGATGTTCCCGCGGCCCGGCCGCACGGGACGGGGGCCGGATCATGATGGAAGATCCGACAGGTCACATGGAACTCGTCCGGTTCGCCCTGAAGTTTCGCAAGAGCTTCTATGTTCTTGCCGTCCTGATGTTCCTCGCGGGCGTCGGCTCCATTGCCGTGGCCCCCAAGGACGTCCTTCCCGCCGTCGACATACCGGTTGTGGTCGTGGTGTGGACCTACAACGGCCTCGATGCCACCGACATGGTCCAGCGGATCACGAATTACAGCGAGTTCTCGCTGTCGAGTAACGTGAACAACATCAGGCGGATCGAATCGACCTCGATCCAGGGCACCGTGACCGAGCGGATCTACTTTGATTCGGCGGTCAGCATCGATCTGGCGATGACCCAGGTCGACTCGGCCATGAACGCGATCCGCTCGCGCATGCCGCCGGGCGTGCAGCCCCCGGTCATCATGCGCTTCTCCGCCTCCTCGGTGCCGGTCATCCAGATGGCGCTGTCGTCATCCAAGCTGCCGCTCACCAAGGTCTTCGACTACGCGCAGTACCGGACCCGCCGGCGGCTCGCCGAGGTGCCGGGCTCCACGCTGCCGTCGCCCTATGGCGGCGCACCGCGTCAGGTCATGGTCGATCTCGATCCCGCCAAGCTGCGTGCGATCGGCATGACGCCGCTCGATGTCCTGAACGCGGTCCTCAAGCAGAACCTCGTGGTGCCCTCCGGGCTCGCGAAGATCGGGACGCAGCAATACACCGTGCGCCTGAATTCGAGTCCGCAGCTGGTCGATCAGCTCAACCGCATTCCCATCAAAGTCGAGAACAACCAGCCGGTTCTGCTGCGCGATGTCGCCCATGTCCGGGACGGTTCGCCGCCGCAGATCAACATCGTCCGCGCGGATGGGCACCATTCGGTCCTGCTGCAGGTTCTCAAGAACGGCGCGGCCTCGACCCTGGACGTCGTGAATGCCGTCAAGGGCGCCCTGCCCGACATCCACGCGGCCGCGCCGAAGGGCATGACGATCACGCCGCTGTTCGATCAGTCGGTCTTCGTCTCGGACGCCATCTCCGACGTGGTGCGCGAAGCGGTGATCGCGGCCGGCCTCACAGGCCTCGCGATCCTGCTGTTCCTGGGGTCGTGGCGCTCGACCATCGTGGTGCTCGTCTCGATCCCCCTCTGCATCCTCACCTCTCTGTCGATCCTGGTCGCCCTGGGCCAGACCATCAACGTGATGACCCTGGGCGGCCTCGCCCTGGCGGTGGGTATCCTGGTGGACGATGCCACCGTGGCGATCGAGAACACCTACCGGATGTTCGAGGAGGGCTTCTCGTTCAGGCGCTCCGTGGTCGAGGGCGTCGCCGGCATCGCCAAGCCGGCCCTGATCTCGACGCTGGCCATCTGTTCGGCTTTCTCGGCGGTCTTCTTCCTCACCGATGCGCCCCGCTACCTCTTCGTCCCGCAGGCCGAGGCGGTGGTCTTCGCGATGCTGACCTCGTACCTGCTGTCTCGGACGCTGGTGGCGATCCTGATCGACGTCCTCGTCGCCCCGGAATACGCGCAGCATCACGGCGGGTCGGAGGCGGGGCCCGAAGAATCAGCGGCGCCCCGGCGCCGCTCGGTCCTCGGGCGCGTGCTCGGCTTCGCGGTGCGGCCGCTCGTCTGGGCGTTGCGGTATCCGGTGCGCGGCGCCCTCGCCTTCCGGGCGGCCTTCGAGCGGGGCTTCGCGCGGTTCCACGCCGGCTATGTTGGACTGCTCTCCGCCGTGATCAGCCACCCGGCCCGCGCCCTGGTCGGCGTGATGGCCGTCTTCGCGGTGACCGCGGCGATCTTTCCCTTCGTCGGGCAGGATTATTTCCCGCAGATCGAATCCAGCCAGATGACGCTGCACATCCGCACGCGGCCCGGCGAGCGGATCGAGCAGGCGGAAAAGACCTTCGCGCAGGTCGAGGACGTCGTCAGGCAGGTCGTCCCGAAGGACGAACTCGGACTCATCCTCGACAATATCGGCCTTCCGGCATCGAACTACAATTTCGCGTTCATGGACGCCTCCTTCGTCGCCTACAACGACGGTCAGATGCTGATCAACTTGAAGGGCGAGCACAAGCCGATTTCCTTCTATGAAAAGCGCCTGCGCAAGGTTCTGCACGAGGCCTTCCCGGACGATATCTTCTACTTCCAGCCCTCCGACATCATCACGCAGATCCTGAACTTCGGAACCGTCGCTCAGATCGACGTTCAAGTGTCCGGACGTCACGACGACAAGGACTTGGCCGTGGCGCGGGATCTCGTCCGCCGCATCGCGGCGGTCCGAGGCGCGGTCGATGTCCACCTGCACCAGATCGTCGACGCGCCGCAGATGTACGTGAATGTCGACCGGAGGCTGGCGTCCGAAATGGGGGTCAGCGAACAATCCATCGCTCAGAATCTGAACGTCTCGCTCTCCGGCTCATTCCAGGTCAGCCCGAACTTCTGGGCCGATCCGAAGTCCGGGATGCCCTATCAGCTCTGGGTCCAGACGCCGGAATGGCGCAACGCCGATATTCATCAGCTGATGAATACGCCGGTCTCCGTCCATGCGAACGGGCAGGACAAGCCGGGCATTCCGATCCTGCTGTCGAACATCGCCACGATGCAGCGGCAGCCGGAGCAGACGGTCATCAACCACGTCAACCAGCAGCCGACCCTCGACATCCTCGCCAACGTCCAGAACGCCGATCTCGGCAGCGTGCGCACCGCCGTCGACCGGATCGTCGCCGACGAACAGGCTCAGCTCCCGGCGCCGGACAGGATCCTGGTCCGCGGCCAGATCGAGAGCATGGAGAGCGCGTTCTCGCGGATCGAGCTCGGGCTCGGCATCGCCCTGGTGGCGGTCTACCTGCTGCTCGTCCTGAACTACCAGACCTGGGTCGATCCCTTCGTGGTCATCGCGGCGCTTCCGCTCGCCTTCTGCGGCATCGTGATGAGCCTGTTCATCACCAGCACGGCGTTCTCGATCCCGGCCCTGTTCGGGGCGATCATGTCGGTCGGCGTCGCGAGCGCGAACTCGATCCTGCTCGTCACCTTCGCCAAGGAGCATCGGGAAGCCACCGGCTGCTCGGCCCGCGAGGCCGCCCTCATGGCCGGGCATACCCGCCTGCGGCCTGTGCTGATGACAGCGTCCGCCATGTTCCTGGGCCTGATCCCCATGGCGATCGGCGCCGGCGAAGGCGCCGAGCAGAACGCCGCCCTCGCCCGCGCGGTGATGGGCGGGATCGGGATGGGAACCGTGTCGACGCTGCTGTTCGTCCCCCTCCTCTACACCCTGCTCCGGCGTAAGCCGATCAAGCCCCTCGAGGATTATTGATGACCGCTTTCACCGACCCTCCCGAGGCCGACGCCGAGCCTGCCGCGCGGGCGCACCAGCACGCGCTTGAGGTCGATCCGCTGCGGCGGGACGAGGCCGGGGAGACCCTGGCCCAGGCCGCTCCACCGCCGCCGCGCAAGCGGCCCTTCCTGGTGGCGTTCCTCGCCCTCGGCAGCGCCCTCGGGCTCGGCGCGTGGCACCATTGGGACGTCTATCAGGCGTCGCTGGAGACCCAGGCCGAGGCCGTGGACTTCGTGCCTAGGGTCCGCACCGGCCCAGCGACCGTGGATGACGGGCCCATGCGGCTGACCCTGCCGGGGCAGACCGAGGCGTTCGACCATGCCGATATCTTCGCCCGTGCCACCGGCTACATCGCCGAACGCAAGGTCGATATCGGCTCGCGGGTGAAGAAGGGCGATCTGCTCGTCCGCATCGCCGCACCAGACCTGGATCAGCAGGCCCGGCAGGCCGAAGCCCAGCTTGGTCAGTTCAAGGCCCAACTGGCGGTGGCGCAGGCGGACGTGGAGCAGGCCAAAGCCAACGTGACGCTGGCGAACGTCACCGACGCGCGCACCGCGACCCTGGCCGGTCAGGGCTGGGCGTCCAAGCAGAATGCCGACCAGACCCGCGCCGGCATGCTGACAGCTACGGCCTCCCTTGCCGCCGCGCAGGCGAAGGTGAAGGTCGCGGAGGCCAACATCACCGCGCAGCAGGCCACCGTCGAACGGCTCCGCACCCTGACGACCTTCGAGAACGTGGTCGCGCCCTTCGACGGCATCATCGTCGCCCGCAAGGTCGACGTCGGCGACCTCGTCCAGGGCGATGCCGGCAGCGGGACGCCGCTCTTCTCGATCGACAGCATCGATGTCCTGCGCGTGACCGTGCAGGTGCCGCAATCGGCGGCGGTGGGCATCCATGATGGCGTGAAGGCGCGCGTTCAGGTTGCGCAGATGCCGGATCGCACCTTCGCGGGCACGGTGTCGCGCAGCTCGGTCGCCCTCCAATCTTCGGTCCGGACGCTCGACACCGAGGTGGACGTCGCCAATCCGGAGGGAACGTTGCGACCGGGCCTCTACGTCGCCGTGACCTTCGAGGTCCCGCGCATGCACCCGCGCGTGGTCATCCCGTCCGAGGCGCTCATCTTCGACGCAGGCGGAACGCAGGTCGCCGTGGTCGGCACGGACGACATTGTGCATCTCCGGCCGATCACGATCGCGCGGGATCTCGGCACCCGCCTCGAGCTGCGCAGCGGCCTCAGCAGCGGTGAAACGGTCGTTCTCAATCCGCCTGCCGACCTCCGGGAAGGCGGCCGGGTCGCTCCGAAAGGCCCCACCGCTTCCCGGATCCCCACAGCCAAGCTCTCCGAGCAGGCGAGCGCGGAGTGAGGCGCATGGTTCAGATCCCGCGCTCACCTGTAAGCTTTGCCGAACCGATGATGCAGAGCGATAGCCCCGAGCCGTCCCCATTTGACTCCGGAACCGAAGAGGATATTTCCGGCACCTCCTCCGAGCTGCAGGAGACCAAGCAGAGCCGACGAATACAAAATAAGAAGGAAAAACGGATGGCCAGCGTATTGGTGGTAGAGGACGACCGGCGGGTCGCGGCCGAGATCGGATCGGCACTCGCGGAATACGGATTTCAGGTTGACGAGGCCCCAAGCGGCAGTATCGGATTACGCAAGGCCCTCGACGGTAAATTTGACGTGATCGTTCTGGACCGGATGCTTCCGGAGATTGACGGCCTGTCGCTGCTGACCAAGCTACGCGCCGCCAAGGTGTCGACGCCGGTCCTGATCCTCAGCGCCCTCTCGGCCGTCAACGAGCGCGTCGACGGCCTGCGCGCCGGCGGCGACGACTACCTCGCCAAGCCGTTCGAGTTCATCGAACTCACCGCCCGCGTCGACGCGCTGGCCCGCCGCAAGATGGCCGCCGAGGCGGTCAACGAACTCGTCGTCGGCGACCTCCGCCTCGATCTGATCGACCGCGTCCTCTACTGCGCCGAGCGCGAGATCGAACTCCTGCCCAAGGAGTTCGCGATCATCGAGTTCCTCATGCAGAACGCCGGCACCCTCGTCAGCCGGAAAATGATCTTCGAATCCGTCTGGGGCTACAGCTTCAATCACCAGTCGAGCGTCATCGACGTCCATATCGGCAAGATCCGGAAGAAACTCGATCCCGACGGGCTCAACCCCCGCATCCATACCGTGCGCAACACAGGCTTCATCCTCCGTGCGCCTGCTTGAAGTCCGGCGCACGAGCGGCTTCCGGGTCGCCTGCCTGTTCTTCGCGACCTTCGGAACGGCGTCGCTCGCGCTGTCGGCCTTCCTGTACGTCGACACGCGCAGCTACGGCCGCAAGGCCGCGTTCGAATGGGTGGGATGGGAGTCGAAGCATCTTCTGGGGCTGTCCCCGCGCGCGCTGCGCGAACGGATCGACGCCTCCGAGGATTTCGCCGAAGGCGGCCGCCCGCTGGTACTGTTCGGGCCCGATCAGACGCGCCGGGCCGGCGCACCGATCCCATTCCCGGTCACGGCGCCGGTTGGCCGGCCGTTCATCCTGTCACAGCCGACGGATCACGGCACCCGCGCGCTGTTCAGCCAACTCACGGAGCTGCCGAGCGGCGAGTATGTCCTCGTCAGCCGGTCTGCCAAGGATCTGGAGACCCTGGAAAAGGCGCTGGTCGAGACCTTCGTCTGGGGCATGATCGCCACCATCGTCATCGGTCTGATCGGCGCCGTGGTCTTCGGGGCCGGCTCCCTGCGGCAGAACGATGCGATCACCAAGGCGGTGGAGCGCATCATGCGGGGCGATCTGAGCGAGCGACTGCCGACGCGCGGCGTCTCGGCCGACCTCGCGCACCTCACGCGTGTGGTCAACGACATGCTGGATCAGCTTCAGCGGCTGATGCTGGAGATCAAGGGTGTCAACGAGAACATCGCCCACGACCTGCGGACTCCGCTGACACGGGTGGTCGGCACGCTGGAACGGTCGCTGCGCAAGGCCGACAGCGTCGAGGCCTTCCGGGCCTGCAACGAGGACGTGCTTGCCGAGGTCAAGTCGATCGTCGTGCGCTTCTCGGCGCTGCTGCGGATTTCGGAGATGGAGGACCGGCTGCGCCGATCGGGCTTCACCGAGGTCGATCTCGGGCGTTTGCTCGAGGACGCCGTCGAGTATTACGAGCCGCTGGCCGTGGAGCGCGGCATCCGGATGCGCTGGGAGCGGCCGGACGGGCCCTGCCTCGTGGAGGGTGATCGCAGCCTGATCTTCGAGGCGGCGAGCAACTTGATCGACAACGCCTTGAAGTTCACCCCGGCCGGCGGAGAGGTCGCGGTCACGCTGCTCCAGCATCCGGCGGGCATCCGCGTCGTCGATACCGGCTGCGGCATCCCGGCGGACGAACTCAGCGCGGTGCGGGCGCGGTACCGTCGCGGTGCCTTGAAGACCGACAAGAGCGGCTTCGGGATCGGCCTGAGCTTGGTCGATTCCATCGCGCGGCTCCACAGTGCCACCTTCGACATCGCCAGCGACGGCGCCGGCTGCTGCGTCACCTTCCGATGGGCCCGCACGGTCGCGAACACGCCGTCCATCGACCTTGTCCCCGCCCCCGCCCTCTAGCGCCGCCGCGCCCGGCCACTCCCGTCATGAGGAGCGCCGGGCGCGCGGAGCCTTCGATGCGGCGTCTCAGTAGGACGACCGCCCGTGTCGACGCTCGCGGGTGTTGTAGCGGCTCCACTGAGGATTGGCCGGGACCGTCCCGATCGAGGCGGGCCGCTGAACGGCCGCGCTGTAGCCGGTCGCGCCTTCCCACATGCCGCCGGCTTTGTCGTTGCCCTCGGAGGCGGACCAAGCGTCGAGACCGCTGCCGTTTGTCCGGATGATGAGGCTCGGATCGATCGACGGACCTCCATCCTGCGCGAACGCCGGAGCCGCGATCAGCATGGCGCCCATGGAACAGGCCAGGACAATGTTTTTCATGATAATCTCCCGTCTTTTTTCTGTCGCGAACCGGCGACGTGAGTAATACATGCAGCACAGACGGTTTAAATGCTATATTTTATTGCAGAATAATTCTTTCGCTCTTTGTTTCGGCTTCAATCTTGAAAGGATTTTTGAATTTTTGACCTTGGCGAAGGCGGAGTGCAGCGCGAACGGCGTTCGAGCCCGCCGCGTCGGGATCGCGGACGCGGCCCTCTGCATGGGGTTTGCTGGCATTTGGCTCGGTGAACGAAGCGACGGCTTTTCGGGCCGACAACGCCCGACGGTTGCGCAACACGCCTGTGCGGCTTGAGACGCTGTGCGGGGTGGCGCTCGAAGGCCTGCAAAATCCGGTCTTTGACCCGGGAGATGGCGCAGGAGATCGCTCACCTGGATGCCGGCCGGCGTCGAACATGAAAAAGCCGACCGGTTACCCGGTCGGCAGAGTCTTTTGGGTCTGAAGCTTTGGATCAGGTCGGGCCTGCCCTGGTACCCGGGCCCGCCGATCTGAAACCGTAGCATCTGCTCGACCGGAGGCGAAGCGAGCCGCCGAAGAGCTGTATTGGTTGTAGCTCATTCCTCGGAAGTATCAATTAAAAGAAGTTTTATTTGCCGAACAAAAGCGAAAATTTCCAAGCGTCTTCCAGTCAAACAGAAGCCCAGCCGAATGGCTGGGCTCGGGATTTCTTGTTGTGAGTGGTTGCGCGCGTCGCTGGTGCTCAGAAGTCCCGCTGCACGCGGAAGCGGAACTGGGCCGCGTCCTGAGAACTCACGTAGCGCAGCGCGTTCTTCGAGATGTCGGGCGTCACACCATTGTTGAGGGCGGTGCGGATGTACTCACCTTCGACCCCGATATCCAGGTCCTTCACCGGAGTCCAGATCAGGCTCGCGCCGGTGATGATCTGGTTGTTTCCTCTCAGGACAGGGCTTGTGGCGAAGGCCAGGGCATTGGAGGCACTGGCGCCGGCCGGTGCGAAGCCGAAGCCCAGGAGGCCGAGGGCATTGCGGCCCTTCGAATTGTAATCGATCTGAGCGTAGCTTCCGAAGAAGGCCGACCGCCAGGCCGGTGACCAGTAGTGGAGCATCGACGCGACGGCCGAAAATGACGTCGACAGCTCGAGACGGCCCGTGGTGGGGTTGAGGACCGCATCGGCGTAGTATTGGGCGAACGAGCCGCCACCCACGGGCGCTGCGCCGAGGGCATCGTACGGAGCCGTGTAGTTCGAGATGCCCGTATAGGCGATGGCACCCTGGCCGTAGGCGCCCTGAAGGTACAGCGTATCGCCCGTCGCGATGAACGGCAGATTGACCTTCAGGCCGCCCTGGACCGCCCATCCATAGGCGTTCGACGCGCGTCCCGTGGGCGATATGCCGAGACCGGTGGTGGCCGTGGTGATGCCCCCCACCGTGCTTCCGGCATCGCCCGCATTGATCTCGTGGACGGCGGCCGACACCTGGGCGGATCCCCAGGCCTGATCGATGCGTGCCACGCCGATGAAGTCGGGCATCCGGCTTTTCTGGGTCACATCGACGAAAGCCACGTTGCCGGGACCGACCACGATCGGTGCGAGGAAGGTCGCGGGCGTGAACGGGTTGAAGGCGTTGCTGTAGCCCGCGAACCCGCCGCCCGCCGTGAAGGCGCCGACAGCGGCCCCCGTGCCGAAGATCGGGAAGCGGCGATAGACCGGGTCTTCCATGGAGGCCGTCAGGGTGACGCCGTTCCCGAGCGTCGCCGAATAGGCGAGCAGGTTCGTGCTGAACGTGTCGGATCCGGCCGTTCCGCCGATCAGCTCGAAGTCGTGGGCATAGAAGTCGAAGAACGAGGAGGCGCGGCCCGCGGTCAGGCCGGCGAACTGAATGAACGCCTTGTCGGCGTTGATGTAGGTTTGCGTGCGCCCGAACGCGTCGGCGCCGAGTCCGGCGATCGCCAGGCTCTCGCGCTGCCGGGATCCGGAGGTCAGGAACGGGCCGCTGCGGTTGGCGACGTCGACCCGCAGGAAGGCTCTCAGGGTTCCGTAATCGGTCTGGGTCCGCGCATCGAGGTTGATCCGCATCAGGCCCAGATATCCGGTCAGGTCGCCGCCACCGCCGGTGCGGACTTTGCTGGTCTGATACAGGAAGTCATACCGCGCCCTGCCGGATATGCGGAGGCAGGTATCAGTGCCGGGAATATAGAAAAAGCCCGCTCCGTACGCGTTGCAAACGCGCACGAATTCGACTGGCGCTGACTTCAGGGTCGGCAAATCTGCGGCTTGTGCGCCTGCGATCGGAAGCATCAGAGCTGAAGAGCCCAGTAACAGCGCCTTGATTTTGGTCATGGTGTCCCCGCATCCGACGCCGTGGCCATGGAGGTGCCAGCGTCAACCCAATGATCCGCGTTCACGCGCGTGCGGGATGACCGGCACGATGCGACGTCGCAGTGTTTTGGAGATTTGGCCGGCCTATCGATCGGCAGCTTGACCGTATCTATCAAGTAATGATTTTACAAATAAATTAGACTTGTATTTTTCAACTTCAATTCGGTTCCTAAAATTTGTTTTGTATCTGAATCTTGAAACGACGACGAAGCGCGGGGCTTTGCGGTTGCGACGTTTTCGCGGCCAGGCAAGGTCCTGCTCAAGGGGAAGCCGCGGACGGGATCGCCGATCGTCCGGGTGAGCGGCGGCGCCACGGCGCCTGTCCGTCGTCGCGATGTCACGCGCAGCCATCGAAACGGATCGCCGTCCGCACCCCGTGTTCCCGCCGGCGGCCCCATCGGTCCGGGGAGACCGAAAGCCTCTGCGGTCATGCTCCCGAGCGAGGCGCTGACGCTCCTGAGCGTGCATTGGACCGAATGCCGTGCCGATCTCGCTCGATGGCCGGCCCGCCCTACAAGCCGGACGGAGCAGGCCGGCAGGATGCGACATGGATCCGCCGGCCATTGCCCGCGGGCATCAGCGGGCTCCGAATGGAAACGACGGCGCAGCCGATGCGATCGGTCGCCGAACCACGATGGCCGGACCGTTTCGCCACGGGGGATTCGGTCGATCGCTCAGGACGGCGCCGTTAAGCATATCCGCGAGGAATCTCGGATTTGAAAGCTCGGCCATATCGCCGGGTGTGGTCTATGATTTACAAAGTCCTAACGCAGGTCGGATAAATTGCGCCGATTGAGCGGAGGATCGAATGTCGGAACCGCTGACCCTCGCGCCCCATCCGCCTCGTGGCGCCGCGGCACCGTCCGAACCGGGCGTGCGCCTCGACCGGCATCCCCGCTCCGATACCGGCACGATCGTCATCCATTGGATCGTCGCCGGCGCGATGGTTGCGAGCCTGCTCACGGGCCTGCGCATCTCGGCCGACGCTCCTGTGGCGCGCACCGCGAAATTCCTGGCCCCGTTTCTGCCGCAGGGCGAAGTCTGGACCGTGCACTTCGTGGCTGGTCTCACGCTGTTCTTCGCGATCACGGCCTATGTCGTCTACCTCGTGCGCGGACGTCTCACGGATCGCAATGGCCTGTCCCGGCTCCGCGCGCTCCGCGTTAGCGGCCGGAGCAAGGCGGCGCGGAAGGCGCGGTGGGGTGGCGTCAACGTCGCCCTGCACTGGCTGATCTATGCCGTCACCCTTGTCCTGACCGGTACCGGCATCGCGCTCTATCTCGGCTATGGCGGCTGGGTCGTCTGGCTGCACGCCACCTGCGCCCTGGGCGCGCTGGCCTACATCGCCATCCACACCCTCGCGCATTTCATGTATGGCGGGCTGTGGCAGCTCCTGCGGCTCTTCCGCCCCGCGCCCCTGGCGGACGGGGCGACCCGCCGCCGTCGGCCCTTGCTGGCGGCCGCAATCGTCGGCCTGCCCGTGGTGGGTTTGCTGGCCTGGGCAGATCTGACGGGTCGCTCCACCCTCGTGGTCGACAAGGTTCCGGTCGGGCCCGACCTGTCGAAGCTCCTCGACGATCCCGTCTGGCGCACCGCCCGACCGGTTTCGGTCCGGACGATGCAAGGCGCCAATTTCGGCGGCACCGGCGAGACCACCGTGGAGATCCGCGCGGTTCGCGATGGGGCGAACGTCTACTTCGCTTTTCGATGGTGGGACCCCTCCCGCTCGCTGAAGCGCGTGCCGATGATCAAGAAGGCCGACGGCTGGCATCTCCTCGACGCGGACGCCGCCAAGGCGGACGTGACCGGATACTATGAAGACAAGCTCGCCGTAATCTTCTCGCGCTCCGATGCCTTCGGCAGCGGCGGCTCGACCCATCTCGGTGCCCGCCCCCTGCCGGACGCCCCCGCGCCTCTGAACGGCCGCGGCTACCACTACACCACCGACGGCAGCTACATCGACATGTGGCAGTGGAAGGCGGCCCGGGGCGGCATGCTGGGCGTCGTCGAGGACATGCATATCGGGCCGCCCACCGAGCCGACCGCCGCGGAGCGGGCGGTGAAGGGCCGCTACCAGGCGGGCTACTGGGGCGATCCCGGCACAAGCACGTACCGCTACAATTTCCGCTTCGAGGGCCCCGGTGGCTACGAAGGCGCCGTCGAGCCGCTGCGGCTGCCCAAGGACTGGCGGGCCACCGTGGCCAGGCTCGGGACGATCGATCTGGGCCTCGATGCCAGTACCGCGCCGGGCTCGGCGTGGTGGATGGTCGAGAAGACCGAGACGGTTGCCTACTCGGCGGCCGGCGACGCAGAGATACCGGTCGGGACCGTCATGCCGGGTGTACTCATGACCGACGGCTATTCGGGCGATCGGGCCGGAATCTCGGCGGCGGCCGACTGGGCTGACGACCATTGGACCCTGGTGGCCTCGCGCAAGATCGCGACCGGCAGCAAGTACGATGTCGATTTCCTGCCCGGCAGCAAGTTCTTCCTCTACGTCTCGGCCTTCGATCACACGCAGACCCGCCACACGCGGCACATGCGGCCGGTCGAAGTCCTGCTGCGCTGACGCGGGATCGCAGCATGACCGATCGCGTCTCCCTCGTCGTCAATGGCCGGCCCATCAGCGCCGGCGCCGGACAGACCCTCCTCGACGCGGGTCTGGCATCCGGCCAAGCGATCCCGCACGATTGCGCCACCGGCCAGTGCGACACCTGTCGGGTCCGGATCCATTCCGGCTCGGTGGACGATGCCGGGACCCGCATCGGCGACACCGTCCTGGCGTGCCGGGCGCGTCTGACCGCCGACATCGCCATCGAGTTCGACGAGGTTCCCGACGTCGTGCGGCGGGCCGGCATCGTGGACAGCGTGGTCGAGCTCACTGCCGAGATCGTCGAGGTCACGGTCGCGTTGCGCAAGCGGCTGATCTATCTCCCGGGACAGTACCTCCGCGTCTCCTTCGCCGGCCTGCCCGCCCGCGACTACAGCCCGACCCTCCGCATGGACGGATCCGGCGAGCTGAACGAATTGATCTTCCAGATCCGCCGGCAGCCCGACGGCGTGGTGTCGCCGCAGCTCGGCGGACGGATCGGACCGGGAACCGCCGTGAAGGTCGAGGGTCCGTTCGGAGCCGCGTTTCACAGGTTGGGGCGCGGTCGTCTCGTCGTCGTTTCGTCCGGCGTCGGCTTTGCGCCCGCCTGGGCCGTCGCCCGAGCGAGCCGCCTGCGCGAGCCGAAGCGCGACCTGCTCGTCGTGGCCGGCACGCGCGAGCCGCAGAATCTCTACATGCGTCCGGCCCTGGAATGGCTGCGCGACCGGGGGGCGGCGACGATCTTGACGTGCAGCGGTCGCAACCCACCCTCCGACGCCCGAGCCGGGCGGCCGACCCTCCATCTGCCGAGGCTCACGCGGGACGACACGGTTCTGGCCGCCGGCGCCCCCGAGATGGTCGCGGCGGTGCAGTTCCTGGCGGCCGCGACTGGTGCGACCTGCTACGCTGATCCGTTCTACGCCGCCACACACAAGCCGGACCGGAGCCCGCCGTCCGACACGAACTTCCTCCAGCGTTTTCTCCAGCGCGTGGCAGGTAATCGGACCGCGAAAACGGATCCGGTCGCCTAGCAGATCGTCAACCACATCTTCAAAGCAACCTAGTTGGTGACTCGAGGTTAAGCATTCGAGACGCATTCTGCGGCAATGGGCCCCATATTCGCGAACGTTCGAAGCGCTACCGCGCTCGCCATTCTCCTTCTGACCGCGTCGACCGGCGTCCGGGCGGAGGATCTCCCGATCGTGGGTACGGGCGACGGGATCGAGATGCTCCAGGCCGTCGCCGATTCCTACAATGCGGAGCATGGCCAAGCCCGCGTCTCGGTTCCCCCGAGCATTGGCTCCGGGGGGGCCGTGGCGAGCGTGGGCGGTGAGCGCCAGAAGCTCGGGCGGGTCGCGCGTCCGCTCACCGAGACGGAGAAAGCGCAGGGCCTCGTGGAGGTGCCGCTCATCCGAATTCCGTCGGCGATCTTCGTTCATCGCGGTGTCGGCGTGGCGACGTTGACGAGCGCACAGGTGGCCGCGGTCTTCTCGGGCGGGATCGACAACTGGAGTGTGCTCGGCGGCCCCGATCTGAAGATCCGGGTGGTCCGTCGCGAGGAGACCGACAGCACGCTGTCGGTGCTCCGGGCGACCATGCCGGGCTGGCGTGATCTCGTCCTGACCAGCCGCTCGAAGACCGCGACCACCACGCAGGACGCGATCGCGACCGTTCGGGATACGCCCGGCGCCATTGGATTCGGCCCTTTCTCTCCGGGTCTGGCAAGCGATTTCACGGTTCTGTCGATCGACGGCAGGGCGCCGCGTGACCCGGGCTATCCCAGCGCGGTGACCCTGGCGCTCATCTACAAGACCGCCACGAAAGACGCGGAGGCGTCGGCGTTCCTCGCCTTCGCAACGTCGGATCGCGCCGGGCAGCTGATGGCGGAGCGGGGCGGCGCCCCGCTCAAGCCGTGACGGGCACCGTCTTCTCGCGATCCCTGCGCGCACGCCTCGTCGGTGCGACGCTCTCGACGGCCGCGATCGCACTCGCGGCTCTCGTTTTCCTCGTGGTTCTCCGCTCCGAGCAGACGTTGCGGGAACAGGCGCAGGAAGTCACGACCTGGTCCGAAACCCAGCTCTCCGATCGCCTCCTGAGCGATGCCAAGCTCGCCGCGGCCCGGCTCGCGATGCAGCGCGAGGATGTCGAGCGCCGCTTCGCCACCATGGCGAAGCGCTGGGATGTGGTGAAGGCTGTGTTCTCCGGCAACACGGTGGCGGCGTCGGAGCTCATGCGGCCCGCCCTCGCCCTGGCGGATGTCGACGGGGCGATCGCCTTCGACGTCAACCTGCGCGCCCTCACCGCCGACCGCGTCGATGCGGATCTCCTCGCCGCCAATGCGGCCTTCGGGACGACGGCCGTCGCCACCGCGTTGCGCGCCGTGATCGCCGGGAACGACCGGGAGCACGCAAATGGGTTTGTGCTGACCCTGCGCTGGGACGAGGGCCTCGCGAAGGCGCTCGCCGCCGAAGAGTCCGGTGCGGTCGCCGATGTCTTCGGCCAGCCGCTGTTCGACGAGTTCGGCGACGTGATCGGCGGACTGGTCGGTTATCGCGTCCTGCGACCGCACGAGCCGACCCTGACCGCCTTCGCATCGCTGAGCGGACGCGACGTGCTGATCCTGTCGGGGCAAAGCCTCCTCTCCTCGGCCGGTGCCGACGTCGCCGACGCGCGGCTCGGCGACATCTCGGGCGCGGATCTGCACGCCGTCGTCGGGGCCGAGAAGGTCGCGCGCTGCCTTCCTCTGCCTCCGGATCTCCGTCTCTGCGTCGCGGCGCCGCTGCGTGAGTTGCAGCAGCTCACCGGAAAGGTCGTCGGCATCGGCGAGGAGAGTTCCCGCTCGCTCCTCAGGACGCTCAGCGTCGTCGCGGGCCTGACCCTATGCCTTGTCGCCCTGGTCCTGCTCATCCTGTCCAGCCGGATCACCCGTCCGCTGGTGCGCATCACGCAGACGGTGTCCGAGGTGGCGCGCGGGAACTGGCACGTCAGCGTGCCCGATATCGACCGCGCGGACGAGGTCGGCGACATCGCCCGCGCCGTCGTCGTGCTCGAACATTCCCTGTCGGAGCGGGATCAGCTGCGCGACGACGTCTTCCGGCAGAACACGATCCTGACGGAGCGCGAGCGGCAGCTGCAGGAGCAGAACGAGCGGTTCGATGCGGCCCTGAACAACATGTCCCAGGGCCTGTGCATGTTCGGCGCCCATGGTCGCCTCAAGGTGTTCAACGCGCAGTTCTGCCGGATCTACAATATCGCTCCGGATGCGCTCGAAGCCGAACCGACGCATGCGGATGTCCGCCAGCTGGCCGGTCTTGCGGATTGGTCGGGTCCGGAGAGCCGCCCGCACCGGCGGTCTCTGACCAGGACGCTCGCGGACGAGCGATGCGTCGAGATCACCGTCGAGCCCATGGCGGACGGCGGCTGGGTGGAAACGCATGAGGACGTCACCGCGAGCGTGACGGCCCAAGCCCGGATCGCCCATCTCGCGACCCACGACGCCCTGACCGGTCTCTCCAACCGGGCCCTGCTTGCGGATCGCTTGGCCGCGGCCTTGGCAGGCCATGCGCATGACGGCCGGGCGGTGACCGTGATCTGCCTCGACCTCGACGACTTCAAGGGGATCAACGACACCCTGGGCCACCCGGCAGGCGACGAGTTGCTCCGGCAGGTCGGTCGACGCCTGACCGTGCTCTGCCCGCCCGGCGGCACCGTTGCGCGGCTCGGCGGTGACGAATTCGCCATGGTCCTCTCGGAGGCGGATTTACCGGCCGGCGTTCTCGCGCTGGCGGATGAGGTCCTCACCCAGCTCAGGCGGCCGTTCATCCTCGCCGGACAGTTCGTGTCCGTCGATGCGAGTCTCGGGCTCGCGGTCTCCGCGGCGGACGATGCCGACGGCGACGATCTCCTGCGTCGCGCCGACGTTGCCCTCTATGCCGCCAAGGCCGACGGTGGCCGGCGCGTCCGCGTCTTCGAGCCGGAAATGGAGGAACGCCAGAATCAGCGACGCTGGCTCGAACGGGAGTTGCGGCTGGCGATCGGGACCGACCAGATCGCGCTGCATTATCAGCCGCTGTTCGATCTGGCGACGAACGCGGTGACCAGTTTCGAGGCTCTGGCCCGCTGGCATCACCCGGAGCGGGGCATGATCTCGCCCGGGGAGTTCATTCCGGTCGCCGAGGCGACCGGGCTGATCGACGCCCTCGGCGCTTACGTCCTGCAAAAGGCCTGCGCGGACGCGATGGGGTGGCCGGGCAAGCAGCGTGTCGCCGTCAACATCTCGCCGATCCAGTTCCGCGAAGGCAATCTCGACCGGTTCGTCGAGGAGGTCCTGCGCACGACCCGACTGCCGAGCCAGCGGCTCGAACTCGAGATCACCGAATCCGTGATCCTGAGCCAGGATCAGGCGAGCTTCGATATGCTGACCCGCCTGCGTCGCCTGGGCGTGCGATTCTCGATGGACGATTTCGGGACCGGCTACTCATCCCTGAGCTCGCTGAACACCTTCCGCTTCGACAAGATCAAGCTGGATCAGTCGTTCGTCCGGAATCTCTTGGAGAAGGACGAGGCGGCTGCCATCGTCCACGTCGTTGCCGAACTCGGTCGCAGCCTGAAGATCACCACGACGGCCGAGGGCGTCGAGACGCCGGAACAGCTTGCCCGGCTGCGGGCGAGCGGATTCTCGGAGGTTCAGGGCTATCTGCTGAGCCGGCCGATCCCGGCGGCCGACGTACCCGACTTCATCAACACGCAGAACGCGTTGAACGCCGCGGCCTAAAGGCGCCCTGTGTCTGACGGCCCTCAGCGCTCGGGCGGTTCGCGCGCGCAACGGGGCGATATGGCCCGCTCCGGCTCAGTCCGTCACCCGTTCCACCCGCGACAGCAGACAGCCGGGCCGGGCGGTGTGGATGTTGACGAAGAGCGTCCGCGAGTCGTCGAGGGCGCGTCGAAGCGGCTCCGCGACATCGCCGCCTGGGCAGACCCTTCCGAGGTCGTAGAGACAGAGGTGATCGGCGTCGTAGGCCCGAACGGAGACCAGCGGATTCGCATGAACGATGGGCGCGACCGCGTCGACCGTCTCCGTATACGGGCACTCCCTCTCGTGCAGGAAGATCGGACTCGGGGTCCAGTAGATGCCGAGCGGCTGCCGGAGATCGTAGGATCCCAGCAGCATGCTCTCACCGGCTTTTGCAAGTTTGAGACAATGTCGGCAGGGAAATTGTCCGCTCGCCGTCGCCATGATCCGCCGGATCGGGTTGCCCCGGTCATCGAAGCCCGTGCGACGGAAGCGGTCCGCCGTCGCCGTCTCGATCGGAACACATCGAAATCTCGTCATCTCTCTTCCTCCGCGACCCGCTGTACGGCGCGTCGCAGAGGTGCTGCATCCCGCTTCTTGCTGCGCAATCAGGTCCGCCGAGCAGGTCCCGTGGGGACGATCCGTGAAGGCCCGTGCGCGAGACGGCGACGCGCGCAGCCGCACGCGCTTCAGGCGGGGTCCGGATCGCCCGGGTCGAGCGCGTGGCGATAGACTTCGACCGCGCCCTTGCCCTTGAGCGTCACCGCGCCGATCGGCCGGACGCTCCGCCGGTCGGGCAGGCGCAGAAACGCCGCGTGCGACAGATGCAGCGCGGTTCCCTCGCCGAGGCCCGACAGGCGCGCCGCGACGTTGACCGTGTCGCCCCAGAGATCGAACGTGAACTTCGTCCGGCCCACGATGCCACCGACCACCGGCCCGATATGGAGTCCACCGCGGATCCGCCAGCCGGGCTCTCCGGCCGCCGCGACCGCCACCATGTCGGCGGCACATCGGATCGCGGCCGTGACCGGGTCGGCATGTTCACGCAGCAGGTTCGCCGTTGCCATGAAGGCATCGCCGATGGTCTTGATGTTCTCGAGACCCCGCGCCTGCGCGACGACCTCGAACGCTTCGGCCAGGCGCTGGATCTCCGCGACGACGACGTCCGGTGTCTGACCATGGCACCAGGTCGTGAAACCCACGAGGTCGACGAACAGGACGGCGACGTCGCCGAACAGGCGCGGCTTGACCTGTCCGGTCTCCATCAGTTCCGACACGGCCGAGACCGGCAGGATGGCATGAAGCAGTTCGTCGGCCCGCTTGCGCTCACGCTCGATCGTTCGCAGGTGTGCGATCTCGCGGTCATGGGCCCGCTTCCGCTCCAGGCACGAGCGGATGCGAGCTTCCAGGATCACCGGCTCGAAGGGCTTCGGGAGGTAGTCGAAGGCGCCGAGTTCGATGCATCGGACGATGCTGCCGATCTCCATCAGCGCGGAGATCATCACCACCGGCGTGTGGCGCCATGCCTCGTGGGCCTTCATCCGTTCGAGCACGGCATAGCCGTCGAGAGCCGGCATCATCACGTCGAGGAGGACGAGGTCGAACGGCTCCTCGCTCAGCCGGTCGAGGGCGGCTCGTCCGTTGGCCGCACGGACGCTCGTGTGGCCCAGGATTTCCAGTTCCTGTTCCAGCAGGTCGAGGTTGAAGGGCTCATCGTCGACGATGAGGATGCGGGCTGGCTCCACAGGTTCCTCTCCCTCCGGCGCGAGACTGCGGCCGGATCGGCCGGGCTCAATCGAGCCAGTGCCGCAACTTGACGAACAACAGGTCTTCGTCGACGGGCTTGGTCATGAAGTCGTCGCAGCCGGCCGCTCGCGCCCGATCCTCGTCGCCCGTCATCGCGTTGGCGGTGATCGCCACCACCGGGATGGCGGCGGTGGACGCGTTGGCCTTGATGCGGCGTGTCGCCTCCCAGCCGTCGACGAGCGGCAGCGACAGATCCATGAGGATGAGGTCGGGCCGGTGGGCGATCGCCATCTCGACCCCGGCGGCGCCGTCGACCGCGATGACAAGCTCGTACGTGTCCTCGAGCAATTGAGTCAGCAGATCACGATTGAGTTCGACATCCTCGACGATAAGTATTCGCTTCATGCGTTGATCCCCGAGGGAGCGGACCGGCGCGCAGGGCGTAGCCGACGGCTCATCGGTCACGGTCGGCCGCCTCGAGCTCCAGGACCGGCAGCACGCGCCGCACCTCGCGGACCAGGGCGGCGCGGTCGAGACCGCTCTTGTCGATCAGTCCGAGTACCCGCTCCCGCAGCATGTCGCGCTCGGCCGTATCCAGGGATGCGGCTGTCAGGACCACGACGGGGATCGTCCGGCCGACCGGATCGGCCTGGAGGGCGTCCAGGAAGGCGAGGCCGTCCATCCGCGGCATCAGCAGGTCGAGCAGGATGACGCTCGGGCGGGCCTGAGCGATACGCTCCAGGCCGGCCGCCCCGTCCGCCACCCAATCGACGGTGCATTGCTCCGCGTTGAGCAGCTGGCGCACGAGGTCGGGAACGTTGGGATCGTCGTCGATCACGAGGATGCGCTCGTTGTCGGGGGCGATCCGCGCGAGGGCGCCGATCAGGGCTTCCCGCTCGAACGGCTTCACGATGTAGTCGGTCGCTCCGAGGCGGAAGCCCAGCTCCTTCTGGTCGACGATCGAGATCAGCACGACCGGGATGTCCCGCGTCAGCGGATCGGTCTTCAGCGCGTGCAGCACCTGCCAGCCGTCGGTGCCGGGCATCATGATGTCGAGGGTGATGGCACGCGGTTGCAGCTCCCGCGCCTTCAGAAGCCCGTCCTGGCCGCTCGATGCGCCGATGACCGTGTAGCCGGCATCGGCGAGGTTCTCCTGCAGCAGGTAGACGACGTTGGGATCGTCGTCGATCGCGAGCACGAGCTTGGCGCCCGACCGGGACACCGGCGTTACCGGGAGCGCCGGCCTCGGACTCGGCGGTCCCTCGGCGGCGCCGGCGATCCGCATCGGGATGCTGAGGGTGAAGGTCGACCCCGCCCCTTCCCGGCTCTCGACGCCGATCTTTCCGCCGAGCAGCCGGGCGAGCCGGTGGCTGATCGCCAGACCGAGGCCCGTGCCGCTGTGGGAGCGCGTGGCGCTGTTGTCGACCTGATGGAACTCCTCGAAGATCGCATTCAGCGCGTCGGCGGGAATGCCGATGCCGGTGTCGATCACGGCGAATTCGACACTCTCGCCAACCGGACGGACGCGCAGCGTCACCGATCCGGCCTCGGTAAACTTGATGGCGTTGCTGAGCAGGTTGATGAGGATCTGCCGCAGCTTCTCCTCGTCGGTCCGGAGGGTCGCGGGCGTATCCCGGACATCTCGAACGAGCTGCACGCCCTCGTTCTTGACGAGGGGCTCGACCGTCCTGAGGCAGAGGTCGAGGACCGGCTCCAGCGTGAAGTCGGACGGTTTCACCTCCATCCGTCCCGCTTCGACCTTGGCGAGATCGAGGATGCTGTTGATCAGCGAGAGAAGGTGCTCTGAACTCGCCAGGATCTTCTCGAGGTTCTCGAACTGCTTCACCGGCAGGGCGTCCTTCGCCCGGCGCATCACCAGCCGGGTGAAGCCGATGATCGCATTGAGCGGCGTGCGCAATTCGTGGCTCATATTGGCCAGGAAGCTGCTCTTGGCGCGGCTGGCTTCCTCGGCCGCCTCCTTGGCCTGCCGCAGACGTTCCTCGGCCTGCTTGCGCTCGATCACCCGCCCCAGCTGCGCGCCGATATTGCTCATCACCCGCAGCAGCGACGCGTCCGGCGGCGATGCATCGCGGGCGAAGAATTCCAGCACCGCCACCACCTCGCGCCCGACCGTCACGGGAAAGCCGAAGCCCGCCCGGACCCCGTCCTGCGCGGCCGCCGGGGCGCGGGGATCTCCGGCCAGCGTCGGATCGCCGAGGGTCCATTCGGGAGCCCCGGAGAGCAAGACGCGACCGGCGAGGCCCGTTCCCGGACCGAGCGGCGTCCCGGCCGTCGCCGCGCGCAACTGGGCGAACCCTTCTGGCGTGTCGCAATGCCAGATCCCCGTCGGCAGGAGGGCCCGGCTTCCGTCATCGGCGCGGGTGTAGGCGTGGCCGAGGGGCCAGCCGGCATGGTGGGCGATGCGTTCCAGACAGAAGCGCAGGGCCTCCGCCACCGTCGGCGCCTCGTTGGCGGCTGCGGCCGCCGCCTGGAGCAGCTCGACGAAGGCGGTCTGCTTCTGAAGCGCCAGCTCGGCTTCCTTGCGCTCCGTGATGTCGCTCCACGACTCGACCACCTCGACGGGCCGACCGTTCGGATCGCGCAGGAGGCGCTGCTCGTCCCGGACCCAGCGATAGGTGCCGTTCGCGTGCAGGAACCGGTATTCGATGACGTTGTGACCCTGATCGAGCAGATGCGGGAATTCGCCGAGGACGCGCTCCCGGTCTTCGGGGTGCAGCCGCTCCAGCCAGAATTCCGGTCCGGCCAGATAATCGCCGGGCTCGTAGCCGAGGAGATCGCGTACATTCTCGCTGATGAAGGTCGGCGCGTTGCGGCCGCCCACCTCGAAACTGCAGATCATCGACGGGGACGCGGTCAGCAGGTAGGTCAGCCGGCCCTGCGTCGCCCGGAGCGCCTGCTCGGCACGCTTGATCTCGGTCACGTCGGTATAGACGGCAACGACGCCGCCGTCGTTGATCTTGCGCTCGCTGACCTGGACCCAGCGGCCGTCGACGCGCTGCTGGAGGAGCGGCCCGCGCGGTGCGCGATAACGGGCGATCCGCTCCGCCAGCCACGCCTCGACCGTCGTCCCGTCCGCGCGCACGATGCAGGTCTCGGCGACGGCTCGGGCGATGGCCGCGAACGTCACGCCCGGGACGATGATCGCCGACAGGCCGGGATGGAAATCCTGGAAGTGCCGGTTGCAGAAGACGAGGCGGTCGTCCGAATCGAACAGCGCGAACCCCTCGGAGCTGCTCTCGATGGCCTCGATGAGCTTGTGCCTGGCGACGCCGTCCTCGGGCGATCCGGCGGTCCGGATCGCGGCCCCCACCGCATCCGGAGACGTCTCGAACGGGGACCCGGCCGGCGTGTGAGACATGGCTCGGACCACCCTGACGACGACGCTTCGAGGGCGCCGCGGCTTGCCGCGTGAGGCCGGACACACGCGTTGTCCGAAGCCTGGCTATTCATTATTCGACACCGTTACATGGTCCAATTGTCGGATCAAGCGGCGTCAGAACTGCTGTCGCGTTGCGGTGAACGATGTGCCCACAGGTATGGCCGCTCGTAACAGACCGTCGATTTCAGCCGGTCCGTCACGGCCGCCGATCATCCGTGCCCGCCCCGGACGCATCGGTGCCATGTCTGGGCGAGGCGTCGCGTCGCGTCAGGTACAGTGTATCTTCCGTGAAAACGGAGGAAATAATGGCCTACAAGATCACTTTTCGTAAGGGAAAGCGCGAGAGCTTTACCAAGCTCTGGCCGTGCGACCTCGAGGCGGCGACGGCCTACGCGCTGGCGCAACTGCCAATCCAGCACCGGGAGAAGGGTGCGACGTCGGTGAGCGTGATCTGCGAGCGGACCGGCGACATCGTGTTCAGTTCGACCGAGCAGCCCGAGACCGAACCGGCATAGGGCCGGTCGCGAGACGGACGATGCAGAGGTCGGCGTCCGCTTCGATGCGGATGTCCGGCCGCGGGCGCGGACGAGCCGCACCGGGAAGGGCCGAATCATGGCTTCAGACGCATCCCGGCCGCAGGGGCCGACGGTTACGTCTTCCGCATGCGCCGACCTGGAAGTCGGCCCGTACAGCTCGCCGCCCTGCTTCCTGCACGAACTCGATCCGAGCTTCCTCGGTCTTGCCACGGCGCCGGCGGCACAGCCGCAGACCACGGCCGCCGACGACGGGACGCCTGACCTCGCAGTCGCTCGCGATCCTGATGACATCCCTACGCCGGATGCTCTGCAGCCGTCTTGGATCCTCACGGCCGACGGGGACGTGATCGCGCCACCGGGCACATGCCCGGATGGAGCCCCCCCATGCAGATCCTCCGCCATATCCTCGCCGAATGTCGGGCCGACCGCGTCTTCGCGCTGATGATCGTCACGCTCGGCGCTTGGTCGGCCATCTCGGTCCTGCTGCTGGCTCTGAACATCCCCGAACCCTTCACCGCTCGATGAGCGCCTCGGTTACGGCGCTCGATTTGGACGACCGGCCCTCCGGAGCGCCGTCCTGTCCCGCACCCGGGCGGTCGCCGCAGATTGGCTTGGCCGCGCCCTGCGCCTGCCCCATCGTGCCCGTCGCCGGGCGCTGCCACGCTTGTGGGTTGATCTATGGCGGCATTCGCGGCGAGGCCGCGGGCGTGATCCGGCTGGATCGGGCGCTGTGGCGTGCGCTCTGCCCCGGCGCCGCGCGGCTGACGATGCCGGCAGCCTGCGGCGCGTTGCGTGCGAGCTTCGTCGGACGCGCACGATCCTAACGCGACCCTTATAAGTTCCGCCCCGGTCCTCGCTCGAACCCTAACGCGGTTTGAGGCGACACTGATGGTCGGCCAAGGCCGGGTGCGGAACCTCCGCGGCCGGTCCGCCGAACCGGACCTGACCCCCATGCTCGACATCGTCTTCCTCGCCGGAGCGCTCGCCTTCTTTGCCGCCGCGGCCGGCTACGCGGCCGCCTGCGATCGGCTCTGAGAGAGTCCGCCATGACCCTCGACCTCGCCCTCGGCGCCTGCGTGACCGCCGGCCTCCTCGTCTACCTCACCTACGCCCTCGTCCGCCCCGAGCGGTTCTGAGCGGCCCTGACGGATCTCCCCCATGAACCTCAACGGCTGGATCCAGATCGCGCTCTACTGCGCGGTCGTTCTGGCGCTCGTGAAGCCCCTCGGATCGTACATGACCCGGGTCTTCACCGGAGAGCGCACCCTCCTCTCACCCGTGCTCGGCCCCGTCGAGCGCGGGCTCTACCGCGTGTCCGGCATCGATGCCCGCCAGGAGCAGCACTGGCTGGCCTATACGGGCGCGGTCATCCTGTTCCACGTGCTGGGCTTTGCGGTGCTGTACGCGATCCTGCGGCTGCAGGCGGTGCTGCCGCTCAATCCGGCCGATCAGACCGCGGTGGCGCCGGATCTCGCGTTCAACACGTCGACCAGCTTCATCACCAACACCAACTGGCAGTCCTACGGCGGCGAGACCACGCTCTCGTACCTCTCCCAGATGCTGGGGCTGACGCACCAGAACTTCCTGTCGGCGGCGACCGGCATCGCGGTGGCGGTGGCGCTGATCCGCGGGTTCGCCCGCGCCTCGTCGGGCACGATCGGCTCGTTCTGGGTCGATGTGACCCGCGCCACCCTCTACGTGCTTCTGCCGATCTGCGTGCCTTACACGCTGTTCCTCGTCTGCCAGGGCATGCCGCAGACGCTCGGCGCCTACGTCGACGCCACGACCCTGGAGGGCGCGCACCAGACCCTCGCGCTCGGACCGGTGGCGAGCCAGGTGGCGATCAAGATGCTCGGGACCAATGGCGGCGGCTTCTTCAACGCCAACGCCGCGCACCCGTTCGAGAACCCCACCGCCCTGTCGAACTTCGTCCAGATGGTCTCGATCTTCGTGATCGGCGCCGCGCTGACCAACGTCTTCGGCCGCATGGTCGGCGACGAGCGCCAGGGCTGGGCGATCCTCGGCGCCATGGGGATCCTGTTCCTCGCGGGCGTCCTCGTCACCTATTGGGCCGAGGCCCACGGCAGCGCCGTCCTGAACAGCTTCGGGCTGACCGGCGGCAACATGGAGGGCAAGGAGACCCGCTTCGGCATCGCCGCCTCGGCGCTGTTCGCGGTGATCACCACGGCGGCCTCCTGCGGCGCCGTCAACGCCATGCACGACTCGTTCACGGCGCTTGGCGGCCTGATCCCGCTGCTCAACATGCAGCTCGGCGAGATCATCATCGGCGGCGTCGGCGCCGGCCTCTACGGCATGCTGATCTTCGTGATCGTGGCGATCTTCGTGGCGGGCCTGATGGTCGGCCGCACCCCCGAATACCTCGGCAAGAAGATCGAGGCGAAGGAGGTGAAGATGGCCATGCTCGGCATCCTCTGCCTGCCGCTGATGATGCTGGGCTTCACCGCCCTGGCGACGGTGGTGCCGGCGGGCCTCGCCGGCCCGGCCAATGCCGGTCCGCACGGCTTCTCGGAGATCCTCTACGCCTACACGTCGGCGGCGGCCAACAACGGCTCGGCCTTCGGCGGGCTGACGGCCAACACGCTGTTCTACAACAGCACCCTGGCCATCAGCATGCTGGTCGGCCGGTTCTTCGTGAAGATCCCGGTCCTGGCCATCGCGGGCTCGCTCGCCGCCAAGAAGACGGTCCCGGCCTCCGCGGGCACGTTCCCGACGCATGGCGGCCTGTTCGTCGGGCTCCTCGTCGGCGTGATCCTGATCATCGGCGGCCTGACCTTCTTCCCCTCGCTGGCCCTCGGCCCCGTGGTCGAGCACCTCGCGGGCGCGGCCGGCCAGACCTTCGCGACGGGGGGCTGAGATGCCCCGCGCCCTCCCCGCCCGGCGCGTCGCGCGCCACCACCTCGTGCTGCACCGGCAGCCGCACCGGCGCGACCGCGCCGGTGCCCCGCCCCTGCGGACGTCGGACCTCGTCCTGGCGCTCCTTGGCGTCGTCCTGCTCGGCGGCTTCGCCCTCCTGGCCGCCTACGCCCTGACGGCCGGCAGGCTGGCCCTCTGATCCCAAAAGCGCCCGGCGCGCCGCGCCGGGCTCCCCACCCCTTCCGGACATCTTCCATGTCGCGTCAGACATCATCCCTGTTCAGTGCCGCCCTGATCGGGCCGGCCCTCATCGGCTCCGTCAGGAAGCTCGATCCCCGCGCCATGATCCGCAACCCGGTCATGTTCGTGGTCGAGGTCGTGGCGGCGCTCACCACGGTCCTGTTCGCCCGCGACCTCGTCACCGGCGGCAGCGACCTCGCCTTCTCCGGCCAGATCATCCTCTGGCTGTGGTTCACCCTGATCTTCGCCAACTTCGCCGAGGCCCTCGCGGAGGGGCGCGGCAAGGCCCAGGCCGACAGCCTGCGGCGCACCCGCACCGAGATGACGGCCAAGCGCCTCAAGGGGGCGGGCCGGGCCTACGAGACGGTGCCGGGCACCGCCCTCAAGGTCGGCGACGTCGTCTTGGTCGAGGCCGGCGACCTGATCCCCTCCGACGGCGAGGTGATCGAGGGCGTGGCCTCCGTGAACGAGGCCGCCATCACGGGCGAATCCGCACCGGTGATCCGCGAATCCGGCGGCGACCGCTCGGCGGTGACCGGCGGCACGCAGGTTCTTTCGGACGAGATCAAGGTCCGCATCACCGCGGCGGCCGGCTCGACCTTCGTCGACCGGATGATCGCCCTGGTGGAGGGCGCCTCGCGGCAGAAGACGCCGAACGAGATCGCCCTGAACATCCTGCTCGCCGGGCTCACCATCGTGTTCGTCTTCGCGGTGGCCTCGATCCCGAGCTTCGCGAGCTACGCGGGCGGTTCGATCCCCGTGATCGTCCTCGTCGCCCTGTTCGTCACGCTGATCCCCACGACGATCGGCGCGCTGCTCTCGGCGATCGGCATCGCCGGCATGGACCGGCTGGTGCGCTTCAACGTGCTCGCCATGTCGGGCCGCGCCGTCGAGGCCGCGGGCGACGTCGACACCCTGCTCCTCGACAAGACCGGCACGATCACGCTCGGCAACCGGCAGGCCACCGAGTTCCGCCCGGTCTCCGGCGTGAGCGCGCAGGAGCTCGCCGACGCGGCGCAGCTCGCCTCCCTGGCGGACGAGACGCCGGAGGGCCGCTCGATCGTCGTGCTGGCCAAGGAGAAGTACGGCATCCGCGCCCGCGACATGGCGGGTCTCAACGCGAACTTCGTGCCGTTCACCGCGCAATCGCGCATGTCGGGCGTCGATCTGGAGAGCGCCTCGATCCGCAAGGGCGCGGTCGACGCCGTGATCGCGTCCCTGTCCGGCCAGCCCGTGGCGAGCCGGGGCTCGAACGCCGCCCTCGCCTTCCAGCCGGCTCCGGAGACGGGTGCCGTCAAGGAGATCCGCGCCATCGCGGAGGAGATCGCCAAGGCCGGCGGCACGCCCCTCGCGGTTGCGCAGGACGGGCGGCTGCTCGGCGTGGTCTACCTGAAGGACATTGTGAAGGGCGGCATTCGCGAGCGCTTCGCGGAGCTGCGCCAGATGGGCATCCGCACGGTGATGATCACCGGCGACAACCCGATGACTGCGGCTGCCATCGCGGCGGAGGCCGGCGTCGACGATTTCCTTGCCCAGGCCACCCCGGAGGACAAGCTCGCGCTGATCCGCAAGGAGCAGGCGGACGGCAAGCTCGTCGCCATGTGCGGCGACGGCACCAACGACGCCCCCGCCCTCGCCCAGGCCGATGTCGGCGTCGCGATGAACACCGGGACCGTGGCGGCCCGCGAGGCCGGCAACATGGTCGATCTCGACAGCGACCCGACCAAGCTCATCGAGATCGTCGGCATCGGCAAGCAATTACTGATGACCCGCGGCGCGCTGACGACCTTCTCGATCGCCAACGACGTCGCCAAGTACTTCGCCATCATCCCGGCGATGTTCCTGGGCCTCTATCCGCAGCTCCAGGCGCTCAACATCATGGGCCTCGCCTCGCCGCAGAGCGCGATCCTGTCGGCGATCATCTTCAACGCGCTGATCATCGTGGCGCTGATCCCGCTGGCCCTTCGCGGCGTCACCTACCGGGCCGTCGGCGCGGCCGCTCTGCTGCGCCGGAACCTCCTGATCTACGGGCTCGGCGGCGTCTTCGTGCCCTTCGTCGGCATCAAGGCCATCGACCTCGCCGTCAGCGCCCTACACCTCGTCTGAACCGGTCCATCGGAGACCCGCCATGCTGAAACAGCTTCGCCCCGCCCTGGTCCTGCTCACCGCGCTGACCGCGATCACCGGCCTCGCCTACCCCCTCGCGATGACCGGCCTCGCCGGCGCCATCTTCCCCGCCAAGGCCGCCGGCAGCCTGATCGAGCGCGACGGCACCGTCATCGGATCCAGCCTGATCGGCCAGACCTTCACCGGCGCCGGCTACTTCCACGGCCGGCCCTCCGCGACGACGGCGCCGGACCCCGCCGACGCCTCCAAGACGGTGCCGGCGCCCTACAACGCGGCCAATTCCTCGGGCTCGAATCTCGGGCCGACCAGCGCGGCGCTGGCGGAGCGGGTGAAGACCGATGTCGAAGCGCTGAAGGCCGAGAATCCGAGCGTCCCGGTGCCCGTCGATCTCGTGACGACAAGCGGCTCCGGCCTCGATCCGGACATC
This sequence comes from Methylobacterium sp. UNCCL125, assembly GCF_900116795.1. Taxonomy (NCBI): domain Bacteria; kingdom Pseudomonadati; phylum Pseudomonadota; class Alphaproteobacteria; order Hyphomicrobiales; family Methylobacteriaceae; genus Methylobacterium; species Methylobacterium sp. UNCCL125. Next base: position 248,113 of record NZ_FPBW01000005.1, on the reverse strand, counting down.
TCGCTCGAGGCCGCCTACTTCCAGGTTCCCCGCGTCGCCAAGGCCCGCAACATCCCGGAGGACAAGCTGCGCGACCTCGTGACCGCCCGAATCGAGGGGCGCACCCTGGGCATCCTGGGTGAGCCGCGCGTCAACGTCCTGGCGCTGAACCTCGCCGTCGACGATCTCGCCCGTCGGTGATGGACACGTCCGATCCCCGCCCGCATCCTGAAGAGCCGCGTCAGCGGCCCCGACGGGGATGGCCGGGGGTCGCGCATCCGGCCGGAGCACCGCGAGGCCACCGGCTGAGAGCGAGGGCCGGATGGCCCGAGACAGACTGCTCCTGAGACGAGGTTCATGCCCGAGACCACCCGCGACCCGACCCGCCCCTCGCCCGACGCCCTGCTCGAAGCGGCGCGCCGGGAGGAGCGGACGCGCGGGCGGCTCAAGGTGTTTCTCGGGGCCGCCCCGGGGGTCGGCAAGACCTACGAGATGCTGACCATCGGCCGGGCCCGGCTGAAGGCTGGGATCGACGTCGTGATCGGCGTGGTCGAGACGCACGGCCGGGCCGAGACCGAGGCCCTGCTCGACGGCTTAGAGACGATCCCCCGCCGGTCGGTGCCGTATCACGGCACCGTCCTTCAGGAGATGGACCTCGACGCCCTCCTCGCCCGCCGGCCGGCGCTGGCGCTGGTCGACGAGCTGGCCCACACCAATGCCCCTGGCTCGCGCCACCCGAAACGGTACCAGGATGTCGAGGAGCTCCTCGATGCCGGCATCGACGTTCTGACGACGCTCAACATCCAGCACGTCGAGAGCCTCAACGACGTGGTCGCCTCGATCACCCGTATCCGGGTGCGCGAGACGGTGCCGGACGGCGTCCTCGACCGCGCCGACGACATCGAGGTGGTGGACCTCAACCCCGACGACCTCATCCAGCGCCTGAAGGACGGCAACGTCTACGTCCCGACCCACGCCGAGCGGGCCCTGAAGCACTACTTCTCCCGCGGCAACCTGACGGCGCTCCGCGAGCTGGCGCTGCGGCGCACCGCCGACCGGGTCGACGACGAGCTGCTCGGCCACATGCGGGCCAACGCCATCGCCGGCCCCTGGGCGGCGGGCGAGCGCGTGCTGGTCTGCGTGAACGAGGACCCCCGCTCCGCAGGCCTCGTGCGCTACGCCAAGCGCCTCGCCGACCGCCTGCATGCGCCCTGGACGGCGCTCTCGATCGAGGGGGCCCGCGCGGCGACCTTGAGCGAGGCCGAGCGCGACCGGATCGCCGAAGCGTTGCGGATCGCCGACCGGCTCGGCGGCGATGCCGTCACCCTCCCGGGGGGACGCCGGATCGCCGACGACGTGCTCGACTACGCCCGGTCCGCCAACGTCAATCACATCGTGGTCGGCAAGGCGAACCGGTCATGGCTGTTCGAGCTGCTCAACGGCTCCGTGGTACACGATCTCGTGCGGGGCAGCGGCGCCATCAGCGTGCACGTGGTCCCCGGCGAGGCCGTTCCGGATACGACGCAGCCGCGCCGACCCGTCGCGGTCGCCCCGTCGCGGTCGGGCTTCGAGGCGCGGCCCTACGCGGTCGCGCTGTCGGCCGTCGCCGCGGGACTCGGCGCCGCCATCCTCGCTCAGCCCTATGCCGGCGTCGAAAACGCCGACCTCTTCCTGCTGACCGCCATCGTCGCGGTGGCGGTACGCTGGGGGCTCGGGCCGGCGCTCGCCGCGGTGGTGGCAGCCTCGCTGGCCTACAACTTCTTCTTCCTGCCGCCGGTCTACACGCTCACCATCGCCGACCCGACCAACGTCGCGGCCTTCCTGCTCTTCACCCTGGTGGCGGTGCTGGTCTCGAACCTCGCCTCCCGCGCCCGCCGCGTGGCGGTGGTCAGCCAGGGCCGCGCCCGGGCCACCGAGCGGCTGTTCGGCTTCTCGCGGAAGCTCGCCGCCTGCGGCACCCTGGACGACGTGCTCTGGGCCACCTGCGCCCAGGTCGCCGCGATGCTGAAGGTCCGCGTCGTCCTCCTGCTGCCCGACGGTCAGGCCGTCACGGTCCGGGCCGGCTACCCGCCCGAGGACATGCTGGACGAGGCCGATCTGGCGGCGGCGCAATGGGCCTTCGACAACGACCGGCCGGCGGGCCGCGGGGCCGACACGCTGCCGGGGGCCAAGCGGCTGTTTCTGCCGATGCGGACCGGGCGCGGCACGATCGGGGTGATCGGCCTCGATTCCGACGGCACCGGACCGATCCTGTCGCCTGAGGGCCGCCGCCTCCTCGACGCCCTGGCCGACATGGGCGCCCTCGCCATCGAGCGGGTCCGGCTCGTGGAGGATCTGGACCGGGCCGAGCGCGCCGCCGAGACCGACCGCCTGCGCCAGGCGCTGCTCACCTCGATCAGCCACGACCTGCGCACGCCCCTCGCGTCGGTGCTCGGCGCGGCCAGCACGCTGCGCGATCTCGAATCCGCGCTTCCGGCAGACGCGAAGGCGGAGCTGCTGGCGACGATCATCGAGGAATCGGAGCGGCTCAATCGCTTCATCGCCAACCTCCTCGACATGACCCGGCTGGAGGCGGGCGCGGTGGCGCCGAACCTTTCGGCGCAGGACGTGGCCGAGACCGTCGACACGGCCCTGCGCCGCACCCAGAAGATCCTCGCCGACCATCGCGTCGCCGTGGAGGTGGAGCCCGACCTGCCGGCCCTGGCACTCGACCCGGTCCTGTTCGAACAGGTTCTGGTCAATCTCCTGGACAACGCCGCCAAATACGCGCCCGAGGGCTCGACCGTCACCCTGCAGGTCCGCCGCGCCGACGACCGGGTCCGGATCGCCGTGCTGGACGAAGGGGACGGCCTGCCCGAGGCTGATGTCGAGCGGGTGTTCGACAAGTTCTACCGCGTCCGGAAGGGCGATCGGGTCAGGGCCGGCACCGGGCTGGGGCTCGCCATTTCCCGGGGCTTCGTCGAGGCGATGGGCGGCACGGTCACGGCCGGAAATCGCCGGGACCGGAGCGGGGCCTGCTTCACCATCAGCCTTCCCGTGCCCGCCCGAACTGCGCCCAAGGACATCGCCGCATGAGCCCCACGGTCCTGGTGGTCGACGACGAGCCGCCGATCCGCAAGCTCCTGCGCATGGGCCTCGCCACGCAGGGCTACGCCGTCCTGGAGGCGCCCGACGCCCGGACTGCCCTGGCGCTGCTCGGGCGCGAGGGGGTGGACCTCGTGATCCTCGACCTCGGCCTGCCCGACATGCGCGGCCACGATCTGTTGCGGGCGGTCCGGGCGAGCCATCCCGATCTGCCCGTCGTCGTGCTGTCGAGCCGCGACGACGAGGGCGGCAAGGTCGAGGCGCTGGATCTCGGCGCCAACGATTATGTGACCAAGCCCTTCGGCATGGCGGAGCTGCTGGCCCGCCTGCGGGCCGCCATGCGCCACCAGCTCGCCGCGCGGGGCGAGCGGCCGATCTTCCGCGTCGACAATCTCTCGGTCGATCTCGTCCGCCGGATCGTGAAGGTCGACGAGGCCGAGGTGAAGCTGACCCCGCGGGAATACGACTTCCTGCGCGTCCTGGTGCTGCATGCCGGCAAGGTGCTGACCCACGCGCAGCTCATGCGCTCGGTCCCGTCCTCGTCCGATCCGCAATATCTGCGCGTCTACGTGCGCCAGCTCCGCCAGAAGCTGGAGGCCGATCCCGAACGGCCGCGCCTCCTGCTGACCGAGACCGGCGTCGGCTACCGCCTGCGCGCGCCCGACGACGAGCCGGTCCCGCATCCCCGCGCCGCCGACGGCGCCGCGACCCACTGATCTCGAGGATAGCCCGATGCGTCCCTGCGCCCGCGATTTCGCGCGATGACCGTGGACCAGATCCTCGTGCCGGCCGACGCCCTCGTCGGCCTGCGCATGGCCAGCAAAGGCGCGTTGCTCGAGGAGCTGGCCCGCCGTGCGGCCGGCGCCCTCGGCCTGAGCGCGGGGGCGATCCATCCGGCGCTCGTCCGGCGCGAGACCCTCGGCTCGACCGGGATCGGAGACGGCATCGCCCTGCCGCATGCGCGCCTCGACGCGGTGACGCGCCCGTACGGGATCCTCGCCCGGCTCCGTGAGCCGATCGATTTCGAGGCGGTCGACGACCGGCCGGTGGACCTCGTCTTCCTGTTGCTGCTCCCCACGGCCGCCGAGGGCGAGCCGCTGAACGCTCTGGCCTGCGTGGCACGGCGCCTGCGCGATCCCGAGGCCGCCGCGGCCATGCGTGCGGCGCGGGATGCGGCGGCTCTCTATGAGGCGGCGATGCGCCGGTAGCCGTGCGGCCCGGCCGTCAATGCGCCCCGCCCGTCTCGACGAACTTGAACAGGAACACCGCCGCGATCACCCAGACGATCGGCTTCACCTCCCGGGCCCGGCCGGCGAGCAGCTTCAGCGCCGCGTAGGTGATGAATCCGCAGGAGACGCCGGTGGCGATCGAGTAGGTGAAGGGCATCAGGAGGGCCGTCACGCAGGCAGGCACCACCTCCGTGAGATCGTCCCAGTCGAGCTCCACCAACTCCCGCAGCATTAGGCAGGCGACGTAGAACAGCGCCGGTGCCGTGGCGTAGGCCGGGACGGCACCGGCCAGAGGGGCGAAGAACAGGCAGGCGAGGAACAGAACCGCCACGGTGGCGGCCGTCAGCCCCGTGCGGCCGCCCTCCTCCACGCCGGAGGCGCTCTCCAGATAGGCCGTGGTGCTCGACGTGCCGAGAAGCGCGCCCGCGAAGACCGAGACGGAATCGGCCATCAAGGCCCGGTCGAGGCGGCGCATCCGCCCGTCTGTCAGGAGCCCGGCGCGGTTCGCCACGCCCATCAGCGTTCCGGTGGCGTCGAACAGCTCGACAAGGAACAGGATCAGGATCACGTTGAGCAGGCCCGCCGAGAGCGCCCCCGGGATGTCGAGGGCAAAGAGCGTCGGGGTGATGGAAGGCGGGAGGGCGACGACACCCTGGAAGGTGTTGCCGGCGAACACGAAGCTCAAAGCCGTCACCGTCAGGATGCTGGCGAGCAGCGCCGCCCGAACCTTCCGCGCGGACAGGACGGCCACCATCAGGAAGCCGACCACCGCCAGGATCGTCTCGGGCTTGTGCAGATCGCCGAGGGTGACGAGGGTCGCGGGGTTCGCCGCCACGAGGCCGGCATTCTTGAGCGCGATGATCGCCAGGAACAGGCCGATCCCCACCGTGATGGCGATGCGCATGGAGCGCGGGATCCCGTCGACGATGAGCGCGCGCAGCCCGGTCAGGGTGACGATCAGGAAACACAGCCCCGAGATGAATACCGCCCCGAGGGCGGCCTGCCAGCTGAAGCCGAGTTGCTGGACCACCACGTAGGTGAAGTAGGCGTTGAGACCCATCCCGGGCGCGAGGGCGATCGGGTAATTGGCGTAGAGCGCCATGATCAGCGAGCCGAGCGCCGCCACGAGGCAGGTCGCCACGAACACCGCGCCCCGCGGCATGCCGGCATCCGCCAGGATGCTCGGATTGATGAAGACGATGTAGGCCATCGTCAGGAAGGTGGTCAGCCCCGCCAGCACCTCCGTGCGCACGCTGGTGCCGTGCTCGGCGAGGCGGAAGGTGCGCTCCAGAAAGCCGGGTTTGGCCGCCGGCGTGGCATCCCGCGGTTGATCCATCACGAGAGCCCGGTCCCGCCGGCCGCCACGGCCCCGTAGATCCTGTCGGGGGCGAAGGGGGTCGCGGTCAGCCTCGCGCCGGTCGCGTCGCGGATCGCGTTGCCGAGCGCCGCCGCCACCGGGTTGAAGGGCGACTCGCTCATCGACTTGGCGCCGAGGGGGCCGATGCTGTCGTACGTGTCGGCGAACAGGACCTCGGTGTCCGGCACGTCGGCGCAGGCGGGGATGTGGTAGTCGCGGAATGTCTGCGTGATGAGGCTCCCGTCCGCACCGACGCGGACCTCTTCGTAGAGCGCTGCGCCGATCGCCTGCGCGACGCCGCCCTCGACCTGTCCGCGGCACTGCATCGGGTTGATGACCCGCCCAGCATCGGCGGCGTGAACGCTCCTGAGGATGCGCACCAGCCCGCTCACGGGATCGACCGCGACCCGGAAGGCGTGGACGTTGAACGCCACCGAGCGCGGGCTGCCGTCGGCTCGGCCGGCCGCGTCGAGCGGTCCGATCGCCGCGAGCGTCACCGGCCCGGCCGGCGTATCGACGACATCCCCCGCCACGCGGCAGGAATCCGGGGACGCACCCGCGATATCCGCCGCCCGCGTGCGGATCCGGACCGCGAGCGCCTCCGCGGCGCGGAGCGTCGCCAGACCCGCCACAACGGTCCCCGTGCTGCCATAGGCGCCTGTATCGTGGCCGACGCCATCGGTGTCCGCGCCCGCGATGCGAACGCGCTCCGGCGCGACGCCGAGTGCCGAGGCCGCGATCTGCCGATGCACCGTGCTGGTGCCGTTGCCGAATTCCGCCGTCCCGACACGCACGGTAAAGTGCCCGTGGGCGTCCAGGCCGACCCGCGCATCGGCATGGTGGCCGCGCGGGGGAATCGTGTCGATCATCGCCATCGCCATGCCGGTTCCGCAGCGCCAGCCGGCCTCCGGCTCCGGTCCCGGATCGGCTTGCAGCGCCTCCTCGACCAGGGTCAGGCACTGGTCGAGGCCGTAGCTGCCGAACACCACGTCGTGGGGCTCCAGGCTGCTCGACACCAGGGCGTCGCCCGGCTTGACGGCGTTGTGCCGCCGCAGCGCGAAGGGGTCGAGGCCGAGCCCGCGGGCGACCTCGTCCAGGGCGGATTCCAGGGCGAAGATGGTCTGGCTCAGCCCATAGCCCCGGAAGGCCCCCGCCGGCAGCGTATGGGTGTAGACGGCGCGGCCATCGACCCGCTTGTTGGGGCAGACATAGGCGGCCAGCACCTCGTTGCAGGCGTGATGGATCACGCCGCCGGCGTGGTTGCCGTAGGCGCCGGTGTCGGACAGGACGTCCAGGCTGAGCGCCGTCAGCGTGCCGTCGCGCCGGGCGCCGACCTTCACATCCACCCGCATCGGATGACGCGTCGTGGTTCCGACGAACTGTTCCCGGCGGGTCAGCTCCCAGCGGACCGGCCGGCCGGTGTGCAGGACCGCCAGGGCGACGAGATCCTCGGTGAGCATCTCCTGCTTGCCGCCGAAGCCGCCCCCGACCCGGGCGCAGACCACGCGCACCGCGTCCTTCTCCAGGCCGAACAGGTCCGCCAGCGCGTCCCGGGTCAGGAACGGCACCTGGGTGCTCGTGCGCAGCGTCAGGCGGCCGTCCTCGGCGCGCCATCCGATGCAGCCATGGGTCTCCATGGCGGCGTGCTGGACGCGCTGCGACCGGAACGTCCCGGCATAGACGAAGTCGGCTTCGGCCAAGCCGGCCTCCACGTCGCCGATCGCGCCGTGGACCTCGCCGGCGAGGTTGGGGTGGCGTCCGAGGGGCGGCGCATCCTCGCCCGGGCCGTCGCGGGGATCGTGGACCCGGGGTGCGTCGGGCTCCAGGGCGCGGTCCGGATCGAGGAGCGCCGGGCGGACCTCGTAGGTGACCTGAAGGGCCCGACAGCCGGCCTCGGCGGCCGCTTCAGACTCCGCCACCACGGCGGCGACACGCTGGCCCACGAAGCGCAGGATCGGGTCGAGCACCCGCGTGTCGGACGCATCGTCCCGCGGATCCTCGTGGCGGCCGGTGGAGAACCGGCGCGTCGGTGCGTCCGCATGGGTCAGCACGGCCACGACCCCCGGGACGGCGCGCGCCGCCGCGGCGTCGATCGCCACGACCAGGGCATGGGCATGGGGCGACCGCAGGACCTTGAGATGGAGCGTGTCGCCGAGCGGGGCGTCCAGGGTGAAACGGGCGCGACCGGACACCACCAGCGGCGCGGCCGGCGCCGGGCAGTTCCGCCCGACCGGATCTCCACAGCTGCCGCGCTCCACGGACCTTGCGCTGCCCGCGATGGCCTCGCGGACGGCGCGGTAGCCGGTACAGCGGCAGAGATTGCCCTTGAGGGCGGTGCCGAGATCCTGCTTCTGCCCCTGGTCGAGCCTCGCCGCCGTCATGATCATGCCCGGCGTGCAGAACCCGCACTGGAAGCCCTGGGCGTCCAGGAAGGCCTGCTGCGTCGGATGGAACTCGGCGGGCTCGGGATCGTCGGGATGGCAGGGACCCGCCAGGCCTTCGATCGTCGTCACGCTCCGGCCCTCGGCGCGGAATGCCGGGACGAGGCAGCTGTGGACCGGCTCGCCGTCGAGATGAATCGTGCAGGCGCCGCAATCGCCAGCGTCGCATCCCTTCTTGACGCCGAACCAGCCCGCCTCACGAAGATAGGTCCGCAGGCACTGTCCGGCCCGCGGCGAACCCTCGTACATCGCGCCGTTGATCATAACCTTCATGACGCGGCTCCCGGCGACGGCGCCGCGTCGAGCGACGCGCGGATCTCCTCGGCGAAGTGCCGGGTCATGTGGCGGCGCCAGTCGGGCCGGCCGTGGACATCGTCGTGATAGAGGGCATCCGGAATCGCAGCGTCGAGGGCACGCGTCAGCGCATCCGGACTCGGCCACTCGTCGAAGGTCAGGCGGAGCGGACGCGTCACCGAGGCCGTGACGGTCAGCGCGAAGGCGCCGTCCGCGGCGCGCGTCCCGATGAGCAGCGCGCCGGAACGGCCGTTCGGGCTGAGGCTGACGCGGCGAAACGCCGTGCGGCGCGCAAGGGCAGCGGCCGGCATCGAGAGGCTGCGGAGGACTTCCCCCGGTCTCAGGGCATTGCGCTGCGGACCGAGGACGAAGTCGATCACCGGGACGTGGCGCTCGGTCCCGTCCGCGGACCAAATCGTGCAGGTCGCGTCCAGGGCGGTCGCGAGGGCGATCATCGGGCCGGCCGGGAGGGCGAGGCAGACATTGCCGCCGACCGTGGCCACGTTCCAGATCTTGAAGGAGCCGAGCAGCGCCCGACAGCACTGGCCGACCAGGGGCGCCGCGTTCCAGCCCGGCGGCAATTCCAGCCGGTCGAGCTGCGCGATGGTGCAGGTCGCAGCCAAAATGAGGCCGCCTGCGTCGATCGTGTGCGGCGGCCAGCCGAGGGTCGCGAGGTCGATGAGGCGCTGCATCCCGACCTGCGGCTCGGAGAACAGCCACGTGCCGCCGCCCAGGCAGGCATCGCCGTCCTGCCAGGCGGGCAACTCGATCCGGCTGCGCGGACGCAGGACGGTCTCGATTGTATTGAGGTCCATGCCCCCTCGCCGGTCCGGTGCCGGTTCGGTCCGGCCCTTCACTATGCCGGCCGATATGAGGCACCGGTCAAGCCGCGGCGGTGCCGGGGAACCTTGGCGCCCCCGCCCGCCTCGGCCTAGGATGAATCAGAATCGCGTGAGATGGCCGGCTGCGGCCCGCTCGGAGATCCCCATGGCCCTTACGGCATCGCGCTACGGCAAGGAGCGGGTTCGTGTGCTGCGTCTCGCCCGCGACGGCGAGCACCATACGCCGCGGGAGCTGACGCTGTCGGTCATGCTGACCGGCCGCTTCGAGGCCGCCTGGACCACGGGGGACAACCGCGCCGCCATCGCCACCGACAGCCTCAGGAACATCGTCAACGTCACGGCGGCGCAGAACCTGACTCTCGACGCGGAGGCCTTCGTCGCCGCGGTCGCGCAGGTCCTGCTCGAGACCTATCCGCAGATCGAGGCCGTCGCCATCGAGACAGAGGAGATCCGCTGGCTGCGTCACGCGATTGCGGGCGCGCCGCACGGGCATACCTTCACGCGGGACGGGAACGGCACCGGCTTCGTGGCGCTGACCGCCAGCCGAGCCGGTTCGACGCTGCGCTCCGGCCTGCGGGGCTACACCTTCATGAAGACGACCCAATCGGGCTGGTCGGATTTCGTTGCGGACCGATACCGGACGCTGCCGGATACGACGGATCGCATCGCCGCCACCAGCATGGATGCGACCTGGACCTGGGCGTCGCCCCCTCCCGATTGCAGCGAGGCCAATGCCCACATCCTCCAGACGCTGCTCACGGTGTTCGGCACGACCTACAGCCGCGGCATTCAGGACAGCATGTACCGGATGGGTGAGGCCGCGCTCGACGCCGTTCCGGAACTCGCCGAGATCGGCTTCGTGATGCCCAACAAGCATTACCTGCCGATCGACCTCACTTCCTTCGGCCTCGACAACGCTGGAACCATCTTTCTGCCGACGGATGAGCCTGCCGGTCGCATCGAGGCGACGATCGGCCGGACCGCCTGACGTCCCTCGACGCGCGACGGGTCTGGTAACGGCGCATGTCCCCCGGTGCCCCCCCGGCGGCAGCGGGACCGCCGACCGCCGCCGGCAGGGCGGATCCCGGTTGCGCGGCACCGGAGCAGAGGGACGGCGCGTCAGTCCGCCGGAAAAGCTCACGCTGCGCACAACGCAGGATTGTCCAAGATCAAGTCCTGAAACGTAAGGGCACAATCTCTGGGCGATGACTCGGGGTTTACTGAACAGTCCGTTCTCGCCGGTCATCGCGTGTGATTCTGATGTAGGGCGGCGGGCCCTTAACGGCACTGAAACGGTCCGCACCTATGAAAGATGTCGATTGGCTGGGGCGTCGGTGAGAACCCAAGGTCGTTTGGGACGACAAACGACGCCTGGACTAGATAAAAGCCAGCTTCGACCGTGCTGTTGTGCGCTTCTGCCGCACCGCGGTCGTGATATGTGGAGGATCAATGTTCGAGGGACTCAGGACTCGGAACGACCAAGCCGCAAAACTTGCAGCTTTGAGCCGATCCCTTGCCACGATTGAGTTCGCGCTCGACGGCACAATTCTGGACGCCAACGAGAACTTTCTCGCGGCCATGGGCTACACGCTCGCGGAAATCCAGGGCCGTCACCACAGCCTGTTCGTCGAACCGGCCGTGCGAGAGAGTGAGGACTATCGCCGTTTCTGGGAGAGCCTGCGGCACGGTACGTTCGAGAGCGCCGAGTACAAGCGCCTCGCCAAGGGTGGCCGCGAGGTCTGGATCCAGGCAACCTACAATCCGGTGCTCGACGCGGGCGGCAAGCCGGTGAAGATCGTCAAATTCGCCACCGACATCACGGCGCAGAAGCTGCGAACCCTCGATCTCGAAGGACAGATCACCGCGCTGCATCGCTCGCAGGCCGTCATCGCCTTCTCCCTCGACGGCACCATCGTCACCGCCAATCCCAATTTTCTGACCGCGGTGGGTTACGAACTGGACGAGATCGTCGGACGCCATCACAGCCTGTTCGTGAGCGAGGCCGAGCGCACCAGCGAGGCTTACCGCCTGTTCTGGGCTGCGTTGGCGCGCGGCGAATTTCAATCCGGGGCCTTCAAACGCACCGGAAAGGGCGGTCGCGAAATCTGGATCCAGGCGACGTACAATCCCATCACCGACGTGGACGGGAAGCCGATCCGCGTCGTCAAATTCGCCACCGACATCACTGCGCAAGTCCATGAACGGCAGCAACGCGCGGCCGCGCAGCGCGCGATCGGTGATGAACTCGACGCCATTGGCGGCGCCGTGGCGGACGTCACGCGCCAAGCCGACGAGGCGGTCACGCGCGTCGGCCGCGTGTCGAGCGACATCCAGTCGGTCGCCATCGGCGCGGAAAAGCTGTCCGCGTCAGTGGACGACATGAATCGGCAGGTGAATCACGCGGCGGATGTCGCGGGACAAGCCGTGGAACAGGCGCAGCGCACCGGTCAGATCGTGACGGGGCTCAGCGAAAACGCCACCCAGATCGGCGATGTCCTCGGCCTCATCTCCGGGATCGCTGCCCAGACCAATCTGTTGGCTTTGAACGCGACCATCGAGGCGGCGCGGGCCGGCGCGGCCGGACGCGGCTTCGCGGTGGTGGCCACGGAGGTGAAGACCCTCGCCGCCCAGACCGGCCGGGCGACGGACCAGATCCGACTCCAGATCGCCTCCACCCAGTCGGCGACCCGTGAGGCCGTCGACGCCATCGATGCGATCCAGGGAACGATCCATACGTTGAACACGGTATCGTCCACCCTTGCGGCTGCGGTGGAAGAACAATCCGTGGTCATGCGGGCAATGTCCGGCAGCATGCAGACCGCAGCGCAGGATGTGTCCGCGATCTCGGCGGGCATGAACACGATCGCGCAGGCCAGCGCACGCGCAGACCGGGCGACGCGTCAGGTCCGGGAAGCTTCGCGCGCCTTCGGCTGAAGGTGAAAGGGCCGGACGTCGCGCAGGTCAAACAGTTCCGCCGCTATCCGCACGCGCGTCGGCACTCGCGTACGACGGACCGCCCATCCGGAGCCGGACGAAATTGGTGGCTCATTCGATATCGTGCGCCGCAATGAGCTGTATTTGAAGCAATTTGGTCAAACGACTTTGCAGAACGAAACCTTCGGGCTCGCGCGCGGGTCCGACCAGCCGGACTTCGAGCGTCGACGGCAATGTCGCGGATGACGAGACAGCTCAACTGCACCGGCTGTCCGCACGGCAACCGGCGGTGCGGGCTGATCGGGTCTGAGCCCCGGTGCGTCTCGCGTCTGAAGAGCGTGCCATAGGGCAATGCCGGCGGCCGCCCAGAGGGTGGGCCATACGCCACGCGCCGGGCCTCGGCTGCACACTTGTCCCGGGCCGGCTTACCCGGCGGCAGGCCCTCGCCTACCCGTCACCGCAGTTCATGAGCGGGAGATGGATGCGTGGTGGAGCGAACCTTGCGCAAGGCAGGTCGGCTGAAGCGGTTATGGCCGGGGCGGGCATCGCCCCTTCCGCCGGCGCCGCGTTTGCCGACCCCGGGTAACCTCCCTGAACCGCCCCCGCACCGCGGATTTACGGCATCGGAATTGATCGCGATGGCGCGCCAAGCTCGGGCTGCGGACAATGAGGCGGATCCGGCGAAATCGGCGAGCGTTTCTTGACGTCACACACGGTTCGCCGGGAGATGATCCATGGGATTGGTCGCCTTCATCGTCTTCGTGTGCCCGTGGATGGGCTTGGCCGGCCTGTTGTGGATGCGCGCCCAGCAGACCAAGCCGCTCTGACCTCGGTGCAGACGCAGCCTCGCCCGGCGTTGGCGGGGTAGACTGAGCGACGCATCTGCGGCGCTCGGCAGGCGGCGCGGCCGATCCGGCATGCAAGCGATGTGCGGATGGGATCGGCGGCGTGCCGCAGCGCGACGCGCGGCGTGTGCCGCCCACGGCAGATCAGATTTGCGACGCGCGACACTCAATCTGCGGAGATCGTCCGCCCGCAAATGAGACGGTCATCTGAAGAGTAATAGATGCTAATATCATTATATTTTCTTGTTCTGTCTATATTTTACGAGGCAAATATGTTTTACTATAATCTTCATCAAGTATAACAACTGTCTATATACGGGCGTTGATCTCGGAGAGATTATTGCATAGAAGATAGTCCAATGATCTTATCGGAAATCATTGGATGCATGTGCGTCTGTCATTTCTTGGGCTGCGGCGTGAATTAAGCGTTCGATCGATCGTTATCGCATTTGCCGTGACGATGTTCAGTGTTCCGATTGGTATCGGATTGGTCTCGGCAGTCCGGATCGGCATCGTCGAAGCAGCGAGTCGCACCCTGGCCGGTGAGATCAAGGCCACGACCCTGCTCGGCACCATCAAGCAACTGGGTCAGGAGCTTCGGACGCTTGCGGTTCTGGCGCACGCTGCGACGACTGAGGAGGCCCGTCGTGAAAGCTTCGTCAAGATCGACGCGGCGCATCGATCGCTCTCGGCCGCCTGGAGCGCGTATCTTCCGACCGTTACGGCGCCTGATGACCAAAAGCTGGCGCAAACTCTGCGCGTAGCTTGGCAGCATGTCCTCGCTGTCGGGGCCGAGGCGGCCGCCCTCGACCGGGCCGGGGAACGCGAACTCGCCGACCAGGTCCTGTCGACGGTGCTGGAGGCCGATGCGGCAGCGCTTCTGCAGGCGGTCGACGCGTTGCTCATGAACCGTCAAGGCAGGATCGCCGAAGAAGCCAAGACCGTCGATACAGCCGGCCTGATGGCGTGGTGGGCGCTCGCCATGGCCGTGTCGGCCTCCGCCCCGATCAGCCTCGGGCTGGCGTGGATCGTCCTGCGCCATGTCGTTCGACCGGTGTCGGCGATCACCGCCACCCTGCAGCGATGGGCGGAGAACGGGTCGACGGTTCCGATTTCCACCCTGATGCAGGAGGTCGAACTCGGCGCGATGGCGGGGGCTCTCAGGGCCTGTGAGAACAGGATTCGGCACGCCGAACGCCGCGAAGAGGAGGCGGCCCGGGTGCAGGCGCACCGTGAACAGCAACGCCGTGACGCGTTTCGCAACATGACGGAGCGGTTCGAAGCCGAGATCGGCGGGGTTGTCGAGACCGTGTCATCCGACTCGGCGGAGCTGCGCGCCACGGCCGAGAGACTCTGCGAGATGGTCACGTTGACGACGAGTCACGCGGCGACGATGGCCGCCGCAGCCCAACAGGCTCAGTCCGACGTCCGGCGGATTGCCGCCGCTGCCGGGGTGTTCAACTCTGCAGCCCACGAGGTCAATCGCCAAGCCGAGATCACGGCGTCCCTGGCGGGTGGCGCGGCGGTGGAGGCGGAACAGACCCTCTCGCGTGTTCAAGCCCTCAGCGGCGCCGCGGACCGGATCGGCGAAGTGGTCCGCATGATCACCAAGATTGCCGCCCAGACCCATCTCCTCGCCCTCAATGCCGCGATCGAAGCCGCGCGGGCCGGTGAGGCAGGGCGCGGATTCGCGGTTGTGGCCGCCGAAGTGAAGACCCTGGCGGGACAGACCAAAGAGGCCACCGAAGTCATCGGCCGGCACGTGGCCGAATTGCAGGGATCGACTGTCGAGGCGACGTCGGCGATCGCAGGCATCACCGCACGGGTCGCCGACATGAGCCGGGCGGCGGCTTCGATCGCCGTCGCCGTCGAGCAGCAGGGCGCTGCAGCGCGGGAGGCCGTCCAGATCGTCATCCCCTGTACCGCCGACGCCGTGGAACCCGGCTTCGACATCACAGGAACAACCGATCCGGCCGCGGAGGCCGACACGGTCGCGGCCGGCATGTTGGCCGCGGCCCGCAGCTTGTCGCGGGACGCCGAACGTCTCGGCGGCGAGATCGCAGGCTTTCTCGACAATCTCCGCGCGGCCTGATGCGGGGCACGGAACGACAGGAACGGAGCGAGCGTGATGGGCCGGACAGATCGGGCGCAGATGCGCTCGCGCCTGCGACGAGCCGCCTGGGCCGGGGCTCTCGCCGTCATCGTCTGCGCGAAACCGGCGTCTGCCACCACGATCGCCGTTCTGATGACTCCGCCGGCGGCCCTCACCCGCCTTCTGCACGACAGCCTGAAGGAGCACGCGGTGGCGCGCGGGATAACGGTGCATTTCGACTATGCGCCGGAAGGCGCGGGCGCGCAGCAGATCGCGCAGGCCCGGCGCGTCATCGCCGAGAAGGTCGACGCGCTCGTGGTGAGCCCTGTCGACTCGTCGGCTTGGGCCGCGATCATCCGTCTGGCGCAAGAGGCGGATGTTCCGCTGGTCACCGTCAACGGCGCACCCCGTTCGGCTTGGTTCGCCGGACGAGTCGCTTTTGTCCAGCCGGATGACCTCGTCGCCGGGCGGTTGCAGATGCGCAAGCTTGGGCAGATGCTGGACGGGAGGGGCCGCGTGGGGATTCTCGCGGGCTGCACGTCGCACCCCGGGTCGACGCTTCGCGCCGACGGCGTGAAGGAGGTCCTGGCCGAATCCCCGGGCCTCCGGCTGGTCGCGGAGGCGGCGGTGGACTGCGACCGTTCGGCGGCCCGAGCCGCGGTGGCCGATTGGCTCGCCCGGAAGCCGACCATCGATGCGATCGCAGCCGTCACCGACGAGATGGCGATCGGTGCTGCCGAAGCCGCGGAGGCGGCCGGAATTCCGGCGGGCCGGATCCTGATCGGGGGCGTGGATGCGACCGCCGCCGGGATGCAGGCCATGCAGGACAAACGGCTTGCCGTAACGATCCACCAGGATGCGAGCTTACAAGGCCGTCGTGCGATCGATGATGCCCTGGCTTTGATCCGGCATGAGCCGGTGCCGCAATTCGACTGGGTGCCGTCCGAACTCGTCACGGACCGGATGTCGACAACCCACTTCTCCCGCTAGAACCGGCGCGGACCTCTCCCGTTTGGTGCCGCGTGGCGTAGCGGCAGGCCGCGCCTGCGGAGCAAGGACGCGGCCCGCACGGTCATGCGCTCGGGTCGCGCGGATGATCCGGCTTCGTCTGGCGACGTGCGGATGACCGATCCCCGACGACGAAGCATCGCCGCAGCCCGTCAATGCGCCATCAGGCAGCAGACATTGGTCGCGTGAAGGATGTGGCGTGTCGCGCCGCCGAAGATCCATTCCCGCAGGCGTGAGTGGCCGTACGCGCCCATGACGATCAGGTCAGCCTGATGGTCGTGCGCAAAACGCAGGATCTCGTCGCCATCGCTGACCGTCGGAGACAACAGATGCGTGGCGACGGACGCGCCGTGGAGCGCGAGATGAGCGGCCACCTCGTCCGCGCCTTCCAGGCGGGCGCCTTCGCCCGCCGTGGCGACGAAGACCCGATCCGCCGAGCGCAGGAACGGCAGGGCCCCGGCTACCGCCCGTCGCGCCTCCGGCGAATCCTTCCAGGCCACGACGATGCGCCGGCCCGGCTCCCCTCTGACGCGCGGGGGAACGACGAGGACCGGCCGTCCGGCCTCCATCAGAACCGGCGCGATCGCCACGCCGAACGGCCCGGGGTCGATCTCGCTCTCGCCGGCCCGGCCGACGACGATCAGGTCGGCGGCACGGCCCTTGTCCACGAGATGAGCGGACGGCCGGTCGAGGCCGCCACACCAAGCGGTCCGCGGTGCCGCGCCTGCGCAGCGCGCGAAGATCGCCTGCGCCTGCTCAAGGTCCACGAGGACTTCGGCCTTGAGGCGCTCGTGCTGGGCCTGCGCGTCGCGGATGTCATGGGCAAACAGGGGGGCCGGCACCTCGGCGGCGGCCGCGCCGGTCAGCGTCGCATCGAAGCGGCGCGCCAAGGCCGCCGCCAGCCGCACGCGGTCGGGCGTCGATTCCGCGAAGTCCACGGAAACGAGGATGTTGGCATAGGACATGGCGGTCTCCGCGCGACCGACACACGGCCCCGACCAGAGCCGTATGGTCGGTGGGAGGGGCCGCAGCCTTGATCCAGCGCAATCGCCACCGCACCGGCTTGTCGGATTCGCGCGCTCCGGCCTTGAGCTGAATCAACGCGGCAGCGCTCAAGCTGCGGCACATCCGGCCCGTTCGTCCCCTGGGAGACCGTGATGTCCGCTCTCGAACTGCCGAGCGCAGTCGATCTCGCGCGAGCCCAATTCGCGCTCACCGTCGTCTGGCACTTCCTGTTCCCGGCCTTCACCATCGGACTTGCGAGCTATCTCGCGGTCCTCGAAGGGTTCTGGCTCAGGACCGGCGAGGCCGTCTATCTGGATACCTATCGGTACTGGCTCCGCGTCTTCGCGGTCGCCTTCGCGATGGGCGTCGTCTCCGGACTGGTCATGAGCTACCAGTTCGGCACCAACTGGTCGGTCTTCGCCGACCGGACGGCGCCGGTGCTCGGCCCCCTGCTCGGCTACGAGGTTCTGACGGCCTTCTTCCTGGAGGCGGGCTTCCTCGGCGTCATGCTGTTCGGCCTGGAGCGGGTCGGCAAGGGGCTGCACTTCCTGGCGACCTGCCTCGTCGCCTTCGGCACGCTGACCTCCGCATTCTGGATCCTATCGGCCAATTCCTGGATGCAGACGCCCACCGGCCACGCCATCGGGCCGGACGGGCGCTTCGAACCGGCCGACTGGCTGGCGATCATCTTCAACCCGTCCTTCCCCTACCGCTTCGCCCACACGGTCACGGGCGCCTATCTCACCACCGCGATGATCGTCGGGGCGGTGGGTGCGTGGCATCTGCTGCGCGACCGGAGCAATCGCCAGGCGCGGCTGATGTTCTCCATGGCCATGTGGATGGCCGCCGTGGTGGCTCCGGCCCAGCTGGTGATCGGCGACCTGCACGGCGGCAATTCCTACGCGCACCAGCCCGCCAAGGTCGCCGCCATGGAGGGACATTTCGAGACCGAGCGCCGCGCCCCCGCGATCCTGTTCGGCTGGCCCGACGCGAATGCGGGCGTGGTGCAGAATCGGATCGGCATCCCCGGTCTAGCCAGCCTCTATCTGACCCACGACCTCGACGGCGAGGTTCGCGGTCTCAGGGACATCCCGCGCGATCAGTGGCCGACCAACCTACCCCTGGTGTTCTGGTCGTTCCGGATCATGGTTGCGCTCGGCCTTCTGATGATCGCCCTGGGTCTAGCCGCGCTCTGGCTGCGCCGTCAGGGGCGGCTGTACGACACGCCGTGGCTTCACCGCTTCGCCGTCGCCATGGGGCCGTCCGGATTGATCGCCGTCACGGCCGGCTGGACGGTCACGGAGGCGGGCCGTCAACCCTTCACCGTCTACGGCGCGCTGCGCACCGTCGACAGCGTCTCCCCGGTGGCGGCCCCGGCGGTCGCGGCCTCCCTGGCGGCCTTCGCGGCGGTCTACCTCGCCGTCTTCGGCGCCGGCATCTGGTACCTCCTGCACCTGTTCAACCAGACGCCGCACGTCCATGAGCCCGGGCCGCCCCCGGGGCAGCCGATCCGCACCGCCGGCATCACGCCCGCGCCCGCCCTGGTCTCCGGCACGCCCGGCGCCGGCCGTCCCCTCGCCCAGCCCGCGGAGTAGGCCCGATGTCCCTCGATCTCACCCTCATCTGGGCGTTGCTCATCGCCACGGCCGTGTTCCTCTACGTGGTGATGGACGGCTTCGACCTCGGGGTCGGCATCCTGTTCCCCGCAGTTCGCGGCAAGGCGGATCGGGATCTTATGGTCAACACCGTCGCCCCGGTCTGGGACGGCAACGAGACCTGGCTGATCCTCGGCGGCGGCGGCCTGTTTGCAGTGTTCCCCCTCGCCTACGCCACGATCCTGCCGGCGCTCTACATGCCGCTGATCCTGATGCTCCTGGCCTTGGTCTTCCGCGGTGTCGCCTTCGAGATGCGGTTCCGGGCCGCCACTCTCCGAAGCCAGCGCGCCTGGGATCGGTCCTTCTCGTGGGGCAGTTACGTGGCGACCTTCTGCCAGGGCATCTGCCTCGGTGCCCTGGTCCAGGGCATCCGGGTCGAGGGCCGCGCCTATGCGGGTGGCTGGTGGGACTGGCTGACCCCGTTCTCCGTGCTGACGGGCATCGCCCTAGTGGGCGGGTACGGCCTGCTCGGCGCCTGCTGGCTCATCTGGAAGACCGAGGGTGAACTCCAGCTCCGGGCCTATCGGCTGGCACGCCAACTCGGCTTCGTCACGCTGGCGGCCATTGCGATCGTCTCGGCCGCCATGCCGATCCTGAGCGACGCGTTCCGGGCCCGGTGGCTGTCCTGGCCGAATATCGCGCTGGCTGCCCCGGTTCCCGCCCTGGTCGCCGTCCTCGCCTGGCGCTTCTTCGTCGCCCTCGAGCGACGCGCCGAGGTGACGCCGTTCCTGTGCGCCCTGGGTCTGTTCCTGATGTCGTATATCGGGCTCGGGATCAGCCTGTGGCCGATGATCGTACCGCCGGCCATCTCGATCTGGGATGCGGCGACGCATCCCAGCAGCCAAGCTTTCCTGCTGGCCGGTGCCGTCGTGCTCGTGCCGATGATCCTGGTCTATACAGCCTACGTTTACTGGCTGTTCCGCGGCAAGGTCGCGGCGGGAGCGCCGGGCTATCACTGAGGCCGGCGCAGGTCGCATCGCGACGGCACTGAGAGGATGGGCCGGCGCGTCTCGGACCGGCCCGCGCTCATTGGCCAAGCGAAGCCGATCGGGGCCTCGGCGGCTCCGTCGGCTCGGGCGCATCACGGCCCGGCATGGGCCCCTTTGATGAATCGCGCGACGTCGTCGGCGACCGGGAACCGGAGACTGAACGGAAAGCTGAGGGCATGAACGATCTGGCCATGGCCCAGGCCGGGATAGATCTTCATAGTCTCATCGCCGGCGAAGGCCCGCATGGCTCCGTCGAGCGCCAGGGTCCCGGCCGGGTTGACGTCGAGATCGGCCGCGCCCGCGGCCAGCAGCATCGCAGGATGCCTGTCCGAAGCATGATTGATCGGCTGCAGAGTGGGATCGCTGCCGACGAAGACCTCACGATCCAACGGCTCCATCAGCGCCGCGCTCGCATAGGGGCCCGCCAATCCGACGATGCCGGCGAGCTTCGCCGGGCTTGAGCCGGCCTGCTCCAGCCATGTTGGATCGAGACCCAGCATGGCGGCGGCCCACGCGCCGGAGGAATGGCCTACGACCACGACACGCCTTGAGTCGCCGCCATATTCGGCCGCGTGGGCGATGGTCCAGGCGACCGCGGCGGCATTGTCCGCCAGGATGTCTGACAGTCCGACAGCCGGAACGTGGCGGTAGTCCGGGATCACGGCAACGAAGCCCCGCCGCGCGAAGGCGGCGCCGACATACGCGACCTCATCCTTGGACCCGCTCCGCCATCCCCCGCCATAGAGGAAGACAACGACCGGACGCGCCCCCCGCGCGGCCGACCGATAGATGTCGGCGCGGTGCTCGATCCCGTCCGCGTAGGCCACCCCCTTGGTCACATGCACCTCGAAGGGCGCAAGCACATTCAGAACTGCGAGGGTCAGACCGACGATCTTATCGCCCAGATAGCTCAGCATGGGATCGATTTCCGCGAACGTCGGAGGGGGGCGTGTGTCGGTCTGCGGGCCGGTCCCGGGCCCGGCAGGATGTAGTCTACGTCAGCTCGATCACGCCGAGGCGGTCGGTGACCTGGACCGGCACGCGCCTGTCCGCCGGAAGGTTCGCGACGGTCACCGATCCGTCGTCTTCGAAGCGATGCAGCCTGACTTGCCGCGGGCGGAGCGACAGACGGATCTCGGCGGGACGCGCCGGCGCATCCGGAAGCGGGATCCGGTTGCGCCGATCCCAGCCGTCGAGGCCGAGCCAGATCGGAATGAGCGTCGCCCCGTCCTGTCGTGCGAACCGTGCGAAGACGAGATCGGGCACTGCAGCGGACAATGTGACGTCGCGATCGGCCGCAACGGCGGCGACGGTGCCGGCATTCGCTCCGAACAGTCGGACGAGGCTGCGAACCGCCCGGAAGGCGGGGGTCGGCCGGCCGTCGTGAGCGAGGAGGCCGAAATGGCTTTCGGGGTCGGCGTCGCCGCGATCGAAGCTGGCGATCAGCTCGTAGAGGTAGGTGCGGCGTACCCCCTGCAGATAGCTCCAGAGCAGCATCCGCGGAAGGTACCGGGCCCGGAGACCGGCCGAGATCGGCAGATGGGCGCTGCCGGTGGCAAGCGCCGTGTGGTAACCATTCTCGGTGGCCAACACCGGAGCATCGCCGAAGACCGGACGGGATGCCGCCATGAAGCGGGCGAGGCTGCCGGCGCCATCGGTTTCCGGGGGCTCGGCGCCGGGATAGGCGTGGATGTTCGCGAAATCGATCACGGCCGCAAGATTCTGCGCCGCTGCGACGTTGTCCTGGATGTAGCTCGGCCCGGCGACCCGGACGGTTCCGGCCCGGGCATCCGCCCGCACGGCGCGGAACAGGGCGGCTTGGTGCGCGGCCGACTGCCCCGCCAAACCGGGCCGCGTCGCCACCGGGGGCTCGTTGCCGCCTTCCACCACGACGAGTCCCGCGCCAGCCCAGCCTGCGATCTCGGCGAAGCGCTCCGGCGCTACCCGCGGCCCCGGCGTGAGCCCGTCATAGAAGATCAGGCTGAAGCGGTAGCCCCGGCCGGCCAGATCCGCGATCCGTTCGAATTGTCCAGCCGGCTCGTCGCCGGTGAGCACGATATCGTCGCGCAGATGGCGGACGCCGAGATCGTCGAGGGCTTCAATGCAGGCCGCAAAGCGCTCGACATACGGGCTGCCGCGATGGCCGAGATGCACGTTCACGCCGATGGAATCGATCAGCGCCTCGCACCGATGCAGCGGCTCCGCCGCCGTGGCACGCCCTGCCGCCAAGGTACCTGTCGCGAAGGTGCCCGTCGCGAGGGATCCCGCTGCCAGGGCGAGCGCCGAACGGCGCGTGAGCCGTGTCATGTCCGGCCTGCCAGGGTGAGGACACGGCCGGGCTTTGCGGAAACCGCCGTGCCGGAGCGCGTCGCCTTCGACCGTTGCACCGCCTGCAGAAGGTCGTGCAGAGCCTCGGCGAGCCGGGCCTGGGCCTCACGGGATCCGAAATTGTGGTCCACACCCGGAACGACCGTCACGGGCGCGCCGAGGCGGCGGTCCGCCTTCCCGGGCGAGCGTCCCAGGTGGCGGCGGAGCGCCGCAAGACCGGGATCGCCGGCACTGTAGAGCAGTCGGATCTCTGCACCCCGGCGGCGAAGGGCCGCGATCCGCCGGGCGGGTGATCCGCCGGGCGGGCCGGGGCGTATGGCCCGGCGCATCTGGCGGAACGCGGCATCGATCCCGCGCCGGGCCAGCACCGCGGCGATCGCGCCGATCCGAATCTCGCCGCGGATCAGCCGGCGCCACGTCGCGCCCCGCTTGAGCAGGGCCGCGTAGGTGGAGGCGCTCCCGAAGGTTTGCCGGATGACCTGGTCAAGGTCCTCATCCGGATCCCAGTCGAAACAGTAGAGGTTGAGCAGGAGGGCCCCGTCCACCCGGCTGTCCCGGCAGAGGGCGTGCAAGGCCGCGTAGGCGCCGCTGCAGCCGCCGACGAGCAGGATCGGGCCGCCCGTGCCGGCGATCTCGTCGACGGCCGAGATCACATCGGCGAATCCGTCCGCCGCGAAGAGCGGCTTGCGGCCGTCCGCTCGATCGGCGCTGTCGCCGATGCCCCGCTGATCGAACCGAAACGAGCCGATTCCGTCGGCGGCGAGACGCCGGGCGAGATCGGTGGTCTGGCGTCCCCATCCGGAATGCACGCTCATGCCGGTGGAGACGAACACGATCGTGGGTGCATTCGCGTCGGCCCGGTCCGGGCGGCACCGGATGCCGAACAGGCCCCGGGCGAACCGCACCGGCTCCTCCTCCCAGCCCGACCCGGTCAGAGGCGGTGAAGCCAGGGCGCCGACGGCCGTTCCGCTGCGCGTCAGGCCGCTGTCTCCCGCGCCCGCGGTCGCGAAGGCGATGACGCGCGCGAAATCCGCCGCCGGGACATCGGAGAAGATCGGGTCGCCGACGAGTGCGGCGAGACCCGGGAACGGCCCTGTCGCGACCGTGGAGCCGAGGGTTTCGAGGCGGGCGGCCAGGGTCCTGGTCTCGGGTGCCAGGAGCAGCGCGCGCCGCGCCGGCGCCCGTTCGAGACGTTCGAGGTTGAGGGTGGCGAGCTCATTGAGGACAACCGATTCCATCCGGAAGCCACCGACGGTGAGGCTGTCGGCCTCCTGCGGTGGGACCGACCCGTCCGGCAGGCGCCCGATGGTCTGCGCCCGCAGCCGCATCTCGCGCATATAGGCGCGCCCGGTCGTGACCGGTGCCAGCAGCACGAGGCCTTCCACGGCCTCGTCCTGGGCCGCCAGGGCCGCGAAGGTGGCGCCCAGGCGCAGACCGATGAGGACGATCTCCGTCACGCCCGCCGTCGTGCGCAGGAACTGGACGGCTCGCCGGATCGCCGCGACGCAGGCCAGGACCCGTGCGGCTTCGGGATCGGCCGAGTCGCCCTCCCCCGGGTAGTCGAAGCGTAAGGTCGGGCAGCCCGCCGCGGCGAGGTCTTCGGCCAGCGAACGCCAGGGTCTGTGCGCGGCCATCTGCTCGAAACCGCAGGTCCCGCAGAGGACGACGCCGCGCCGTCCGGCGGCCGGATGAAGCCACCCGAACAGGCCATCGAACGTCACCGGCACCGCGGCGTCGGACTCGACCTCAGGCGTCATGACCGAATTCCACGATCTCGCTGCTGTTGATCGCCCGCACGCTCCCGCGCGGCAGCCATTCGGCGTCCGCGAAGGCGACGATCCGGCTCGATCCCGGCGCGAGATGGAATCCGCTCTCGACCGGCCACACTCCGGAGGCTTGCACTTGGACGCTGCAGGCGAAGCGCGCGGTGCTGATCCGCAGACCCGGACCGTCCCCGGTCGCGACCGGTTCGGCCCGCAGGCCGACAGCCTCGCGGAGGACCGGCCGCAGGCCGGGGAAGTGGAAGCTCTCGGCGATCACGCGGCCGTCGGCATCGCTCAGCCGGGCATGCGCGAGATCGTGGATCCGTGGCCCGAACCGGTAGCTGTCCGTGGAGTCGAAGAATCGGCCGAGCACGGCGGCGGAAGAAAGCGTGAGGGCCGCCCGCGGGCCGGCCGTAAGGACCCGCTCGGCCCGCGCTGCGACCCGCCCCCCGACATCGCACAGGGTCAGCGTCAGCGTCAGGTCCTGGGCCGCTGCCGTCTCGTTGAGGACGTGAACGTGAAGGCCGTCGAGGCCCTCGTCGGTGAGAAGGACCTGGACCGGACGGAAGGCGCGCTTCAGCGCATACCAGGCCGATTTCGGCCTCTGCGTCCAGTCGATGACGCCCCAGCCGGCGCCGGGTCCGAGGTCGCGCAGCATCAGGACGAGGCCGCCGGCTGTCGGCGAGCGCGGACAGCGCCACTCCGCGAAGGTCGCCTCCATCACCTCGGCCACCGCAGCACGGCCGAGTTCGAGGTAGCGGTCCGGATCTTCGGCGCGCAGCGCCGCCGGATCGACGCCGTAGAGCAGGGCGACATAATGGTCGCGCACCGTCTCGAAGTCCCAGTCGGCCCCCCGGTCCCGGGGGATGCCGGCCGGCCAGAGCGGATCGGCCGGTCCGGTCGGTCCCGGCGTGCCGGGTTCGGGCGGATTGGCGAAGGCGAGGCATTCGCTGGCGAAGCCAGGTTCTGCCCGGCGGGCATCCTCCAAGGGCCGTCGATAGGCGCCGACGCCGAAATAGTGCGTGCAGCCCCCGCGCGGCGAGAAGGGCAAGTCGCCGCCGGAGGGCGAGTTCGGCACGACGATGAGATCGGATCGCAGATCCGCCGCGCGCGCCGGCAAAGTCGTCGCGCAGAAGGTGTCGGCCCAGACGGCCCGGGGCGCGCCGAGCATCGCCGCCTGCTGCCAGACTTCGCTGCCCCCGCACAGCACGCAGAGCGACGGCGCGGTCTGCGTCCGCTCGAGAAACCCCGTCAGCTCGCGGTCGAGTTGGGACGCGAAAGCCGGGTCCGCGTGCGGATAGTCGAAATTGGCGAGCATCAGGTCCTGCCAGACCAGAATGCCGAATTCGTCGCACAGATTGTAGAAGTCGGAATCCGGATAGAGCGTCGTGCCCGGGACGCGCAGCATATTCATGCCGGCCTCACGGGCGCGCATGAGCAGCGTTCGGGTCCCGTCGGAGCCCAGCCCGACGAGATCCGGCGGCGTCCAGACGGCGCCCCGGCAGAAGACCGGCACGCCGTTCACTGCCAGCGACAGGCCGTCCTCGAACGGACGGGTGAGCGTCAGGCTTCGGAAGCCGACGCGGCCGAGGTCGAAGCGTGCGCCGTCGACGCGCACCTCGACCGGGTAGAGGTTCGGCACGCCGTGCGTGTGCGGCCACCAGGGCGCGATGCCGGGAAGCGCCAGCGCGCCTGCGAACAGGCCCGGCTCGACCTCGGTCAGAGAAGCCTCACCCCCGCCGCACGCGAGGATGACCGAGTCGGTCCGCCCGTCGATTCGCAGGCGCACGGCCAGGTGGCCGATGTCGCCTTCGAGGGTCGAACGCACATCCGCGGCCGCCATGCGGGGTCGGACCGGCCCGACAGTCAGCGGTCGGAAGGGGCCGACGTGGTCGATCTCCGGGCACCAGCCCGGCATGAAGCCGAGGACGCTGGTTCGCAGATGGCGCAGCGATCCGGGTGTGATCATCCGAGGCCGCCAGCGCCCGCGCTTGGCCGGTCGGTCGAGTTCCTCCCGGAGCGCACGGAAGCAGAGCGCCAGCTCGGAGACGCCGCCGAGTTCGACATCGACGGTGTGCGCCTCGAACATGGAGCGGGTGCAGAGGATCGGCGCGAAGTCGAGCCAGACCTCGGCCAGGGTGGCGAGCCCTTCGAATCGAAGACGGGCCGGGCCCGCCCCGGCGATGCGCGACCGGTACCAGACATCGCGATCGTGGATCGGCTCCGGCGCGGCCTCGCTCCAGCGCCCGGCGGCCCGCAGGGCGGCGGCGGCGGTGCCCGGAACGGTGGCGGGGATCCAGCCGGTCACGGCGTCGAGGTCAGCGGGGCCCGCACAGGCGCCCGGCGGCGTGACGCCGAGCATCCAGGGCCCGAACTGGACCTCCGGCGCACGCTCGTCGACGCAGCGGATGCGGGCCATCGCGGCTCTCAGCGGTCCAGCGCGCGGTCGAGGTCGGCGAAGAGGCGGTCGTAGGTCGCCGCGAGGCGGTCGAGACGCAGTGCCAGTCCCTCGGCCGAGCGGCGGTGGAAGGCGCGGGCAAGCTGGAACTGGAAGGCCTTCGCCTCGCGGCTCACATCCGCGGCGGCCGCGGCCGCTGGCGCGAACCCACCGGCATCCCGCGCCTCGAGCCACGAGAGATGACTGGCGAGCATCTCGAAATTGGCGCCGAGCTGGCGCGTCGTATTGAAGGCGTAGGCGTGGAACACGCTGAGCGGCCGGCACACCAGATCCCCGGCCGTCGCCGCCAATGCGTCGCGGAACGCCAGGACAGGATTGCGGCGGGGCGCCCGGGCGCGATGCCGGACGAGCAGCGCGCGGGCGGCCCCCGGCAGGTCCGCGGAACTCAGGGGCGAGGCGACCGACTTCACGAACTCGGCGTAGGGCGGCAGCAGCGCCGGCGCAAAGATCCCGGCATAATCCGCCCCCGACAGCCGGAAGCGCCCGGCATTGTGGAGATAATCGAGTTCCTGGGTCACCGGGTCGAGGGCCAGGATACCGATCGTGGTCTTGGCGTGGTCCCGGCTGTAGGTCGTCCCCTGGGTATCGGGCAGATAGATCGCGTCGACTTCGACCAGCACCGGGCGGCCGGCCTCCGCCTGACGCACGGCATGGGCCTCGAGGCCTCCGTAGACCGCGAGTTCCAGCACCTCCAGCCCGTAGAGCCGCTCGATGTCGCCGGGCGGCGGCTTGAAGAAGGTGAACTGGTCGCCCTCGAAATCCTGCCGCAGGGTGAAGCCCAGCATCGCCTCGGGCACGAGGCCGCGTCCGTGCAGGAGCTCGATCCAGAGGTCGACGTAGCAATTCGTCTCCGGCCAATCGCGGCCGGACCCGTGGAGCGGGTGCGGGGCGTAGGGTCCCGCGGCTCCGAGACCCTCCGGCCGGCGCAGAGCGGCGGTCACCGCCTCAACCCCACAGCTCGGCGCGGACGGCCTCAGGCCAGGCGGCGAGATCGAGTCCGTGGTGGCGCAGCAGCGCCAGGGTGATCCGCTCCAGGCCGAAGCCGACGCAGGCCGTATGGGCGACCGCGCCATCCGCCTGTTGCAGGTCCCAGGTGCTGCCGAAATGGTCCTGGTGATAGTTGAAGCTGAGACAGGCGGTCGGATTCTCGACGCTGTTGACCGGGACATTCAGTTCGAACTTGAGGCCCTGCGCCCGCTGGTTGTTGGCGAGCATCCGGCCGGCGCGTCCGAAAAACGGATCGTTGGCCGCGTCGATGGCGAGCGGAAGACCGAGGTCGCGCATCATCGCCGTGCCGCGTTGAAGCCACGACTCGCGGAAGGCCAGAACCTGCTCGGGACTGCCCATGCGCACGTATTCGCGCATGCGGAAGAGCTGCATCCGGGTCGGCTCCAGCGAGGGCTCGCGCCGGAAGCAATAGGATTGCAGGTCGAAGAGGCGGCCCGCGGCGGGCAGCGCCCCCCGGGCGGCAGCCACCGGATAGACCGGGTAGCAGGCCGCGGGCGTCAGGACGACGTCGGTGGCCTCCTGCTGGCCGGTCCAGTCGGTCCCGGCCTCCAGACAGGCGAGGATCTCGGCATGGCCGCGGGCGTCGCCGCAGAAGCTGTGGACGGTGCCGGCGAGGTTCGGGAACCCCTTGAGGTACCCGCTGCGCTCGAAGGCCGACCGGCTCATCGCGGGCGGGAAGCGCAGCACCTCGGCCCCCTCGGCGGCGCCGAGACGCGTGATCATCCGGTCGAGGGCGTCGACGACGCTCTCGAAGCCGCCGCTGCGGCCGTAGAGGCCGTCGACGCCGGTCCGGACCAGCAGCCCGTGGTCAAACAGGCGGTCGAGGAACGTCGGACCGCCGGCCGGCTCGTCCTCGGGGAGGACGTCGCCGGCGGGAGAGGAGATCGATTCCATCACGCACTCATGAGCTGGCCGCTGCCCTTCTGCACGAGCAGGAGCTTGGCGGTGTTGGCGAGGATGCGATCGTTGCCGATCATCAGCGGTGCGGAGAGGACGTCGCGCAGCGGCCGTCCCAGGCTGAAGGGCGTGTCGTTCCTGTATCCGGCGAGACCGACGATCGCGAGCGCACCCCGCACGATCTCGACCGCCATGTCGGAGACGGTGACCTTAAGGTTGTTCAGCATCACGCAGAAGCCGACGGAGCCGATCGTGTCGGCGTCCCCGTGCGCATCCTCGAAGCGGCGCAGGGCCGACACGATGGTGCCGCGCATAGCCTGGTGCGCGTTGGAGACCTCGGCCAGCCGCAGGGCCGTGGGCGGGACCTGCCCGGGCCGCCGTCGGGCCTCGGCCTGCACGAAGGCGCGGGCGCGGTCCACCGCGTAGGTCGCGATCCCGTACCACACGCTGCTCCACAGCAAGTGCGACGAGGCCAGCATCGACTGGGCGGCGATCTCCGCGAACGGCTTCGGCAGGATCTGCTCGACCGGGACGTTCCGGGCCTCCAGGCGGAAGCCGTCGCTGCACGTCCCGCGCATCCCGAGGGTGTCCCAATCCCCCGTGCGCACCAGGGAGATCTGATCGGCCATCAGCGCGACGAGGACCTGATCGGACGTCGCCGCGTCCGGATGGCGCCGGGCCGTGGCGAGGATCAGGTCGGCCCGGGCGCCGTAGGAGATCACCGACGCGTCCTTGCCGAGGGCGAAGACCTCACCGGTGGTCTCCACGGCGCAGAGGCTGTTGCGCAGGTCGCCGCCGATGCCGGCTTCGGTGGTCGAGGAGGCGACCAGCAATTGCTCGCGGGCGATCCGCTCCATCAGGCGGCCGTGCCACGGGCTGTCGAGCCCGTGGGTCACGAGGCTCGACACCTTGATGTGGTGCATCGCGAACACCATCGCGGCCGCGCTGCA
This sequence comes from Methylobacterium sp. UNCCL125, assembly GCF_900116795.1. NCBI lineage: Bacteria > Pseudomonadati > Pseudomonadota > Alphaproteobacteria > Hyphomicrobiales > Methylobacteriaceae > Methylobacterium > Methylobacterium sp. UNCCL125. The sequence continues at coordinate 218,955 of NZ_FPBW01000005.1, read as the reverse complement.
AGCCTGCCCGAGCGTACTGCACAGCTCGGCGATCTGGACGAGCCCAGCCCCCTCGCCGCCGAACTGCCCCGGGATCTGAAGACCGAGGAGGCGCTCGGCCTTCAGCGCCGCCACCGCCTCTTCGGGGAAGCGGCCTTCGCGATCGACGGCGTCGGCGTGACGCGCCGCCACCGCCGCCACCCGCTCGGCGCGCGCGGCAAACGTGCTCATGCGGCTTCCTGCTGGATCAGCGTGGAGACGGCCTCGCGAATCGCGCGGATGGACGAGAACGACTTGCGGTTCAGGAGTTCATCGGGGAACTCGATGTTGAAGCGCTCCTCCAGCGCCAACATCAGCTGCACCGAGCCGAACGAATCCAGCCCGCGATCGAACAGGCTGTCATCCTCGGAGAGCTGGTCGGCCTTGCCGGCGAAGGCTTCGTTCGATCCTAGGATCTCACGGATATCCTGAGCGATGTTCAAGGCGGAACTCCCTATTCCAGTCATAACGACGCTATTGAACGGATCGGCCCGCCGTCAAATTATCTATTTATTAATAGTAAATAGCCGTGCGCGTGTTGCGATACGGGGATGCGCGCGGCGTATCCAGGCAGCTCACGCGGCCCGAGCGCTATATTGGCCGCCGCTACCTTTACGATCACTTTCCAGCTCTTTATTTCGCGACCGACTCTCCCGCCAATTCGCGGATTCAGCAACTTACGCGCGTAGATGCGCGGCATGACGTCAATTCGGGATGAGGAGCCATTTAGGACGATTCGGGACTTGTCGTGACGTGGCGGGGCCATCGTGGCCATAAGGTTGCGGCTTCGCCTGTCCCGGGCGTAGCCCCAGGCATCAGCCGGCGCGCGATGATCGACAATCTTCAAATTCTGCGTGCCGTCGCGTCATACCTTGTCTTCCTCACGCATTACGGCCTGTATATCGGACCGGTTTTGCCGCGACCGGATCTCCTGGCCTTCGGCGCCTTCGGCGTGGACGTCTTCTTCGTCCTGTCCGGGCTCATCATGTTCGTGAGCACCAGCGGCCGCCATGAGAGCCCCGGTGGGTTCCTGCTCCGCCGGGCGTCGCGCGTCGTCCCGGTCTACTGGCTCGTCACGATCGGCCTGGCGCTCATCGCGCTGACCGGCCTGAAGCCCATCGGGATCATGGAGGTCCGGCCGGACTACCTCATCCAGTCGTTGCTGTTCCTGCCGTTTTCCCGCGGAGGCTTCATCGAGCCTCTGAATTCCGTCGGCTGGACGCTCAACTACGAAATGTTTTTTTACGTGATCTTCGCGGGCCTGCTGCTGGTGCCGAAGCCCGCCGTCCGGGCGCTGGGCGCGGCCGCAATCTTCCTCGCGTTGATCCTGCTCGGACTTCTGCCCGTCCCGGGCCTGTACTGGGCCTACTACACGAAGCCGATCATCATCGAGTTCGCCGCCGGCATCGGCCTGGGCTACGCCTATCTGCGCCTCGGCATCCCGCCCGCGGGATTCCCGGTCAGGCGCTTGGCCTGTGCCGCCCTGTCCGCGGCGGCGCTGCTCGTCCTCGGCGGCCAGATCGCCACCACGCTGCTCGACGCCAGCCCCGAATTGTCTGGATTCGCCCGGCCACTGGTCTGGGGCTCCGCGGCCGTCCTCGTCGTCGGCGCGATGCTGCTCCTGGAGCAGGGCGGCGTCGCGCTGAAATCGCGCTGGCTGCTCTCGCAAGGCAATGCCAGCTACTCCTTCTACCTGGTCCACAACCTGCTGCTTCACAGCGCCGCCAAGCTCGCAGCGCTCCTCGTCGCCCCCGGATACGCGCGTGCCGCTCTCATCTTCGCCATCGCGTTTCCGGCCTCTGTGGCCGCGGGAGAGGTGCTGTTCCGATATGTCGAGACCCCTCTGATCGCCGGCCTGCGACACCGGCTCCATCGACGGACGCGTCCTGCCTCTCAGCCGACGCCGATCGCCTCGTAGCCTGCGCCACGCAGGATCTCCGCGGTGCAGGCCGCGACCGGCTTGCGCTGCCAGTGCATAGACCGAAACCACGCGCTGACCGTGCAGAGAATGCCGATCATTAACGTTACTAATTCATAAAAATTAAGTTTACACTCGGTATTAGACATCTGAACAGGGCCTATTTCCAACTGTTGTCGAGGCGGTGACCCCTTTTTTAGGGCCGATGTCTCCATTACTCTTTCCAGTGCGCCTTTGCTCGCTGTCACAGGCGGGGGCGGCAGGACAGTATTGATTGGTCCCGCGTCTGGCGTGCCGACGAGGAAGCTGTGATGCGTGTCGCGATTGTTCACGACTGGTTGTATATCGTCGGTGGCGCCGAGCGTGTCCTCGAGCAGCTGCTGCGGATCTATCCCGACGCGGATGTCTTCGCGCTCTTCGATTTCCTGTCCGAAGAGGATCGGGAGCGGCTGGGCTACACGCAGGCGCGGACAAGTTTCATCCAGCGTATGCCCTTCGCGCGGACGCGGCACCGCAACTACCTGCCCCTGATGCCGCTCGCGATCGAACAGTTCGACCTCTCGGCCTATGATCTCGTCATCTCCAGCAGCTACGCGGTGGCCAAGGGCGTCCTGACCGGACCCGACCAGCTGCACGTCTCCTACATTCACTCGCCCATGCGCTACGCCTGGGACATGCAGCATACCTACCTGAGGGAGAGCGGCTGCGACGCCGGGATGAAGAGCCTGCTCGCCCGGCTCATCCTGCACCGGATGCGGGTCTGGGACTTCCGCACCGCGGCCGGTCCCAACGCGATCGTGGCCAATTCCGCCTTCGTCGCCCGGCGCATCCACAAGGTCTACGGCCGCACCGCCGAGGTCATCCACCCGCCCATCAATCTGCCGAGCCAGCGCTACGACGGGCCGCGCGGCAACCACTTCCTCGTGGCCAGCCGGCTCGTGCCCTACAAGAACGTCGAGGCCGTGATCCGCGCCTTCGCCCTGCTTCCCGATCTCGAACTCGTGGTGGCGGGCACCGGGCCGGATGCGGCACGGCTGCGGGAGATCGCCGGGCCCAACGTGTCGTTCTCCGGCTTCGTCTCCGACGGGGAATTGCGGCGCCTCATGGCCACGGCCCGGGCCTTCATCTTCGCGGCCGAGGAGGATTTCGGGATCATCGTGGTCGAGGCCACGTCGGAGGGCACGCCGGTCCTCGCGCTGGGCCGCGGCGGCGCCCGCGAGACGGTTCAGGTCCGCGGCCCGCAGCGCACCGGGATGTTCTTCGACACGCCGGAGCCGCAGGCCATCGCCGATTGCGTTGGCTGGTTCCTGCAGCAGGAAAGCCTGTTCACCCGGGAGGCCCGCTGGGCGCAGGCCGAGATGTTCTCGGCCGAGCTGTTCCGAAGCCGCTTCGCGAGCTTCGTCGGTCAGCAGATGGCTCTCCATCAAGCCGCCTGCGAGACGCGCCCGCGGATCCTGCCGCGGCTCGAAGCCGTCGGCTGAGGACGCGCCGCATGTCCTTCCTGACTGTCGATCTGGCCGACCGGGCGCCGGTCCGCGCCCTCCCCCAGGAGCCGGTGCGCGGCGGCCCGCTGGCCGCCGCCCTCTCCCGGATCTGGCATCGCCGCTACCTGTTCGCAGCGGTGTTCGTCGGGATCCTCGGCCTCGCCGTAACCGCCCTGCTGATGATTCAGCCGCAATACGTGGCGAGCGGCTCGGTGATCGTCGCCGAAGCGGAGCCCGGGGCGAACAACGCCTCCATGGCCTGGATCCAGAAGATCGGCGATCCGGCCGATATCGAGAGCCAGATCCTGGTGATCCGCTCGCCCCGGCTGCTGCGTCTCGCGATCGACGACGGCCTGATCGCGGCCGTCATGGCCGAGTGCCGCTCTGCGGCGACCCGCGGGCATCCCGACGAGATCAGCGCCAAGAAGGAAGCGGCCTGTACGAAGCTCACGACGGATCGCAACGCCCTCGTGGAGTATCTTCAGAAACGCTACACGGTCCTGAGTTCGGGCCGCTCGCGCATTATCACCATCGGTTACAAGTCGCCACTGCCCGAGACGGCGCAGACGATGGCCAACGGCCTGATCAACGCCTTCCTGGAGGATCAGCGCGAGACGCAGGCCTCGAGCCGGAAGGCGGCCGCCGACTGGCTGCATGCCGAGATCAGCCAGCTCGATGCATCGATCCGCGCGGACGAGACCCGAATCCAGACCTTCCGCCGTCGCAAGGGCCTGCTGAAGGGCTCGACGGCCCCGATCAGCGCCGAGCGACTGACCAGCATCAGCCAGCAGCTTGCCGCTGCGGAGATGGCCAAGGCGGATGCCGCCGCGCGTCTCAGCGAGATCGAGAACAAGGGCGCTCGCGGCGCCGACAGTGCCCCGGCGGTGCTGGCCAGTCAGACCGTCGTATCCCTGAAGCAGCAACTCAGCGGCGTCAGCGCGCAGCTCGCCAACCAGAGCACGCTGCTCGGGGCGAACCACCCGGTCATCCGGGCGCTCGAGACCGAGCAGGCGAGCCTGCGCACGCGGATCGAGCAGGAGGTCGGCAACGTGGCGAAGGGCTTGCGCAAGTCCTACGAGGCGTCGAACGCCCTCGCCAAGTCGCTGCGCGCCCAGCTCGAAACCGCCAAGACCGACGCCGCCGCCGCCATGGACGACGAGGCCTCGATCGAGGGCATGGTCCGCAACGCGGAGATCAAGCGCACCCGCTACGCCGATCTGGTGAAGCGGGCGGGCGAGCTGGAGACCGAGCGGCGCATCCTCACCGGCAGCACGCGGCTGGTCAGCCTCGCCGAGCTGCCGCAGGAGCCGTTCTCGCCGAAGGCCGTGCCGTTCCTGGCGGGCGGCTTCGTGCTCGCGGGCGTCCTCGCCGCCGCTGCCGCGCTGCTGCGCGACTATACCGACCGACGGGTGCGCAGCTCCGCGCAGCTCATGGCCGGCACCGGCGCCCCGGTCTTCGCGCAGCTGCCCAGCCTGGAGCCAGCCGGGCTGGTCGGACGCTTCTCCGAGCGTCAGCGGGCGCTCGAACTCCCGGAGGCCCTGGCGCGGGCGCGGGTCGATCCGGTGATGCAGAACGTCCTGCGCAACCTGCACGCCCATCTCGTCCTGGCAGGCTCCGGCAAGTCCCGCGTCATCCTGGTGACCTCGGCGAAGCCGCGCGAGGGCAAGTCGTTCACGGCCTTCGCGCTGGCCGGGATCGGCGCCGCCGGCGGGCGACGGGTCCTCGTCGTCGAGTGCGACCTGCGGCGCCCGAATTTCGAGGCGTCGCTCGGGCTCGGCCGCGGGCCGGGCCTCGGCGGCGTGCTCCGCGGCGAGATCGACCCGGCCGAGGCCGTGGTCCCGGCCGGACGCTTCGACGTCATCCCGGCGGGGACGCCGACGGCCGACTCAACCGAGCTTCTGATGAGCGACCGGATGGCGGGCTTTCTCGACTGGAGCCGCCGCTACGACCTCGTCCTTCTCGATACGCCGCCCACCAGCCTCCTGATGGACGCGCCGACGCTCGCCCGCCACGTCGACGGCGTGCTCTGTTGCGCCCGCTACGGCCGCTCGCAGCTCTCCGACACCGTCGAGACCGTGGCGAACCTGCGCCGCGCCGGCGGACACGTGCTCGGAATCGCGATGACGATGGTCCGGCCGGGCACTCAGCCGACCTACGATGTCATGCCCCTGCCCGATCCACGCACGGCCGCGGGCGCCCGATGACAGACGTCCTTCCCGCCGCGACGCTTCCGGAGCGTGGCTCCGTCGACCCGGTTTTGGCCGCCCGGTCCGGGATCGCCGCGCGTCCCAGCGTTCTGTTCGTCAGCCACACCGGCACGATGTCGGGAGCGGAGCTGGTGCTCCGCGACGCCGTCCAGCCATGGGCGGGTTCGACCGCCTTCCTGTTCGAGGACGGCGCCCTCACCGACGCCCTGCGCGGGCAGGGTCTGGAGATCCGTCTTGCACGGCGTCGGACCTCCCTGGCGGCTCTCCGGCGGGATGCCTCGCCCCTGAGCGCCCTGCCGGTGCTGGGCCGGCTCGGCGCCCTGGCCCTGGAGATCGCGCGGGCGGCGCGCGCCTGCGACGTCGTCTACGCGAATTCGCAGAAGGCTTTCCTGCTGTCCGCCTTCGCCGCGCGCTGCGTCGGACGCCCCCTGGTCTGGCACCTGCACGACATCCTCGACAGCGCGCATTTCGGGCGGGCCCAGCGCATCGCCCAGGTGTGCCTCGCCAATCTCTGCGCGACCCGGGTGATCGTGCCGTCCGAAGCCGCAGCGCGGGCCTTCGTTCAGGGCGGGGGACGCCGATCCCTGATCCGTATCGTGCCGAACGGCCTCGACCTCGACCGCGACCCCCGGCCTGCCGCGGCGCTGCGCGCGGAACTCGGCCTTCCGGCGGGTCCGCTCGTGGGCGTGTTCAGCCGCATCGCGCCCTGGAAGGGACAGGACGTGCTGATCGAGGCGCTCGCGCGCCTGCCCGGCCTCCACTGCATCGTGGTGGGGGCGCCGCTCTTCGGCGAGGATGCCTACGCGGCGCATCTGAGGGACCTTGTGGCCAAGTACCGGCTGTCGGACCGGATCACGTTCCTCGGCCAGCGCGACGACGTCCCCCGACTGATGCAGGCGGTCGACGTGGTCGTGCACCCCTCGGTCGATCCGGAACCGTTCGGCCGCACCCTCGTCGAGGCGATGCGCGTTGGCGTGCCGGTGGTCGCCACGGATGCGGGTGCCTCTGCGGAGATTCTCGACGGCGGGGCGGCCGGAACGCTGGTGCCGCCACGGCGACCGGACCGTTTGGCGGCCGCCCTGTCGGAACTGCTCGAAAACCCCGACGCCTTCGCGCCGCGAACCGGTCTCGCCCGGGAACGGGCGCTGTCCCGCTTCGGAGCGGACAGGATGCAGCGCGCGCTCGCCGACATCATCCTCCAGGTCGCCGGCCGCGCCTGACGGGCCGGCAATCCCTCCCCTCTCCTCCGGAGCCGTCAGAACCGCAATGCCGCGCGTCCTCGTCAACATGCCGAGCCAGCATGCCGGTCGGCCGTCGGGCGTCGCTCTCGTCGCCTTCCGGGTGATCGCCGGCCTGATCGCGCGCGGCACCTTCACGGTGGTGCTCCGCTCTCCCTGGCGCCGCGACCAGCTGCCGGCGGCGATCCGCGACCGCGTCGAGGTCGTGACGGTGCCGCGGCCGCGGATCATGCTGCTCGACGTCCTGCGCCAGAGCCTCGCGATCCCGCGGCTGTGCCGGGCCCTGGACATCGACGTGGTGCTGAATGCCGACCCCTACGGTGCGGCCTTCGGCGGTCGCGCGCGGGTGAGCGTCGTGCACGATCTCTATTTCCGCACGCTGCCCGAGCGCATCCGCTCCCGCGAGGCCCTGACCAGCGATCCGATCTTCCGGCTGGTGCTGGGCAACAGCGCACGGGTGATCACCGTGTCCGAGGCGACCCGGCGCGATCTGGAGCACCATTATCCCCGGCTTCGCGGACGGGCTCAGACCGTGCCCTCCGCGGCGATGCTGAATCCCACGCGCGACGGGCCCCGGGCCGGACTCCCGGCCGGGCCCTTCGTGCTGGCGGTCGGCAACGCCCTGTACAACAAGAACTTCGCGACCCTCGCCCGCGCCGTGGTCGGGCTCGGCCGGCCGGGGATCGGGATCGTGCACGTGGGCGAGGATCCCGACGAGGCGATCGCCGCCGCGCTCGGCGGCGCCCCGGTGCCGCTGACGCGCCTGTCGCGGATCGACGACGACCAGCTGGCGGGCCTCTACCGCGCGGCCTTGTGCCTGTGTGTCCCGTCCTTCGCCGAGGGGTTCTGCCTGCCCGTGCTGGAGGCGCAGGCCCTTGACTGCCCGGTTCTCTGCTCGGACCGCTCCGCGACGCCCGAGATCGCCGGAGCCGGTGCCCTGACCTTCGATCCCGCCGACGCTGCGGCGCTGACCACGGGCCTGCGCCGCCTGCTCGACGAGCCGGGGCTCCGGGCCACGCTGATCGCGCGCGGCCGCGACAATGTCCGTCGCTACGACTGGGCCGAAACCGCCCGCCGCTACGAGGGCCTGCTGCTCGACGCGCTCCGGGACGGCGCTCCGGCGCGCCCCGCTCGGGAGGTGCCGCATGCGCATCCTGCACCTTAGCTCGCTCTATCCGCCCGAGCAGGTCGGGGGCGCCGAACTGATGGTCGAGACACTCGCCCGCACCCAGGCGGGCCTCGGCCATGACGTTGCCGTCGTCTGCGCGGCACGGGCGCAGGGCGAGCCGGTCCGTCAGGACGGCGTCACCGTCTATCGGACCGGCCACGGAACGCCCTTCCACATCCTCGACTGGCCTGAACGCGGGCGGCTCGACCGCCTCCGCTACAAGCTCGCCGCGCAGTGGAACCGACCCACCCTCGACCGGATGGCGGCGGCGGTCCGGGATTTCGGGCCCGATCTCGTGAACACGCACTCGATCTCCGAGCTGCCGCCGGCGCTCTGGCCGATGCTCCGGCAGCTCGGACTGCCGATCGTGCACACGCTCCACGACTTCACCAGTCTCTGCACCAACGGCGCGATGGTGCGGGACGGCCGGCCTTGTGACGGTCAGCATCTCAAATGCCGCCTCTACGGTGGGATCCACCGGCGCTGTCAGCGCGCCGTGACGGCTCTGGCCGCCGTGGGCTCAGACATCCTCGAGCGTCATCTCGATGCCGGGTTCTTCACCGACGTGCCGCCGGCGCTGCGCCGGGTGATCTGGAATCCGATCCCGCCCGGCCTGCCGCCGGCACGGCGTCCGCGGGTTCCGGGGGCGCCGGTTCGGTTCGGCTATCTGGGTCGGATCGAGGCCGCCAAAGGCTTCGACACGCTCCTCGAAGCCTGCCGGAGCCTGCCGCGGGCAGGCTGGAGCCTCTCCGTTGCCGGCCGCGCCGTGGACGGGCTCGACCGCTACCGCGCCCGGGCCGAGGGCCTGCCCGCGACCTTCCTGGGCTACGCGGAGCGCGACGCCTTCCTGGATGGCATCGACTGCCTCGTCGTCCCCCCGATCTGGCCCGAACCCTTCGGCCGGACGGTGGCGGAAGCCTACGGGCGCGGCGTCCCGGTGATCGGAACCGCAAGCGGCGGCATCGGCGAGCAGGTCGGACCGGGGCCGTGGCTGGTGCCACCGGGCGATGCCCCGGCACTCGCCGCCGCGATGGCCCGGATCGTCGCGGAGCCCGCCCGCCTCGCAGAGGGGCTCGCCCGCGCCGCCCGCATCGGCGCCGGCACCGACCCGGTCGTCGTCGCCGCCGCCTATCTCGACCTCTACGCCGCGACCCGTGACGCGGCCCGCCCCGAACTGCCTCTCGAGCTTTCCGCGCGCGCAGAGCGCCCGCACCTCAGCGAGTGCCGTCCATGATCACCCCGACCCTGTCCTCGACCTATGTCCGGATCCTCACCGAGGAGCCGCGCTCCCAGGGCCAGGACCGGCCGAGCGATCAGGGCGCCGCACGCGCGGTGACCGGCCCCTTGCGGATCCTGCACCTCAGTGCCCTCTATCCGCCCTACATCGTGGGCGGCGCCGAGCGCTCGGTGGAGCACCTCGCCGAGGAACTGGTCGCCGCCGGCCACACGGTGGCAGCGGCCTGCATTGCCCGGGAGCCGGAGCCCAAGAGCGTGCGCGGCGGCGTCACCGTCTACCGCATGGCGCACCACAACGATTTCTGGCTGGAGGACTGGCCCAAGGCGACCCGGTTCGGCCGCGCCTGGGCCAAGCTCAAGCAGCAATGGAATTTCGCCGTCGCGGCCGAGTTCGGCCGCGTCCTCGACGATTTCCGGCCCGACATCGTCAACACGCACTCGCTGCTCGACGTCTCGACCCTGGTCTGGCGCGAGGCGGCCAAGCGCGGGATCCCGATCGTCCACACGGTCTGCGAGTACGACCTGATCTGCGGCAACGCCGCCATGTTCCGGGACGGCAAGCCGTGCGACCGCTGGCATCTGGGATGCAAGGTCGTGAACGCCGCCAAGCAGATCACCAACCGGTCTGTGGACGCGGTCGTCTCCGTCGGCACCGAGATCCTCAAGACCCATGTCGATCACGGCCTGTTCGCGCATCTCGCGCCCGAGCGGCGCCGGGTGATCTTCTATTCCTGCACGGTCCCGGATGGGGATCCCGCGGCGCGGCGGCAGATCGACCGGACGGACCGGCCGATGACCTTCGGCTATCTCGGTCGGATCAACACCGAGAAGGGGGTCGGCACGATGATCGACGCCTTCCGCCGGATCGGCCCCGGCGACTGGCGCTGCCTCGTCGCCGGCCAGGCGATGGACGACTCCATCGCGCGTTTCACCGCGCAGGCCGAGGGCCTCCCCATCGAGTTCGTCGGATGGGCCAAGCCCGCCGACTTCCTCAGCGCCATCGACGTGCTCATCGTGCCCTCGTTCTGGGCCGAGCCTTCGCCGCGGACGATCTACGAGGCCTATACGATGGGCGTTCCGGTGATCGGCGCGGCCTCGGGCGGGATCCCCGAGCTGGTCGGTGAGGACAACGCCGAATGGCTGTTCACGCCGGGCGACGATGCCGATCTCGCGGCGCGGCTACGAAGCGTGATCGCCCGGGGGCGCAAAGACCTCCCGGACGAGCGCGCCTTCCAGCACGTGATCCGCGAGTCGACGTCCGAGCGCGTCGCCGAGAAGTATCTCGACCTCTATGCCGAACTCGTCGCCGAGCGCCGGGCAACCCGCCCGTGAGCGCCGCCGCGCCGGTGCTTTCGGAAGCCGCCGCTGCAGAAGAGGAGCCTGGGCTCGCCTCCGGCGCGGAGGTGACGCGCCGCTCGTTCGACGCCGCGCGCTGGGTGGCGGTCGCGTCCGTCGGCAACGTCGTCCTGAGCTTCGGGGTGTTCCTCGTGCTCGCCCGGCTGATCGGACCCGCTGAGTTCGGGATGGTGGCGATCGCCGCCGTCTTCATCGACATCCTGCAGATCGTCGCCCGCTGCGGCCTGCCCGACGCGGTCGTCCAGCGGGCAGACCTCGACGAGGACTTCGCCGCCACCGCCTTCTGGGTCATGCTCGCCACCGGCGCCCTCTGTGCCGTGGGGCTGGTCGCATTGTCCGGGCCGATCGCCTGGATCTTCGACCTTCCGGCGCTGCAACCGGTCCTGTGCGCGCTGTCCGCCTGTTTCGTCATCACGGCCGCGGGCGCGATCCACGAGGCGCGGCTCCAGCGAAGCTTCGGCTTCCGCAAGCTCGCCCTGCGGGCGCTGGGCGCCAACATCTTCGGTGGCGCCGTCGCCCTCGTGCTGGCCCTCGACGGCTACGGTGTCTGGAGCCTCGTGGTTCAGCGCCTCGTCGCCGCGACGGCGACCACGCTCCTCACCTGGGTCGCGGCCCGCTGGATTCCGCCGCTGCGGCTGCACTTTGCCTCCGTGCGCGAGCAGATCGCGTTCGGCTCGCGGCTGTTCTGCACCTACCTGCTGCTCGTCGCCTCGATCCGGAGCCAGGAGGTGATCGCCGCCTATTTCCTGTCCGCGGCCGATGTCGGCTACCTGCGCCTCGCGTGGCGCTGCATCGACCTCGTGAGCCAAGTGGCGGTCATCCCGCTGACCACGGTCGGATTGACCACCTACGCGCGCCTGCAGGATCGGCCGGGCGAGCTGGCGACGGCCTTCTATGGCTTCACCGAGGCCTCGTCCTTCCTGGCGGTGCCCGCCTTCTTCGGCATGGCGGCCGTGGCCCCGACCCTCATCCCCTTCCTGTTCGGCGATCAGTGGCACGACGCGGCGCCGGTGCTCCGGATGCTGGCGTTCCTGGCCCCCGAATTCGTCGCCACCTCGATGCTGTGGATGATCTTCACGGCGCTGGGGCGGAACGGCATGGCCCTGCGGCTCGCGGGCGCGCAGTTCGGCCTCGGCGCCGTGGCGGCCGTCGTGACCGCGCCCTTCGGCCTCGCCGCCCTCGTCGCCGGGCACGTGGTCCGGGCCTACCTGTTCTCGCCCGCGATCGTCGCCAGTGCCGGGCGCATCGTCCCGGTGACGAATGGGCGCCTCGTCCGGATCCTGACGCCGATCACGCTCTGTGCCGGCGCGATGGCCGGGCTCGTGCTGCTCGTCCAGAGCCCGCTCGACGCCGCCCTCGGGGATCGGGTCGGCCTCTTCGCGGCAATCGGCACCGGGATCGTGGCCTATCTGGGTCTCGCCTGGTTCCTCATGCGGGACACGCTCCGCACGGCGCTCGGCTTCTTCCTGCGTCGCGCCGCCTGATCTGCACCCTCCGCCAACCTTTCTGGGCGACATTGTCCGCCGAAGGTCGCGGCCGGCGGAGACGGTTCATCGGCGGCGGGTGCGCGTTCAGACGGTGCGGGACCATGACGGGACAGGCGGTGCCCATCGGAACAGGTGCGCCGGCCGCGTCCCTGCTGGCGGATCGCGTCGCGGTGTTCCTGCTCGGCGCGGCCCTGAACTTCAACGTGTTGACCTCGACTTTCGGGCTGCCGTTTCAGCGCCTGTCCGACCTTCTCCCGTTTTTGCTCATCCCCTGGCTCGGGCTGCGCCGCGCCGTCATCGCGGAAGCTTTACGTCAGGCCGCGCCGCTCGCCGGCATCCTGGCGCTCGTCGCGGCCTCGCTGGTGCTGAAGGCGCACAAGCAGGCCGGCGACGTCTACCTGACCCTCGTCCTCCTGCTCTACGTGGTCCAGGCGTTCATCCTGCTGGTCATGTTCCGCGACCGGCGCGTCGAGGACGCGTTCTGCGTCGGCCTGCTCGCCGGCCTGCTCGCCTCCCTCGCCGTGCTGCTACTCGCCGCTTCGGGCCTGCAGCTCGAAAAGTTCGGGCTCGCGGTCCCCACGGACGGGCTCGACGAGGAATTGAAGCTGTTCGTGCAGGACAAGCAGGGTGGCCTCTGGGCCTCGGGAAACGAGACCGGCCATGTCTTCGCCCTGGGCGGGACGGCGGCCCTGGTGCTCAGCCTGCGCTATCGCCTGAAGGCGATCTATCTCGCCTATTTCGCGGCCCTGCTGGCGAGCTTCCCCTTCACCAACAACCGCGCCGGCCTGTTCATGCCGCTGCTGTTCCTCGGCCTGCTGATGCGGCGGAACCTCAAGGCGCCCGCCGTGCTGGCCGTGTTCGGTGTGCTCGGTCTTCTGCTCGTGGCCTGGGCGGTGACGGGGGAGATCCCTCTGCCGGGAACCCTGTCCCAGGCGATCGAGCGGCGCTTTGCCGAGGATCGCAACGTCACGGGCAATTTTGACGAGCGGTTCCTGTCGGGCGTGACCGCGCTCCAGCTCGTCGTTGAATACCCGTTCGGCGTCGGCGAGGTCGCCAGGCGGGAGGAACTTCAGGCGCTGACCGGCCTCGTGACGCCGCATAACGGCTTCGTCTCGCTGGCGCTTCAGAGCGGCATCGCGGTGGCGCTGCTGCTCCTCTCCGGTCTGGGCCGGATCCTGCTGGCGCCCGCCGCCTTCGGGCCATTCCTGACCTACAGCGCCCTGTTCCTCATCCCGTCGCTGATGTTCGAGGAGCTGTCGGTCAACCAGTATTTCCTCTTCTTCATGGGCTTCATCCTGGCATCCCTCGCCCTGCCGCCCGACCGCGCGGCATCCGCGACCGGCCAGCGACCCTGAGGGCCGGCCGCGCCGCCGCGATCTGCAACGGCGCGGCCGCTGCCATCACCGCATGACGAAGGGGTTCTCCGGCGCGTCGCGGCTGGTCGAGATCCAGACGCTCTTGGTCTCCAGGAACTCGCGGATCGACTCGATGCCGCTCTCGCGGCCGATGCCGGAGCGCTTCATGCCGCCGAACGGCATCATGTAGCTCACCGCCCGGTAGGTGTTCACCCAGACGGTGCCGGCCCGCAGCCCCTTCGACATCCGCATCGCGCGGCCGATATCCTGCGTCCAAACGCCGGCGGCGAGCCCGTAGATCACGTCGTTGCCGAGCCGGAGCGCCTCGGCCTCGTCCTCGAAGCCGATGATCGACAGGACCGGGCCGAACACCTCCTCCTGGGCGATACGCATGTCGTTGGTGACGCCGGTGAAAATCGTCGGCTCCACGAACTGGCCGCCGAGCACGCCGGGACCGGAGGCGGGATTGCCGCCGAAGACGCAGCGGGCCCCCTCGCTCTTGGCCAGCGCAATGTAGTCGAGCACCTTCGTGTATTGCGGCGGCGTGGTGATCGGCCCGATATTGGTGTCCGCCTGCATCGGGTCGCCGAGCTTGGCGGTGCGGGCGAGTTCGATCAGTCGGTCGGTGAATTCCTGGCGGATGCTGTTCTGAACCAGCAGGCGCGAGCCGGCGATGCAGGTCTGCCCGGTGGCCGCGAAGATGCCCGAGATCGCGCCCGCGGCGGCGGCCTTCAGGTCGGCATCGGCGAAGACGATGTTGGGCGACTTGCCGCCGAGTTCCAGGGAGACGCGCTTGATCTGGCGCGCGGCCGCTTCGTAGACCTTCGCGCCGGTCGCGTCAGAGCCCGTGAAGGTGATCTTGGCAACGTCCGGATGCTCGACGATCGCGCTGCCGGCCTCGCCGCCGAAGCCGGTGATGACGTTGAACATCCCGTCGGGCAGCCCCGCCTCCTTGGTGAGCCGGGCGAATTCCAGCGTGCTGGCTGAGGCGAACTCGGAGGGCTTCACCACGACCGCGCAGCCGGCCGCGAGCGCGGGCGCACATTTCCAGGCCACGAACAAGAGCGGCGAGTTCCACGCCGTCAGCGCCCCGACCACGCCCACCGGCTCGTGCCGGGTGAACGCGAAGGTCTCGGGCTTGTCGATCGGCACCTGGGCGCCCTCGACCTTGTCGGCAAGCCCCGCATAGTACCACCACCATTCCGGCTGGTAGCGGGTCTGGCCGTACATCTCGGCGAACAGCTTGCCGTTGTCGCGGACCTCGACCTCGGCGAGAGCTTTCGCTTCGCGCTCCACGAGGTCGCCGATCCGGCGCAGCACCTTGCCGCGCGCGGTGGCCGTCATGGTGGCCCAGGGGCCCTCCCACATGGCGCGCTTGGCGGCGGCCACCGCCCGGTCGACATCGGCCCGCCCGGCACGTGGGATCCGGGCCCAGGGCTCACCGCGATAGGGATCGATGGACTCGAACCACGAGCCCTCGACCGGATCGACGAATTGCCCGTCGATGTAGAGCTGGTAGGTCTTCACGGCGCGCTCCTCCGACTGCGGATGCGCGCCATATGGATCCGGGGCCCGCCTCCGGCGAGCCCGGCCGTCTCAGGCGTTGGCGCTGAGGCGCTTGATGTCGGCGTCGACCATCTCGGTGATCAGGGCCTCCAGGCTGGTCTCGGCCTCCCAGCCGAAGGTCGCCTTCGCCTTGGCGGGGTTGCCGAGCAACACTTCCACCTCCGCGGGCCGGAACAGCGCCGGGTCGATGACGAGGTGGTCGTCCATGGTCAGGCCGACATGCTTGAACGCGATCGCGCACATGTCCCGCACCGTCGTGGTCCGGCCGGTGGCGATCACGTAATCGTCCGGGCGGTCCTGCTGCAGCATCAGCCACATCGCCTGCACGTAGTCGCGGGCGTGACCCCAGTCGCGCTTGGCGTCGATGTTGCCGAGCCGCAGCTCCTTCTGCGTGCCGAGCTTGATCCGCGCCACCGCGTCCGTGACCTTGCGGGTCACGAACTCGACCCCGCGCAGCGGGCTCTCGTGGTTGAACAGGATCCCGTTCGAGGCGTGCAGCCCGAAGCTCTCCCGGTAGTTGATGGTCATCCAGTGGGCGTAGAGCTTGGCCACACCGTAGGGCGAGCGCGGGTAGAACGGCGTCGACTCGCTCTGCTTGGCCTCCTGGATCAGGCCGAACATCTCCGAGGTCGAGGCCTGGTAGTAGCGCGCCTGGGGGGCGACCGAGCGCAGGCATTCCAGCATGTGCGCGGCGCCGAGGCCGGTCACCTGCCCGGTGAGAAGCGGCTGCTGCCACGACGAGGTCACGAAGGACTGGGCGGCGAGGTTGTAGATCTCGTCGGGCTTGGCGGCCTGGACGATGCGCATCAGCGCCGAGAGGTCGAGCAGGTTGCCGTCGACCAGCTCGACATCGTCGAGGATGCCGAGCCACTTCAACCGGTGGTCGAACACGCCGGCATGGCTGGAGCGCC
The DNA here is from genome assembly GCF_900116795.1 of Methylobacterium sp. UNCCL125. NCBI lineage: Bacteria > Pseudomonadati > Pseudomonadota > Alphaproteobacteria > Hyphomicrobiales > Methylobacteriaceae > Methylobacterium > Methylobacterium sp. UNCCL125. The sequence goes on along the minus strand of NZ_FPBW01000005.1, from coordinate 203,011 downwards.
GCACGATGCCGGTGACGGCGTAGCCCTTCTGCAGCAGCAGCTGTGCCAGATACGCGCCGTCCTGGCCCGTCACACCCGTGATCAGCGCTCGCTTGGCCGTCATGAACCCGTCCCGTCCCGAAGATGCCCGGCTGCTACGACCGCAACGGGCCGCGCGTCAAGGCGAGGTGTCGACATCAGTATTGTGCCAGGCGAGCGGGGCCGGACTGGCCCATCACCAGACTAGCGTCGCAGAGGCACGGCCAACCGCAATGGATGTGCGGCATATGTGCGGCGTGACTAAGGTCGCGCGAGCCAGTCCGTCACACCGCTGAGCGAGCGGAATTCCTCGACGGCGTGGACGCGTGCCGCCGGGAGGGCGGCCCGGGCCATCGTGGCGAGGGCGTGCCCCGGTCCGAGTTCGAGCACGCGGTCCGCGCCGTACTCGCGGCACGCCTCAAGGCAGGCGGCCCAGTCGATCGTGCGCGAGATCTGAAGCGCCAGCTTCTCGCGACCGTCCGCGTCGCGAAACACCGTGCTCCCGTCCAGCCCGCTGACCAGGCGCGGCGCGCGGGCCGGCGGACGGCGCGGCGACACCGCGGCGAGCGCGTCCCGAAAGCCCACCGTTGCGGCATCCAGCAGGGGCGTATGCGACGGCGTGTGGACGGGCAGGACCACGGCCCGCTGCGCGCCCGAGCCGGTCGCATCCCGGCACAGCGCCGCCAGCGCCTCGCGCGGACCGCCGACGACGCCGCTGTCGGCCGCGTTGCGGATGGCGAGGTGGCAACCGTGGCGTGCCGCAAGATCCGCGAGCGCGTCGAGGCTCAGACCGCGGATCCCCGCCAGCCCGAACCCCGCGCCGGAAGCGGCATCCATGGCCTCCGCGCGTCGCGCAGCGAGAGCGAGCACGTCCGCGTGGTCGAGGCGTCCGGCGACGCCCCAGGCCGCGAGATCGCCGATGCTGTAGCCGGCCACGATCGAGCGGTCCGATGCCGCCCCGGCCAGCGCCCGCCACGCCGTCAGGGCGGCGACGCAGCACAGGATCTGACCAGTCCGATTCGCCTGCAGGTTGTCGCCGCCCGCGCGGGCCAGGTCGCGCGGATCGGTGCCGCCGAGAAGCGGTCTGGCGGAAGCGAACACGTCCTGCGCGGCCGGATGATCGGCCGTGAGGTCGAACATGGCCGGGTGCTGGCCGCCCTGGCCGGAGAGGAGGATCGCGAGGGTCATGCCGGGCCGGGGCCGCGCAGGCCCGCGACCCCCTGCAGGGCCAGACGGTCCAGGCTCTTGGCGAGCACCGAACCGTCCTCCGGCGCGTCGCGCAGTTCGCGCCAGTGCAGACCGGCGCCGTCCGGCAGGAGGATCTCCCCATCGATGCCCATCGGTGCCGTCCCAGCCACGGCGGCGATGCCGTCGAGAAGACCGACCGGCACCGGAAGTCGGCACGGCCAGAGCAGGTCGAGGTCGGAGGCGGCGCTCAGGTAGGTGAGGCCCGTGACAGCCTGCCAGAGGAGGCTGCCGAAGGGGCGCGGCACCAGGCCGTGCCGTCGGCCGAGCGCCGTGAGGGCGTCGACGGCCGGACCCCAGGACGCCGGGGCGTGGGCGGCGGCCTCGGCGAGGCTCACCGCCGGTACGGGCGACAGCGCGGATGCCGGCAGGGCGAGCCCGATCCGCCGCTTGCCGTCCGCGGGCGGCAGCGGCAGGCCGAGCGGCACCGGGTCGCCGGTCTCCCCGGGAACACGGCGGCGGACGATCAAGGGCCGGCCCGCCGAGGCCCAGCCCTCCAGATGGGGGACGGCGCCGAGATCGGGCCGGTCCGCGCGCCACGCGTCCCAGGCCGCCGGATCGACGCGGACGAGGTCGTGGCGTCGGAAGGGCTCAGCCAAGGCGCGCCTGATCGGCGACGGCCGCCGCGACGGTGTGGGCGACCGGGCGGCCGCCCCGCTCGGCGCCCAGCCGGTCGCGGACGTCCTCCGCCTCGATCGTGTCGATCACCGCGCGGATCTGGCTGCCAAGGGGCCGGTCCGGGTCCAGAACGACGTGGACGGCACCGGCCGCCACCATGTTGTCGAGGCCGGGGGCGAAGACGGGGGTCGACTTGGCCATCTCCTCAAGGGTGTCGAGGGGCAGCTTGGTCACCCGGGCGACGGACGGCAGATCCATGACGCTGGGATTGGCCCCGGGCAGTGCCGCCAGGACCCGCGTCGCGAGGGCCGTGGCGATGAAGGCGCCGGCGGCCGAGTGGCCGTAGATCAGCCCGATCGTCGGATGGCCCGACCGATCCGCCAGGAGCAGCGCCTTGGCGAGATGGGCGAGGCATTCGTTGAGACCCAAAAGCTCGTCACGGCGGCTCATGCGCTGGCTGTCGGAATCCACCGCCACCAGGATCGGCGCGCGGTCGCCGGTGCGCACGGCATTGAGCACGGCGCGCGACAGGACGAGCGCCCCGTCGACGCCGAGGGGCGTGTCGCCGTCGATGCCCACCACGTGCATCGGGCCGTCCCCGAACGGACCGGTGCCGGTCACGAGGCCCTCGCGCACCGCGACCGCGTGGCCCTGCGGGAAGAGGGAGGCGAGGATCTCAGCGAGCGTCATGGTCGGCCTCCGGGCTTCGTGCCACGGTCTCCGCGAAGGCGTCCGTATCCATTGCCGGCACGGATTCGGGATCGTTCACGCCCAGGCGGGCCCAGACATCCGTGGCGTCGCGGCAATCGCCGAACCGGTCGATCCGGGCTTCCAGGCGGGCCTGCTCGGCTTCGAGGGTGTCCAGGTCGAAGGCCGGCGCGCGGCCGACGAGATCGCGGGCGGCCTTGCGGAAGGCCGAGACGATGTCGGCGCAGAAGGCGTCGGCACCCCCGATCAGGCGGCGGTGCTTGCCGCCCATGGTGCGCCAGACCAGCGCCCGGTCGCGGGAATCGAATTCCTCCGCGCCCTTGTTGGTCTCGATGACCTCGGGGCCGGACACCGAGATGCGGCCGCCCTCCGAGACCGCGAGCCGCGAGCAGGTGCCGGCGATCAGGCCGCCGCCGCCGTAGCAGCCGGCCCGGCCGCCGATCAGCCCGATCACCGGGATGCCTGCGACGCGCACATCGACGATGGCCCGCATGGCCTCGGCGATGGCCGTCTCGCCGGCATTGGCCTCCTGCAGGCGGACGCCGCCGGTGTCGAACAGGATCAGCACCGCCTTCGGCTTCAGCGCCAGGGCCGCCCGGAGCAGGCCGACCAGCTTGCCCCCATGCACCTCGCCGAAGGCCCCGCCCATGAAGCGGCCCTCCTGGGCGGCGATCAGGATCGGTTCGCCGTCGAGGCGCGCGCGGCCGACCACGATGCCGTCGTCGAAGGCGCGCGGCAGGTCGAACAGCGGCAGGTGCGGGCTCATGCGCCGCTCCGTCGGCGGCAGGAACTCGTGGAAGCTTCCCGGATCGGTGAGCGCCAGCACCCGCTGGCGGGCGGTGGCCTCGTACCAGCTCAGGGCGTCCGGATCGATGCTCGCGGCGCGGTCGCCAGCCATGGTCAGGCCTCCATCAGCCGCGCGCCCTGGAGCAGGCGCAGCGACACGGTGTCGGGGCGGGCACCGCCGTCGTTGATGCTGATGCGCAGGCCCCCGGGCTGCGCCCGGGCGACGAAATCGGCCACCACCGCCTCCCAGACGTCGCCGTAGCCGGCGATCGGGGTCTCGACGGCCACCTCGCAGGCATCCGGCGGCAGGACGCGCTCCAGCAGGATCTCCAGGTTGCCGGACGCCACGACGCCGGTGATCGCGCTCGGCACCGAGCCGGGCAGCGGCTTCTTCGTGGTGTGGCGGAAGGTCAGAGATTCCATGGCCGGCTCCTTGCCAGAGGACCCTTCATCGCGCGCCGCTCACCAGTTCCGGAACCGGGCCGGCGGCTCGTAGAGTCCGCCGGACCAATGCACGAGATCCTTGATCGACTTCGCGGCGAGCAGCGCCCGGTCGGCGTCCAGGGGCTCGATGCCGAGATCCTCGGGGCGACGGATGACACCCCGGGCGCGCAGCGCCTCCACCTTCGCCCGGTCCCGGCCGCGACCGACCTCGGTGTAGCCGGCGACGCCCCGGATCGCCTGCTCGCGCTCGTCCGCGTCCCGGCAGAGCAGGAGGTTCGCGATACCCTCCTCGGTGACGATGTGGGTCACGTCGTCGGCGTAGATCATGACCGGCGCCAGTTCGAGGCCGATTTTCTTCGCCAGTTCGAGGGCGTCGAGCTTCTCCACGAAGGTCGGGACCAGCTTGTCGCCGAAGGTCTCCACCAGCTGCACCACGAGCTTGCGCCCGCGCATCAGCGCCGGGTCGCCGACGATCTGGCCCTCACGGCCGGCCTTCATCCAGGCATCGGAGGGATGGCGCCGGCCATGCGGGTCCGAGCCCATGTTGGGGGCGCCCCCGAAACCCGCCACCCGGGACTGCGTGACGGTCGAGGAATGGCCCATCAGGTCGATCTGGAGCGTCGCCCCGATGAACATGTCGCAGGCGTAGAGACCGGCGGTCTGACAGAAGGCCCGGTTCGAGCGCAGACTTCCGTCCGCGCCGGTGAAGAAGATGTCGGGCCGCTCACGGATGTAGCGGTCCATCCCGACCTCGGAGCCGAAGCAGTGGACCTGCTTGACCCAGCCGGATTCGATCGCCGGGATGAGGGTCGGGTGCGGGTTGAGCGCCCAGTGGGTGGCGATCTTGCCTTTCAGGCCGAGCTTCTCGCCGTAGGTCGGCAGCAGCAGCTCGATCGCCGCGGTCCCGAAACCGATTCCGTGGTTCAGCCGGCGGATGCCGTACTCGGCGTAGATCCCCTTGATCGCCATCATGGCGATTAGGATCTGGGTCTCGGTCATCGCCGCCGGATCGCGGGTGAAGAGCGGCTCGACGTAGAACGGCGTGTCGGCCTCGACCACGAAGTCCACCCGGTCGCCCGGGATGTCGACCCGCGGGACCGTGTCGACGATCTCGTTGACCTGCGCGACCACGACGCCGTTCTTGAAGGCGGTCGCCTCCACGACGGTCGGCGTGTCCTCGGTGTTCGGCCCCGTATACAGGTTGCCGTTCCGGTCGGCCGAGACGCCGGCGATCAGCGCCACGTTGGGCGTCAGATCGACGAAGTAGCGGGCGAACAGCTCCAGGTAGGTGTGGACCGCGCCGAGCTCGATCTGGCCGCCGTAGAGCATCTTGGCGATGCGGGCGCCCTGCGGACCGGAATACGAGTAGTCGAGCCGCTTCGCGATCCCGGTCTCGAACACGTCGAGGTGCTCTGGCAGCACGATCCCCGACTGGACCATGTGCAGGTCGTGGATCTTGTCGGGATCGTAGGCGCTCAGGCCGCGGGCGAGGCAGTCGGCCTGCTTCTGATTATCGCCCTCGAGACAGACACGGTCGCCGGGCCGCAGGATCGACTCCAGCAGGTCGACCACGGCCCCGGCCGGCACGACCTTGCCGTCCGCGTGGGCGCGCCCCGCCGCGATGCGCGCGTCCCGCGCCCGCCTCTCACCGCGCCACTCGCCCATCCGCGTGCTCCAACCGGTGTACCAGAAGATATCTAGCGGCTGTTCCCGTATTTTCAAACCCGGCGCAATCACAGTTTCGTATACGGGATTGCGTGCGTGTGAACATATTGCATACTTCGCGCAACGGCCCCAGAGGCCGATCCGGGAAGGGAACGCGCCATGTTGCACGCGTCCACACGGCCGTCGGATGCGGCCGGAAGCGCCGCTCCAGTGAACGGGCAACGCCGATGATCGTCCTCGGTGTCGCCCTGCTCGCCGCCGCCACGCTGATCGGCGTGTATCTCGGCGACCTTCTCGGCCTCGCTCTCGGCGTCAAGGCCAATGTCGGCGGCGTCGGCATCGCCATGATCCTGCTCATCGCCGCGCGCCTGTGGCTTTCCCAGCGGGGGCGCCTGACCAAAGGAGTCCAGTTCGGCGTCGAATTCTGGGCGGGGATGTACATCCCGATCGTGGTCGCCATGGCGGCCCAGCAGAACGTCGTGGCGGCCGTGAGCGGCGGTCCGATCGTGCTGATCGCGGCGACAGGCTCCCTGGTCCTGTGCTTCGGCGCCGTCGCCCTGCTCAGCCGGATCGGCCGGCGCGACGCCGGCAGCGGCGCCGTGGAGCATGGCGGCTCTGTGATCGGCGGCGACGCCGAGCCCGAAGCGGTGGCGCCGGCCGCCGCGCCCGGCGCCAGGAAGGGGTGAACGCCATGGGACACGACATCTGGCACGGCATCGAGCACGTCTTCGTCGAGCAGAGCCTCGTGGCCGCCTTCGCGGTGGTCGGCGCGCTGATCCTCGTCTCGAACTACGCCGCCAGGCGCCTCACCAAAGGCCGCGTCCACGGCTCCGCGATCGCGATCGTGCTGGGGCTGGCGCTCGCCTATCTCGGCGGGCTCTACACGGGTGGGAAGAAGGGCCTCGCCGACATCCCGGCGCTTGCCGGGATCGGCCTGATGGGCGGGGCGATGCTGCGCGACTTCGCCATCGTCGCCACCGCGTTCGAGGTGGACGTGATCGAGGCGCGGCGTGCGGGCCTGCTGGGCGTCCTGGCCCTCGCCCTCGGGACGATCCTGCCGTTCATCGTCGGCACCCTGACCGCCGTGGCCTTCGGCTATCACGACGCGGTCTCGATCACGACGATCGGCGCGGGGGCGATCACCTACATCGTCGGGCCCGTCACCGGCGCGGCGATCGGCGCGGATTCCACCGTGATGGCGCTGTCCATCGCGACCGGGGTGACCAAGGCGGTCATGGTCATGGTCGGGACGCCCCTGGTGGCCCGGCTGATCGGCCTCGACAACCCGCGCTCCGCGATGGCGTATGGTGGCCTGATGGGCACGGTCAGCGGGGTCGCGGGCGGCCTCGCGGCGACCGATCCGAAGCTCGTCCCCTACGGCGCGCTGACAGCGACGTTCCACACCGGAATCGGCTGCCTCGTCGGCCCCTCGATCCTGTTCCTGACGGTGCGGGCCCTCGTCGGCTGAAGCGGCTTCGTTCCGGCGCGTCCGGTCGGGATGCGGATTCGCCCGTGCGGATTAGGGTATGGTTCCGCATCGTCTTCCCGAAGACTGGCAGGCGCCGCTCACGGGACGATTGAGGAACGGCGGATGCACGGCGACTTTCAGAAGATCGACAGCGGGCTGCTCTCGGACCGGATCCGCGACGCGCTCACCGACGCCATCGCGTCGGGGACGATCGCGGCCGGCACGGCCCTCGACGAGCAGAACCTGGCCGATCGCTACGGCGCGTCGCGCACGCCCGTCCGGGAGGCGCTGCGCCAGCTCGCGGCCTCAGGGCTCGTGGAAATCCGGCCCCGCCGGGGCGTCGTGGTGGTGCGCCTCACGCCGCAGCGGATCGCCGACATGTTCGAGACGACCGCCGAGATCGAGGCGATGTGCGCCCGGCTCGCCACCTACCGGATGACGCCCCTGGAGCGCGGGGAGCTCATGGAGCTTCACGAGGAATCCGCCAAGGCGGTCGAGGCGGGCGACGTCGACGCCTACGACCGGTTCAACCGCGCCTTCCACGAGGCGCTCTACACGGCGACCCACAACGGCTTCATGGCCGAGCAGGCCCTGGCGATCCGCGAGCGCCTCGCCGCGTTCCGGCGCACGCAGCTCCGCCACGCCGACCGGATCCGCCGCTCGCGGGAGGAGCACGGCGAGATCCTGGCGGCGATCGCCGAAGGGGACGGCGAGACGGCCGCCCGGCGTATGCGCGCCCACATGCTCCGGGCGGCGGCGGCGCTGGGGCGCTACATCGCCGAGACGGAATGAGGTTTTCGACAGCGATGATCGGTCCGGCGCGGCAACCCGGCCCCGGACGGCCTCACGGTTGCGCGAAGACCAGTCCGACCACGAACCGAAAGGGCCTCGAACGGTCGATCAGCACCGGCAGCCGGTGACGGTCGTGTTCAAGGGGACCGGCGTCGTGCCCGCATCCACGTCAGTCCAGAGGGGTGAGGATTCCCGAAAATCCCGCCGCTTTCGGCGCCGCCGGGGTCGGATTGCGGTCCGCGATTGGCTCGCGCGCGGCGTCGGACGGCGAACCGGTTCGACGGTGCAGGCGTCCGGCTCCTGGTCGTTCACGGGATGTCGTTCACGTGCGCGGACCTACCCCGCCGAGCGCGTCGGCGAGCTTTCCGATATGCTCGGCCGCCCGCCCGATTCCGACGGCCGCCCGCTCGGCATCCTCCGCTCGCCCGCGCTCGGCAGCCTCGGCAGCAGCGCGCAGCGCCGCGACGTCGGTCTCGAGGGTCGCGTACCGCATGCGCAGCTCCGCGAGCTCGTCGACGATGGTCAACGCCGCCATGACCTGAAGGCGCATGTCCCCGATCTCGCCGAAGCTCTTGCGCATCTCGCCGATGCGCCCGTCGAGGGTGGCGGCGAGGCCGGTGAGATGCGCCTCCTCCCCCTCCCCGCAGGCCATGCGGTAAGAGCGGCCATCAATGGTCACGTTGATCTGCGGCAAAGGCGGCTCCGCTGTGCGCTCCGACAGGCGTAGGCGTGGGGATCAGGCGCGCCCGAGCACATCCTGGACGGTCTCGATCGCCCGGTCGAGCCGATGCCCGACCTCCCCCGTAGTCGCCGAGACGGTGGCAAGACGGGCGCTCGCAGCATCGAGAGCCGCGGCGAGGCGGGCCCGATCCTCGTCCATCAGCGCGAGTTCCGCATCCCGGTCGTCGGGCTGCGCGGCCACCTCAAGGCGGCGCTGGACGACGGCATCCAGGCGGTTGATGGCCGCCTCGAGGCGGCGGAGGGCGTCGTCGATGGAACGGAGCTCGGTCTCGTCGGCCATGGTTCTGTGTCTACCTCGACAGCAAGCTTTCCGTCGAATGCAGCCGAAATTCCAGGGGGAAATGGCCTTCGATCCCCGATCCGGGTGAACTCCGAATGGATCGTGCCGATCCCTGTTTATTGGACGGTGGATCGAAGGTCTTTGTCACGGCGACGCGTTTGACAGGTCGAGGCTCCATGCTAGACAGCCGCGCGATCCCGAGAGGGACCGCGCGAGACATGCCGGAGGGCCGGTCCGCGACAGTTCCGAGGCCTCAGCCGGCACCGTCCGATCCGACGGTCACGCGCGTGGAAGCCCGGCCTCTCCCGGTCCGGTTCATCGCAGGTTCAAACCCGCCCGCACAGATCCCGCCCGGCCCGGCCCGGACGGTATGGCGGGCCGCCGAGACCGCTCCGCGGACCACCCCCCAGGTCCGGCGCGCGGCGAGCCGCATCAGGAAGGAGTCACGCCGTGACGAAGGTTGCCATCAACGGGTTCGGACGCATCGGCCGCAACGTCCTGCGCGCGATCGCGGAGGCCGGCCGCAGCGACATCGAGGTCGTGGCGATCAACGATCTCGGCCCGGTGGAGACCAACGCCCACCTGCTCCGCTACGACTCCGTGCACGGCCGCTTCCCCGGCGAGGTCGCCGTGGACGGCGAGTTCCTGGTGGTGAACGGCAAGCGCATCAAGGTCACGGCCGTGCGCAACCCGGCCGAGCTGCCGCACCGCGACCTCGGCGTCGACATCGCGCTGGAATGCACCGGCATCTTCACCTCGAAGGACAAGGCGAAGGCCCATCTCGACGCCGGCGCCAAGCGCGTCCTCGTCTCGGCCCCGGCCGACGGCGCCGACCTGACGGTGGTCTACGGCGTCAACCACGACAAGCTCACGGGCGAGCACCACGTCGTGTCGAACGCCTCCTGCACCACCAACTGCCTGGCGCCGGTCGCCCAGGTGCTGGACGCCGCGGTCGGCATCGAGCGCGGCTTCATGACCACGATCCACTCCTACACCAACGACCAGCCCTCGCTGGACCAGATGCACAAGGATCTCTACCGGGCCCGCGCCGCGGCGCTCTCGATGATCCCGACCTCGACCGGCGCCGCGAAGGCCGTCGGCCTCGTGCTGCCGGAGCTGAAGGGCAAGCTCGACGGGACCGCGATCCGCGTGCCGACCCCGAACGTCTCGGCGGTGGACCTCGTCTTCACGGCCAAGCGCGCGACGACGGTCCAGGAGATCAACGACGCCATCAAGGCCGCCGCGGCCGGCCCGCTCAAGGGCGTGCTGGGCGTCACCGACCGGCCGAACGTCTCGATCGACTTCAACCACGACCCCCATTCCTCGACCTTCCACCTCGACCAGACCAAGGTGATGGACGGCGTGCTGGTGCGCATCCTGACCTGGTACGACAACGAATGGGGCTTCTCGAACCGCATGGCCGACACCGCCGTGGCGATGGCCAAGCTCATCTGAGCCGGACTGCAGCGGTCGCCGCCTCCTGAAAGGTCGGCGGCCGCACCACTCTTCGGACGGCCTTTCTTCGAACCAGGGACTCTCCAGGGATGACCGACGCTTCGCAGGGCACGTCGAGCGGACCGGCTGCCGTGCCGCCCGCCCCCAGGCCGGCTCCGCCGCCGCCCGCCACACCCGCCGCCGCACCGACCGCCGCGGCCCCTGCCGCATCCGCGGTCCCGTCCCACCCGCTTCCGGCCAACCAGCTCTTCGATCAGCTCGCGCGGATCGAGGACAAGTGTTCGCGGATCGAGGACAAGTATGCCCGCTCCGAGGCACTGCTGTCCCGAGTCGAGGACAAGGTCGAGAATGCGGCGAACCGGATGAATGAATCGGCGCGCCAGTCCGACCTGGCGGCGCTCCGGACGGAGATGCGCGGCCTCGCCGAGCGCACCCGGCGCCTGCCCGGGACCGGCGCCCTCGTCCTTACCGCCGTGATCACCGCCATCCTGACCGTGGTCCTGATGGTCGCCGTCCAGCGTCTGAATCTCGACCGCCTGCTGCCGCAGCGGGCCACCATCGGCACCACCGCGCAGTAATCGCCCTCGCCCCGCACAGGACCGCACCAGACCGCATGAGCGCCTTCCGCACCCTCGACGATGCCGGCTCCCTCAAGGGCAAGCGGGTACTCATGCGCGTCGATCTGAACGTGCCCATGGAAAACGGGCGGGTGACCGACGCGACCCGCATCGCGCGCGTCGCACCGACGATCCGCGAGGTCGCCGAGCAGGGCGCCAGGGTGATCCTGCTCGCCCATTTCGGCCGGCCGAAGGGCAAGCGCGAGCCGAAGGATTCGCTGGAGCCGGTGGTCCCGGCCCTCGGCGCGGCCCTCGGGCGCACCGTCGCCTTCGCGTCGGATTGCGTCGGCGACGCCGCCGCGCAGGCGGTGGCGGCCCTGAAGGACGGCGACGTCCTCCTCCTGGAGAACACCCGCTATCATCCCGGCGAGGAGAAGAACGACGCGGCTTTCGCGGACGCCCTGGCGGCGAACGGCGACGTCTACGTCAACGAGGCCTTCTCGGCAGCCCACCGCGCCCACGCCTCCACCGAGGGTCTGGCGCACCGGTTGCCGGCCTATGCCGGCCGCGAGATGCAGGCCGAGCTCGACGCGCTGACCAAGGGCCTGGAATCGCCCCAGCGCCCGGTGATCGCACTGGTCGGCGGCGCCAAGGTCTCCTCCAAGATCGATCTCCTGGAGAACCTCGTCGCCAAGGTCGACATGCTGGTGATCGGCGGCGGCATGGCCAACACGTTCCTGCACGCGCAGGGCAAGGCGGTGGGCAAGTCCCTCTGCGAGAAGGATCTCGCCGAGACCGCCACGCGCATCCTGGCGGCGGCCGAGAAGGCCGGCTGCCGGATCATCCTGCCGGTCGACGCCGTAGCCGCGACCGAGTTCAAGGCGCAGGCTCCCCACGAGACCGTGCCGGTGGATGCCGTGCCGGACGCGAGCATGATCCTCGATGCCGGTCCGCGCTCGGTCGCCGAGATCAATGCCGCCATCGACGGGGCCAAGACCCTGGTGTGGAACGGCCCGCTGGGCGCCTTCGAGCTGGCCCCGTTCGACGCCGCCACCGTGGCCGCCGCCAAGCATGCGGCCGCGCGGACGAAGGACGGCCAGCTCGTCTCGGTTGCGGGCGGCGGCGACACCGTGGCCGCGCTCAACCATGCCGGCGTGGCGCAGGACTTCACCTACGTCTCGACCGCCGGCGGCGCCTTCCTCGAATGGCTTGAGGGCAAGGCCCTCCCGGGCGTCGAGGCGCTGCGGGCGAAGGGCTGAGACGGCCGCCTTGCTCTCCTCCCCCATTGGCCCGACCCTATCTACACTGCCGGGCTTGATCAGCCGCGGGGCCGGGGCGATGGGTGACGATGGGGAGAACGCGACCTTCGAGATCCTGAAGGGCATCCAGGCGAGCCTGGCGGATCTGCGGTCCGAGACGGTGACGCGCTTCGACAGGCTCGAGGCGCGGATCGATCGTCTGAACGCGGCCGGGATGCGCGTGACGATGCGGGCCACGGCGGTAAGGTTCGACGCGCGGGTCAGCGAGGTCGAGGACCGCGTCGCAGCCCAAGAAAGCCGGACCGACCGGGGATCATCCGCCGAAAGAATGGCCTGCGCCGCGTCGGAGATTGACCGAAAGCAAGGCACCCGGCAGAGCGAAACGATACAGCCCAGCTGAGGGCCTCACCGCGCCTCCGGCGATCGGGCGGACAACGAAACGGGAAACGGGAAGACACGCACGATGGCACGCATCACCCTCCGGCAGCTCCTCGATCACGCCGCTGAGTACGAGTACGGCGTGCCCGCCTTCAACCTGAACAACATGGAACAGGGGCTCGCCATCATGGCGGCCGCCGATGCCACCGACTCGCCGGTGATCCTTCAGGCGAGCCGTGGCGCCCGCGCCTACGCCAACGACGTGGTGCTGGCCAAGCTGATCGACGGCCTCGTCGAGATCTACCCGCACATCCCCGTCTGCATGCATCTCGACCACGGCAACAACGAAGCCACCTGTGCCACCGCGATCCAGTATGGCTTCACCTCGGTGATGATGGACGGCTCGCTGAAGGCCGACGGCAAGACCCCGGCCGACTACAACTACAACGTCGAGATCACCCGCAACGTCACCAAGATGGCCCACTGGGCCGGCGTCTCGGTCGAGGGTGAGCTGGGCGTGCTCGGCTCGCTGGAGAGCGGCCAGGGCGAGGCCGAGGACGGCCACGGCGCCGAGGGTACGCTCAGCCACGACCAGCTCCTGACCGACCCGGAGGAGGCCGTGAAGTTCGTCGAGGCCACCAAGGTGGACGCGCTGGCGGTGGCCATGGGCACGAGCCACGGCGCCTACAAGTTCACCCGCAAGCCCGACGGCGAGGTGCTGGCGATGAACGTGATCGAGGAGATCCACCGCCGCCTGCCGACGACCCACCTCGTCATGCACGGCTCCTCGTCGGTGCCGCAGGACCTGCAGGACATCATCAACCAGTACGGCGGCCAGATGAAGCCGACCTGGGGCGTTCCGGTCGAGGAGATCCAGCGCGGCATCAAGCACGGCGTGCGCAAGATCAACATCGACACCGACAACCGTATGGCGATGACCGGTCAGATCCGGAAGGTCCTCACCGAGAACCCCTCCGAATTCGACCCGCGCAAGTACCTGAAGCCCGCCATGGAGGCGATGACCAAGCTCTGCAAGCAGCGCTTCGAGGAGTTCAACACCGCCGGCAAGGGCTCGAAGATCCGGCCGATCTCGGTCGCCGAGATGGCCAAGCGCTACGCCAGCGGCGCCCTGGATCCGAAGATCGGCGCGCGGTAAGGCGCCGGTTGTCGCCCCCGATGAGCACCAATGCCCGCCTCGCCCTTCTCGGACCGCACGGTCTCGACGCCGAGGGACTCGAAGGCTTCGTGGCGGCCCTGAAGGCCGCCTGCGAAGCGGGCGATGTCGCCGCCGTGATCCTGCGGCTCGCCGCCACCGACGAGCGCGGGCTGACGGCCCGCGTGAAGGCGGTCGCTCCGGTGGCGCAGGAGCGGGGCGCGGCCCTGGTCGTGGCCTGTCCGGGTTTCACGGGTGATCTCGCCACGGTGGCGATCCGCGGCGGCGCCGACGGCATCCATGTCGACAAGCCGCGCGACCTGAAGGATCTGCGCGGCCGGCTGCGCGACGGGCGCATCCTCGGTGCTGGAGGCATCGAGACCAAGCATGGCGCCATGGAAGCCGGCGAGGCGGGTATCGACTATCTGATGTTCGGCGGGCTGTATCCGGACGGTGTCGCGCCGGAGGCGGAGACCGTCCGGGCCCGCGCCACCTGGTGGGCCGAAATCTTCGAGACGCCGTGCATCGCGGTCGCCGTCGCCGCCGACGAGATCGGGCCGCTCGGCGCGACAGGCGCGGAGTTCGTGGGATTGGAGAGCGGCCTCTGGCTGTCGGATCCGGCAGCCGTCGAGCGGGCCCAGCGCGTCCTTCGGGAGGCTGCCGCGTGAGGCGCCGCAACGCCCCTCATCTGTTGGCTTTCGTCGGAGCGGCAGTGCTCGCTCTGCCGACCTGGGCCGTCTCCGCTCCGGCCGACCCGCCCGCAACCGCGGCGCCCGGATCGATCGGGTCCACCGCGCAGACCGGCAAGAAGTTGATGCCGGAACTGCCGAGTCCCTATACGCCGAACTACACCCGGGGCGCCGTGCCGCCGCAGGGCGGTCAGCCGCCGGATCTCGCCTACGGCGCCTATCAGAAGGGCCAGTACGTCACGGCCTTCCGCGAGGCGACGAAGCGCATCGAGGCGAATCCGAAGGACGCCGCCGCCATGACGCTTCTCGGGGAGCTGTACAACCAGGGCCTCGGCGTGAAGCAGGACCCGGTGAAGGCCGCCGACTGGTATCGTCTGGCCGCCGCACAGAACGACCCGTCCGCCATGGCATCCCTCGGGCTCATGGCGCTCGACGGACGCGGTATGCCGAAGGATCCGAAGGCCGGGCGCCGATGGCTGGAACAGGCCACGTCCCAAGGCTCGCCGACCGCCGCCTACAATCTCGGCCTGATCCTGATCGGCACCGGGGCCACGGCCGACGAGGCGGCGGCCGCCGCGCAGTTCCGCAAGGCGGCCGATGCGGAGATCGGCCCCGCGCAGCACGATCTGGGCGTTCTCTACCTCCAGGGTCGCGGGGTACCGAAGGATCCGTCCAAGGCGGCGGAGTTGTTCCGGCGCGGCGCCGACAATGGCGATCTCGCCAGTGAGGTCGAGTACGCGATCCTTCTTTTCAACGGCACCGGCGTCACCAAGGACGAGCGGGCGGCTGCCCGCTATTTCCTGCACGCGGCCTCGCGCGGCAACGCCATCGCGCAGAATCGCGTCGCGCGCCTCTACGCGGTCGGCCGTGGCGTCGCCAAGAATCCCGTCGAGGCTGCGGCCTGGAACCTTGCCGCTGCCGGACAGGGCCTTTCCGACGCGTGGCTGGATCAGACGCTGTCCGGCCTTTCCGCCGACGAGCGCTCGCGCGCCGAGCGCCTCGCCAATGAGCGGATCGAACAGCGCTGAGCGCTACCCCTCGGCCTTGGACCAGTCGACGCCGGCCTCGAGGTGCGGCAGGAGGACGACGCTCTCCTGCTCGTTGGGATCCGTCCGGGCGATCACGGCGGTGACGGGCTCCGTCTGGCTGCGGTTGTAAGGCAGGTGCGGCACGTCGGCGGCGATATAGACGAACTCGCCGGCCCCCGCGATCGCGTGATGCTCCAGCCGCTCGCCCCAGAAACAGCCTGACACCCCCGACAGCACGTAGATCGCCGTCTCGTGCGATTCGTGCTTGTGCGCATGGGCACGCTCCCCGGGCGGTATCTCCAGAAGCTGCATGTGCAGCGCCTTCGAGCCCACGGCTTCGGCGGAGACCGCCGGCCGGTAGATGTGCCCCTGCTTGCCGCGGAAGGGCGCACTCTCGCGCACCACCCGGAAACCCTGCTCTCCTTGACCGGACACGGAACTCATGGACCTTCCTCCACTCTGAAGGCGGGATCGACCGGGATCTGCATGCCGTTCACCAGCGCGTTGGTCTGGTTGGCCATGCCGACCACCGCCAGGAACTCGCCGTGCTGCGCGTCCGTCAAGCCCTTAGCCCGCGCAGCGGCGGTGTGGGAATGGATGCAGTACGGGCATCCATTGGCGATCGAGACCGCGATGTAGACCAGCTCTTTGGTGAGGGGATCGAGTGTTCCCGGTCCCATGACGGTCTTCAGGACAGACCAGGTCCGTTCGAGCAGTGCCGGATCGTTGGCGAGGCCCCGCCAGAAATTGTTGATGAAGTCGGAGCCGCGGGTCGCCCGGATGTCGGCGAACACGGCGCCGATGCGCGGGTCGGTTTCGGCCTCGGCATCGGACCAGAGTTTGACGGTGGCCATCGTGCCCCCTCTCCGCGAAGCTCGTCCTCAGAGTTTGCAGGCCCCTTCGAGGGCCCGGTTCTCCGCGTCGGAGAACAGGCGCGAGCGAATATGGAAGCGCTTCTCGCGTCCATTCTCCAGCGAGAACATGCCGCCGCGCCCCGGCACGACATCGAGGAGCAGGTGGGTGTGCTTCCAGACCTCGAATTGCGACCGGCTGATGAAGAACTCGGCGCCGCCGACGGTGCCGAGTCGGACGTCCCCGTCGCTCACCAGGAAATCACCGACGGGGTAGCACATGGGCGAGGAGCCGTCGCAGCAGCCGCCGGACTGATGGAACATGACCGGGCCGTACTCGCTCCGCAGCTCGTCGATGAGGGCGAGAGCCGCCGGGGTGGCGGTCACCCGCAGGGGTGTTCCGTCGGCGCCGGCCTGCTCGGCGACGTTGGCGTCCAAGGTCTGATCCGAATTCATGCCATCCTCCCCAGTCGATGTTGAAATATGCGCGGTTGCCGGCGGGTTTCCACCGCAACGCGAGCGAATGCAGGTCCCGAAACGTCGCGATGCGCGTTGTCTCGACGGAGGGCGGCGGTTGCCGCCCGACGCTTCGGGAGCGCCCGTCATGTCAGTTCTCAGAAAAGCCGCCTGCGTCGTCCTTGCCCTGACCGGTCTCGCCGGTCCCGCCGCAGCCGAACCGCTGTCGCTCCGCGTCCAGCCCCGCGAACAGCCGCTGTTCGTCCAGCATGCGTGGCGCGTCGCGGGGAATCCCAACGTCACGCCCGACAATCCCATGGGTGTCGTCGGCTGGGACGGTCCGCCGGACGACGTGCCCAGCGTCAGCGGCGATGCCGGCCCGATGGCGCCGGGCTCGATCGTCAACGCCCCCTTCGAGGGCTACGGCTACGGCCTCTACTGAACGCGGTGTTGCGGGATCGAAAAAGCCCCGGCCGTGAGGCCGGGGCTGAAGTTGTCTCGGGGGGTTAACCCGGGAAGAAGCTCAGAAGAATCCGAGCTTCTTGGCCGAGTAGCTGACCAGCATGTTCTTGGTCTGCTGGTAGTGATCGAGCATCATCTTGTGGGTCTCACGGCCGATGCCGGACTGCTTGTAGCCGCCGAAGGCCGCGTGAGCCGGGTAGGCGTGGTAGCAGTTCGTCCAGACGCGGCCGGCCTGGATCGCCCGGCCGAAGCGATAGGCGCGGGTGCCGTCGCGGGTCCAGACGCCGGCGCCGAGGCCGTAGAGCGTGTCGTTGGCGATCGCGAGCGCCTCGGCATCGTCCTTGAAGGTCGTCACCGACAGGACCGGGCCGAAGATCTCCTCCTGGAAGATCCGCATCTTGTTGTGACCGCGGAACACCGTCGGCTTCACGTAGAAGCCCTCGGCGAACTCGCCCTCCTTGACGTTACGCTCGCCGCCGGTGAGCAGCTGGGCGCCCTCCTGCTTGCCGATGTCGATGTAGCTGAGGATCTTCTCCATCTGCTCGCCCGACGCCTGGGCGCCGATCATCGTGGCCGGATCGAGGGGCGAGCCCTGCGTGATCGCCTCGACGCGCTTCACCGCCCGCTCCATGAAGCGGTCGTAGATCGACTCATGGACGAGCGCGCGGCTCGGGCAGGTGCAGACCTCACCCTGGTTGAGGGCGAACATCGTGAAGCCTTCGAGCGCCTTGTCGAAGAAGTCGTCGTCCTCGTTCGCCACGTCGGCGAAGAAGATGTTCGGCGACTTGCCACCGAGTTCCAGCGTCACCGGGATCAGGTTCTGCGACGCATACTGCATGATGAGGCGGCCGGTGGTCGTCTCACCCGTGAAGGCGATCTTGGCGATCCGCGGCGAGGAGGCGAGCGGCTTGCCGGCCTCCAGGCCGAAGCCGTTGACGATGTTGAGCACGCCCGGCGGCAGCAGGTCGCCGATGATCTCGGCCAGCACCAGCACAGAGGCCGGGGTCTGCTCGGCGGGCTTCAAGACCACGCAATTGCCGGCGGCGAGCGCCGGGGCGAGCTTCCATACCGCCATCAGGATCGGGAAGTTCCACGGGATGATCTGGCCGACCACGCCCAGCGGCTCGTGGAAATGGTAGGCGACCGTGTCGTGGTCGATCTCGGAGATCGAGCCTTCCTGCGCCCGCACGCAGCCGGCGAAGTAGCGGAAATGGTCGATGGCCAGCGGGATGTCGGCGTGGGTCGTCTCGCGGATCGGCTTGCCGTTGTCCCAGGTCTCGGCGAGGGCGAGCAGATCGAGGTTCTCCTCCATCCGGTCGGCCATCTTGAGGAGGATGCGGGCGCGCTCGGCCGGCGCCGTGCGGCCCCAGGCCTCCTTGGCGGCGTGGGCGGCGTCGAGCGCCTTCTCGACGTCCTGTGCGTCGGAGCGGGCCACCTCGCACACCACCTTTCCGGTGATCGGGGAGGTGTTCTCGAAGTAGCGGCCGGCCGCGGGGGCGACCCACTGGCCGCCGATGAAGTTCTCGTAGCGGGCCGAGAACGGCGACTTGACCTTGGCGTCGCCGAGGAATTCCGGCTTGTTCATCGCTGTGTTCCCTCCATAGGCCCCGGCCTCGCGAACCGCGGCTCTTGGGCTTAAGCTGGCGCTCGGGCGACCGATCGTCGGGGCCGCATCCGCTTCCGCTCTGTTCGCAGCCAATGGCTTTTGGCCTGCCGAATCAAGGTGGACTTTTGGCCAGTGCGCGAGTGGGCCGATCCTACGCTCTTCCGGACCTCACCGCGAGCGGAGAGATATCCTCGGCGTCGGAGTGGTCCGAATCGCCTTCGAAGGCCATTCCCGCGTCCCGATGACCGTTCGAATCACCGCCGATCGAGGAAGACTCCGATGCGCCTGCTTACCTGAGCAAGGCGAGCGGAGCGGCCGCCGCCGCGAGCGGCAGCGCCGCCAGGGCCGCGTTGCGCAGCCAGGTAGGCCGATAGGCGATGAACGCCACCACGAATAAGGCGGACCCGGTCAGCGATCCGATCCACTGCACCGGGCCGAAATTCCAGCCGGCCGCCGCGATGGCCGCCGCGAACGAGAGGGCGAGCCCGCACCAGCCAGCCATCCGCAAGCTGGCGACACGCCGGTCCGGGACGCTGATCCGGTAGGCCGCCCGGTGATGCCGGTCGAGGCTGAGGGCCAGGGCGGCAAAGCCCGAGAAGCTCAGGAGAAGGCTGAGGATCAGTGCCGCCGCGGTCATGCTTCCGCCGCCCGGGACAGGCTGGGCTGGCCGTGCCGCGATTCCGCCGGCCGTCGCCGTGCCGCCAGCCGGGAGCCCGCGACGAGGGCCAGACCCACAGCCGCCATCGCCGCATCGAAACCGAGGAACCGGTTCTGGCCGACGAGGACCGCATCGACCAACGGGATCGCCAGGAAGGCGCAGGCCGCCACCCCGAGGGCGATCGGCCACGCTCGCTGTCGCGGATACAGGGCTGCGGCGAGCGCCGCGGCGACCCAGGCGGCGAAGAATACGCGGACCTCCCAATCGGCCCGGGCCTCGAGCCCAAAGGGCGTCAGACGGTTGGCCAGAAAATAGGCCGCGAGTCCCACCGGCAGTCCTGCGATGGTGCCGAGGTTAAGGAACCGCACGAGCCGTAGACCGAATCGGGCGGGATCCGCGCCCTTGGGCGCCCGCGCCACGGTCCAGAGGACCAGCCCGCTCGCAACCGTGGCCGCGCCCATCACGCCGCAGAGGAAGAACACGAGACGCAACGGAGCGGCCGCGAAATGCGCCTCGTGCAGCCCCGCCATCACGGCGGCCGTCCGGGTCGCGGCGCCGGCTTCGCTGACCCGCGCGAGTTCCGCGCCGGTTCCGGCCGCATAGACGATCTGCGGATGGAGATGCGCGAGCCCATGCGGCTCCTCGAAATACGCCGTCGCGGTCGCATTGGCGTCCCCGGGAAGCGTCACCATCAGCATCTCGGGCGTCTCGCCGCCCGCCGCGCTGGCGCGCGCCACGATCTCGCCCAAGGGGAGCGGCACGCCCGGACGCCCGGCGGGGCCGGCTCCCGGCGCCGCCAATCCCGCCTCCGCATAGTACCGGAGCAGGTCGTCGCCGTAGACGGCCTTCACGCCCCAGGGCATGAGCATCGACGACAGGGTGACGAGGCCCGTGTAGACGATCATCAGGTGGAAGGGCAGCGCCAGAACGCCCATCACGTTGTGGGCGTCGAGCCAGCCGCGCTGGACGGACTTGTCCCGGCGGAAGGTGAAGAAGTCGGCGAAAATGCGCCGGTGTGTCACGATCCCGGAGATCAGCGCGATCAGCAGGATCATCGCGCAGCCCGAGACGATCCAGCGCCCCCAGATCGGCGGCAGGCTCAACTCGAAGTGAAAGCGGTAGAGGAAGTCGCCGCCCCGCGTGTCGCGGACGCGTGCGGGTTCGCCCGTCACCGGATCGAGCAGCGCCTGATGGTAGGGCCCATCCAGGTTCTGCCACCAGTAGACCTCGACGACCGAAGCCTCGGCGTTCGGCAGCTTGACCGACCAGCCGGCGGCGTCCGGCATGGTTTTGCGCAGGAACACACCGGCGCGCGTTGCCGCCACCACCGGATCCGGCGCCTCCTCGGACAGCTCGGGCCGCATCCATCGCGAGATGTCGCTGCGGTAATAGCTGGCCGTCCCGGTGACAAAGATGGCGAACAGCACCCAGCCGACCACGAGGCCGGACCACGTGTGCAGCCACGCCATGGACTGGCGGAAGCTCCGCGCGCGGCTCACAGGGCGACCCCGTGCCTGAAGCCGCCGGCCAGCCACAAGGCCACGGTCAGCAGAAGCGCCGCAGCCCCCAGGACCAGGGTGGCACGCGCGATCGTCCGGGCGGCGAACACCCAGATCACGGCCGCCGCCATGATGCTGAAGCTCGCGAGGGTCGCGGCAGATACCGCTTCTGCCCTCTGGCCGGGGAGAATCAGCGCCAGCCAGGCGCACGCGAGTGCGGCAACGGCATAACCGCCGAACGCCGCCAGAAGCACCCGGCCGGCGACCGCCAAGCGATCGGCCAGCGTGGGCACGGCATGGGCACTCATCGCGCGCCCTCTCGCTTCCGTGAAATCATATCGCGACCTAGCAGCGGCTGCGCCCGGCAGGCAACGCGTATGTTCCAGAACGATTCCAGTGTGAATTGAGGCGGTTAGGATCGCCCGGGTCGGGCCGAGAGATGAAAGTCCCGGCTTGCGCGGCAGCCCGTCTCAACGACCGGTCGTTCCGGGCGTTGCGGATCGGTCGGATCCGCGGATCGCGATGGCGGCATTCCGGGCACTCGGCGGCAGATCGGGGCCGGCCTCCGGCTTGGAAAGGGCCGACGATCCGGCGGTCACGGGGCGGCGTCCCTCAGGGCCGCGGTGCCCGGTGCCCCAGCCGTAGCCCGCGTTGATCCCGGCATAAAAGCCCGTGAAATCCTCAGCCCGGGCGCTGCCCGAAAGCAGGAGCAGAGCCGTCGGCAGCATCAAGCAGCGCATCGATCGTCCAGGAACGAGAAAGGCGACGGTCCCGGACAGGACCGCCGCCTCGTAGTCTTCTCAGGATCGCGGCGGCAAAGCGACCGCCGCGCGCCCTCAATCCTCGACGTTGATGCTTTGAGCCTCGCGGCCCTTCTGACCCTCGACCACGCCGAGCGTGACCTGCTGGCCTTCGGCGAGCGAATCGAGCCCGGCGCGGGACAGAGCGGAGCGGTGCACGAAGACGTCCTTACCGCCGTCGTTCACCGACACGAAGCCGAAGCCCTTGGCGGGATCGTACCACTTCACGGTGCCGCTCATCTCGACGGACGGGCCGCTGGCGAAGCGGCCACCACCGCCACCACCACCGAAACCGCCGCCGCCGTAACCACCACCGCCGCCGCGGTCGCGGTCACCGTAGCCGCCGCCAGCGCCACCACCGAACCCGCCGGTGCGCGGACGGAACTCGCGCCGGGGCGCAGGCGCCTCGGCCGTGGACGTGTCGACGCTGGTGACGCTGGTCACCTGCGGGCCCTTCTGACCCTGGGCCGTCGTGACCGTCAGCCGGGTGCCCGGCATCAGGTCATCGTGGCCTGCCGCCTCGACGGCGCGGATGTGGAGGAAGGCATCGCCCGAACCGTCGCCGAGTTCGACGAAGCCGAAGCCCTTCTCCTTGTTGAACCACTTGACCGTCGCATCGCGCTCCGGTCCGGACGCGACCGGTGCCGCGCCGCGCGCCGGACCACGGTCGAAACCGCCGCCGCCGAAACCGCCGCCGCCACCGCCGAAACCGCCGCCGCCGTATCCGCCGCTCGGGGGTGCCTGATCAGGCCATCTCGGCTCGCCACCCTCGTCGAAGCCGCGCTTCTGCGGCCCCCTGAAATCACGACCACGTCCCATCGAAAGCTCGCAAAAACCGTCCGCCGCCCTTGTCTCGAATACCGCGTGCGCGCCATCCCAGACAGCCCACGCCCCGCACTATCATTACCCCAGGTCGCGGTAACCAAGAATAACGCCCCAGTCCTGACGCAATCGGGCCTTGACCGCAAGGACCTTCTTGGCTCAGACGCGCCCGTTTCGTTACTTTCTTGCGGCAAACAACGGAGTCCGCCCCCGA
This sequence comes from Methylobacterium sp. UNCCL125, assembly GCF_900116795.1. NCBI lineage: Bacteria > Pseudomonadati > Pseudomonadota > Alphaproteobacteria > Hyphomicrobiales > Methylobacteriaceae > Methylobacterium > Methylobacterium sp. UNCCL125. Next base: position 180,359 of record NZ_FPBW01000005.1, on the reverse strand, counting down.
TCCCGGGTCGGTCCTTACTCATTCGAGGGAAGGCGTTAGCGAAACGCAAAGGCTGTCCCGCCTAGACTCGGCGCCGCGCCCCGCAGAGCCCGCCGGCCATGATCGCGACCCCGACCTTCCCCGATCTCTCGGCCCTCGTCGTCGACGAGAGTCTCTACATCCGCCGAATCGTGCGCGACATGCTGATGCGCGTCGGTATCAAGCGGGTCCTGGAGGCGCCGGACGGGGCGGAGGCGCTGGGCGTGCTGGCCGAGAGCAAACCCGATATCAGCATCATCGACTGGGACCTGTCGATCCTGTCGGGCGAGGAGTTCATCCGGCTCGCGCGGACGCCGACCACCTCTCCCTGCCCCACGATCCCGATCATCCTGATGCTGGCCCAGCCGCGCCGGAACGTGGTCGACCGTGCGGTGGCGCTCGGCGTCAACGAGATCATCGCCAAGCCGTTCTCGCCGAAGACCCTGTGGTCTCGCCTGGACGAGGTGATCAACCGGCCCCGCCCCTATTCCCAGGTGAAGAGTCTCCTGCGCCCGATCCCGCGCAGGGCCAGCGCCATGAAGGCCGTCGCCTGATCGCGACCGCGATGGGGCGTTGCAGTTCCCCGCTGAGCCTGTAGGGTCACAGATCAACAAAGGCCGAGCGCGACGCTCAAGGCCGACCCGAAGGATCGACGGCCGCGCCGATGAGGGACGAGACCGCCGCGGCCGCGCCGTCCCGAATCCAGACTGGCGCGGTGCCGCTTCAGACGCCAGCCCCCTTGCCGGGCCGTGAGCGTCGGCGCGCCGCCTACGCGGCGCTCGACCTCGGCACCAACAATTGCCGCCTGCTGGTCGCGGAGCCGACCTTCAGCGGCTTCCGGGTGATCGATGCGTTCTCACGGATCGTCCGTCTCGGCGAAGGCCTCGGCACGTCGGACCGCCTGAGCGAGGCGGCGATCGAGCGGACCGTGGAGGCCCTGCGGATCTGCAGGTCCAAGATGCAGGCGCGTGGCGTGCAGCGGGCCAAGATCATCGCCACGGAGGCCTGCCGCCTCGCGGTGAACGGGGCCGCCTTCGTGGAGCGCGTCCGCCGCGGCGTCGGCCTCGACCTCGAGATCGTCGATCGGCAGACCGAGGCCTATCTCGCGGTCACCGGCTGCGCGGCGCTGGCGGATCCGCTGGCCGAATCGGTGATCATCTTCGATATCGGCGGCGGCTCGACCGAGATCGCGTGGCTGGACGGCGCGGCGGCCAATCCGTCGACCGATCCGACGCTCAGGATCCGCGCCTGGGATTCGCTGCCCGTGGGCGTGGTGACCCTGGCCGAGCGCCACGGCGGCGCCGAGGTCACCCGCCGCATGTTCGAGGGCATGGTCGAGGAGGTGGCCGAGAAGCTCTCCGCCTTCGCCCTCCGGGCCGCTGCCGCCGCGACCGCGCCCCATTTCCACCTTCTCGGCACGTCTGGCACCGTCACGACCATCGCGGCGATGCATCTGCGGCTCGCGCGCTACGAGCGCCGGCGGGTCGATGGATTGTGGATGACCGACGCCGCAGTCTCCACCGCCATCGACGACCTGCTCGACACGCGGCTGGAGCAGCGCGCCGACAACCCCTGTATCGGTCGCGACCGCGCCGATCTCGTGCTCGCGGGCTGCGCGATCCTCGAGGCGATCCGCCGGGCGTTCCCCTCGGAGCGCCTGCGCATCGCCGATCGCGGCCTGCGCGAAGGATTGCTGATGAACATGATGCGGGAGGACGGGGTCTGGAACCGGAAGGCTGTCCGATGAGGGCCCCACGATGAGCGACCGGCGCGGCGGCGCGAGCTCCGGCGGCGGGGTCCGGGGCGACCTGAAGCAGCGGGTGAAGACCGGGCGTGGACGGACCCTGTCGCAGAAGCGCTGGCTGGAGCGCCAGCTCAACGATCCCTATGTGGCGCGGGCCAAGCGCGAGGGCTATCGCTCGCGGGCGGCCTACAAGCTGCTGGAGATCGACGAGCGCTACAAGCTGCTCCGGCCCGGCCAGAAGATCGTCGACCTCGGCGCGGCTCCCGGGGGCTGGTCGCAGGTGGCCGCCCGGGTGGTCGGGCCGTCGGGCCGGATCGTGGGCATCGATCTCCTGGAGATCGAGCCTATGGCCGGGGTCGAGTTCATCACCCTGGATTTCCTCGATCCCGAGGCGCCGGCGCGGCTGACCGGCATGCTCGGCGGCCCGGCCGACCTCGTGATGTCCGACATGGCCGCCAACGCCACCGGCCACAAGAAGACCGACCATCTGCGCATCATCGGCCTCGCCGAGACGGCGGCGGAATTCGCCCGGGAGATCCTTGGGCCGGGCGGCGCCTACCTGGCCAAGGTGCTTCAGGGCGGGACCGAGGGCGCCCTGCTCACCGACCTGAAGCGCGACTTCGCCACGGTCCGCCACGTCAAGCCCGCCGCCAGCCGAGCCGATTCGAGCGAGCTCTACGTCCTCGCGACCGGCTATCGCGGCACCTCGGCGCACACCGCGCCCTCCGACGCGGAGTGAGCCGGCCGGCGGTGCTGGTCGCCTGGGCCCTGTCGGTCGTCAATCCAGCGCCGCGGCCCCTGCGCAGGCTTGGCTATGTCCGGCAGAGCGGCCTGCTTCACGCGCGATAGCGCCGCTGCCGGGCGGTCTGGGCACCGCATCTCGCGCAGGCGCGGGGCACGATCGCGGCGGCGGCCGAGGGAACGGGGCATTGCCGACATGCGGTCGTGCTCGGCTCCGGCCTGCTCGACGACGTGCCGCTGGACGATCTCGCCCGCCTGTTCGATCGGATCGGCCTCGTGGATGCCGTGCATCCCTGGCCGGCCCGGATCGCCGCCCGCCGATACCCGAACGTGGCGCTGGTGACCGCCGAGATCAGTGCAGGCCTCGCCGGGTCCTGGGCGGATCTCTGCACGGGCGCCGACCTCATCGTTTCGGCAAACCTGCTGTCGCAGCTTCCGATCGTCCCGATCGAGGCCCACGAGGCCCGGGGCCGCGCGGCCCCGCCCCTTCTCGGGGCACATCTGGTCGAGACCCACCTCAAAGCCCTGGACACCCTGGCAGGCCGGGTCGAGCGCGTCTGCCTGATCACCGACGCGGTGCAGCGCGCGGAGGATCGGTCGGGCCGCTTCACCGACAGCCTCGATATGCTGTTCGGGTCCGAGCTCCCGCCTGCGGAGGCGGCTTGGGACTGGGAGCTCGGGCCGTTCGGCGCGAGCGGCCGGCGGCACCGTCTGATCCACCGGGTCCAGGCCTGCCCGGACTGGAAAACCGTGCCACGCTGAGCCCGTAACGACAGAGGCCGCTCCGGTTGCCCGGAACGGCCTCTCTTCAGTGCTTCCTGCAGCTTTGGCTCACTCGGTCGGCACGTCTGCCGGCGACGTGTTGGCGCTGCCCTCGTCCGCGGCGCTCTCGAAACGCGGGCGGCGGCGGCGGCGGGGCTTGGCGGCCGGAATTTCCTCGGCCGCAGCCTCCGGCTCGGGAGCAGGCGACGGTTCAGCCGGCGGGGCGGGACGCGCAGGGGCCATCAGGAATGCCGGCAGGCCGGTCGGCTCCTCGGCCTCCACGACAGGCGGAGGCTCGCGGCGGCGCTCACGGCGGGGCGCCGTCTCGCCCTGACGTCCGGCCTCGCCGCGGGGAGCCCGCTCGGGCCGCCCCTCAGGACGCGTTTCCTGCCGGGCTTCGGACCGCGGAGCCTCGCTGCGGCCGCTCTCGTAACGCCCCTGATCGCCGCGCGTGTCCTGGCGGGCGTCTTGCCGATCATTCTGCCGAGCATCCTGGCGCGTATCTTGGCGAGGATCCTGCCGGACGTCCTGGCGGTCCTGCCGGCCGTCGTGACGCTCCTGGCGATAATCCGGACGCCCGTAATCCTGACGGTCCTGCCGGTTCTCCTGCCGATAGTCCGGCCGTTGATAATCCTGGCGCTGATAGTCCTGACGCGGCTGGTCCTGACGCCGGTAATCCTGGCGCCCGCCGTTGTCGAACCGCCGTTGATCGCGGTTCTGGAACCGGTCACGGCCCTGCCGACCGTCCTGGTTTCCGTCCTGACGACCCTCGTAGGGCTGCGGCTGCTGGCCGGGATCGGCGTCTTCATAGCCGCTATAGCCGTGACCGTTCTGCGATCCGCCGTTGCCCTGGGCCTCGTCGTCGCCCTCTTCCATGTCGTCGTCATAGGGACGACTGGCGTAACCGGCGGTATTAGCCGGGCGATTCTGTTCCTGGGCACCGGAAACGATGCGGAAATAGTGCTCCCCGTGCTGGAAGTAGTTTTCAGCCGCAACTGGATCGCCGGCCGCCAGAGCATCCCGCGCAAGCTGCGCGTACTTGTCGGCGATGTGCTGCGCCGTGCCGCGGATTTTGACGTCGGGACCGTTGGATTCGTACGAGCGCGTCAGCGGATTCGGACCCTTCGGCCGGTTCCGGCCGCGCATCCGTCGATTCTGGTTTGGTCTCATCGGTCTGTAATGACCCTCGTTCACGCAAACGACTGTCTACGGAGGCGCCCGGGCGGATCTCCTGGCGCAATCCGGCCAAGCGCATCCGGCGGCGCCGCGCGTGCGACCGCTCTTCGGTCCGCGCGTCTGCCTGACCATCCCTCGAAGCGGGCGCCCGGTTAAAGCCGCCGATCCTCAGTTGATTGTCAGGTTCGATTGTGTCGCACCGCCGCGCTGGCACCGGCGCGTTCTGGTTCGACGGTTAAGGGGGATCAGCGAACCAATCGGCGACCCATGGTCACCACCGACCTTACAGCCGTCCGTCTTAACGGACGGTTCGCGATCTTCAAGCCGACTCTAGCGTTCCCCGGTTGATGCAACAAGCAATTTTTCGGTGACGCGATGCTCAACCCTGACTTAGGCATCCCTGTGGCCGGATAAAAGACCCTGTGGCCGGTCGAAACTCACGACGCGGTCGCGGCCGGCGAGGTCGCGGGTCAATCCCCGATCCGGGAAGCCCGCCGCGCATGCAAGGGCCAGCACCGCCGAGGCCTGATCGTAGCCGATCTCCAGGACGAGCCTGCCGCCCGGGGCGAGCAGCCCAGCCGCACCGTCGAGGATTCTCCGGTAGGCGTCGAGGCCGTCGACGCCGCCATCCAGGGCCGCCGCCGGATCGTGCATGCGGACTTCGCGGTCGAGGGTCGCGATCACGTCATGGGCGATGTAGGGCGGATTCGAGACGACGAGGTCGAAGGTTCCGCGCAGGGCCTCGCACCAATCGCCGACGACGAAGCGGGCCCGGTCGCCGACGCCGTTGGCGACGGCATTGTCCCGGGCGACGCGCAGGGCCCCGTCCGAGCGATCGAGCCCGACCCCGCTGGCCCGGGGCAGTTCCGAGAGAAGGGCCGTCAGGATGCAGCCCGTTCCGGTGCCGAGGTCCAGGCAGCGCACCGGCGCGGTCCGGTCGGGCACCGCGGCCAGCGCGACCTCGACCAGGATTTCGGTGTCCGGGCGCGGCACCAGGGTGTCGGGACCGAGCCGGAAGGGCAGGCCCCAGAACTCCCAGGCGCCCAGAATGCGGGCCACCGGCTCGCCGGCGAGGCGCCGGGCGAGCGCCGCGTCGAGGGCCGCGGCTTCGTCCGCGCTGACGCGGCGCTCGCCCTCGATCAGAAGATCGCGCGTCTCCAGGCCGAGGATTCCGAGCAGGAGGAACCGGGCATCGCCTGCCGCCTCGACGACGCCCGCGGCCTGCAGCCGTGCCGTGCAGGCTCGCAGCGCCTCGCGGCGCGATCTGTTCTGCATCGCGGCCGGCATCACGACATGGCTCAGGCCATACCCTCGGCGGCCAGCAGCTCCGCCTGATGCTCGGTGATCAGGGCGTCGACCACCTCGTCGAGGGCGGTCCCGGCCATCACCTCCTCGAGCTTGTAGAGGGTCAGGTTGATCCGGTGATCGGTCACCCTTCCTTGCGGGAAATTGTAGGTCCGGATCCGCTCGCTGCGGTCGCCGGAGCCGACCTGTGCCTTCCGGTCGGCCGCCCGGGCCGAATCCTTCGCGCTGCGCTCGGCGTCGTAGAGCCGCGCGCGCAGGAGTGCCATCGCACGGGCGCGGTTCTTGTGCTGCGACCGCTCCTCCTGGACGAACACCACGATGCCGGTCGGCAGGTGGGTGATGCGGATCGCCGATTCGGTCTTGTTGACGTGCTGGCCGCCCGCGCCCTGGGCCCGCATCGTGTCGATCTTCAGGTCCGCATCGTTGACGTGGATGTCGACCTCCTCGGCCTCCGGGAGTACCGCCACGGTGGCGGCGGAGGTGTGGATCCGCCCCTGCGTCTCGGTGTCGGGCACGCGCTGCACCCGGTGAGCGCCGCTCTCGTACTTGAGGCGGGCGAAGACGCCCCGGCCCTTCACCTCGGCCACGACCTCGCGGAAGCCGCCGACCGTGCCCTCGCTCTCGGAGATTACCTCGACCCGCCAGCCCTTCGACTCGGCGTATTTGGCGTACATCCGGAACAGGTCGCCGGCGAAGAGGGCCGCCTCGTCGCCGCCGGTCCCGGCGCGGACTTCCAGGATCGCGCTCTTCTCGTCGGCGGCGTCCTTCGGAAGGAGCAGCACCTGCAGGGCCCGGTGCGCGGCTTCGAGCGCCTCCTGCGCCTCCGGCTTCTCATCGGCGGCGAGGGCCCGCATCTCCGGATCCGTGCCCGGCTCGTCGATGAGGGCCTCGACGCCCGCGAGGTTGTCCAGGGCCGCGCGGTAGCCGCGGATCGCCGCCACGACGGGGTCGAGGTCGGACAGCTCGCGGGAGAGCTGGACCACGGTCTCCGGATCGATCTCGCCGGAGCCGAGCTGCGCGGTGACGATGTCGTGCCGCGCCAGGATGGCGTCGAGGCGCTCGGTGGGAAAGGGGATCATCGCCCGTGTTTCTGCAGGTCTGCGCGTGCCGTTCCGGGCTGGGCGCGGGTCTCGTCTCGGGGGGAAGAGGCGCGTGGCTTGGAGGGACCGTGACCCGGCAGGACTTCCCCCAAATCCACGCCCCTTCCGTTCGAGAGCGGAAGCCGCGGCGCGTCGGCCGAAAGCGTCGTGGCGTTGCCGTACAACCCCGGCCGAATGTTCGGCAAGGGTCGCGGTTAAATAGGGATGCCGTGGGCGTGCGCGAAGGCCGTGAGCGCCGGGCGCAGGGAGTCGCCGTCATGCATCCGCGCCATCTCGGCGTCGATGAGTTCGGCGATGGCGCCCGCATCGAGGCTCAGCACCATGGCCTTGACCGGCCCGATCGCGGCCGGCGACATCGACAGCTGCCGGTAGCCGAGGCCGATCAGCGCCATGGCGTCGAGGGGGCGGCCGCCGATCTCGCCGCAGACAGTCACCGGGCAGGAGGCCGCGTTGGCCCGCTCGGCGATCAGCCGGAAGGCGCGGAGGGCCGCCACGCTCAATGGATCGAAGCGGTCGGCGACCCGGCGATTCTCCCGGTCCACGGCGAACAGAAATTGCATCAGGTCGTTCGAGCCGACCGACAGGAAATCGGCCTCCCGGGCGATCTCGTCGATTTGGAACAGGAGCGAGGGCACCTCGATCATCGCGCCGAGGCGGCAATCGGTGGGAAGCCGGTAGCCGTGGCGCTTCAGGTAGGCCTTCTCCCGCTCGACGATGCCGCGGGCGCGCACGAACTCGTCCACCGTGGCGACCATCGGGAACATGATCTTGAGCGGGTCGCCATCGGCGGCCTTCAGCAGGGCGCGCAGCTGCATGCGCAGCAAAGCCGGCCGGTCGAGGCCGATGCGGATCGCCCGCCAGCCGAGGGCGGGGTTCTCCTCCTCGAGCTTGGCCATGTAGGGCAGGATCTTGTCGCCGCCGATGTCGAGGGTGCGGACGGTGACGGACTTGCCCGCCGAGGCGGCGAAGACCTTGCGGTACAGTTCCTCCTGCTCGGCCGCCGACGGCATGCGCTGCGCCACCATGAACTGCAGCTCGGTGCGGAACAGGCCCACGCCCTCGGCGCCCGTCTCCTGCAGGTGGCTGAAATCGACCAGCAGGCCGGCATTGAGGTGCAGGCCGACGCGCACGCCGTCGCGGGTCTGGGCGGGCACGTCCCGCAGCGCCCGGTACTGCTCCTGCCGCCGGGCGCGCAGGCGCACCATCTCGGCATAGGCGGCCTCGACCTCGGGACCGGGCCGGACATGGATCTCGCCGGCCACGCCGTCGACGATGATGGCATCGCCCGCGTCGCACAGGGCAGTGGCATTCTCCACCTCGCCCACGGCCGGGATGCCCAGCGCCCGGGCGACGATCGCCACGTGGCTGGTCGGACCACCCTCCTCCAGGACGATGCCGCGCAGGGTCGAGGCCTCGTAGTCGAGGAGGGCCGCCGGCCCCATGGTGCGCGCCACCAGGATGGCGTTCTCCGGCAGCACCATGGTTCCGGCCGCTTCGGAGCCGATCAGGGTGCGCAGGACGCGGTTGGCGAGATCGTCGAGATCGTGCAGCCGCTCCCGCAGATACGGATCCGACTGGCGCATCATCCGCGCGCGGTTGTCCGACTGGACCCGCTCGACCGCGGCTTCTGCGGTCAGGCCCGACGCCACGGCCTCCCGCATGCGCCGGAGCCAGCCCTTGTCGTGGGCGAACATCCGGACGGTCTCGAGAACCTCGCGGCTCTCCGCGGTACCGATCCGGTCGCCGCGCTCCACCAGCGCGTCGATCGCCGAGCGGACCTCCTCGATGGCCGCGTCGAGGCGCGCGACCTCGCGGTCGACGTTCTCGGCGATCAGCGTCTTCACCACGACGCGGGGCTCGTGCAGCACCACGTAGCCGAGGCCGATGCCGTCGGCCAGCGCGATGCCCCGCGCCAGGACCGGGCGGCGGGCCGCGGTGCCGGCATCGGGGGCTAGCCCCTCCAGCTCGCCCGAGGCGATCATCTCCGAGAGCACCATGGCGGTGGTCTGGAGCGCCTCGATCTCCTCCTCGGAGTAGACGCGATAGGTCTTGTTCTGGACCGTCAGGACGCCGAGCGTGTTGCCCGCCCGCAGCAGCGGCACGCCCAGGAAGGCGTGATAGGCCTCCTCGCCGGTCTCCGGACGGTACGAAAAGGCCGGGTGGTTCTGCGCATCCGAAAGGGAAAGCGGCTCCGCCGTGCGGGCGATCAGGCCGACCAGGCCCTCGTCGGTCCGCATGCGAGTCTGGTGGACCGCTTCGCGGTTGAGGCCCTCGGTGGCGAACAGTTCGAGGGTGTTGTCATCGCGCAGCACATAGACCGAGCAGACCTCGGCCACGACATTGGCGGCGATCAGGACGACGATGCGATCCAGGCGCGCCTGGGGGCTGACCGGCTCCGCCATCGCTTCGCGGAGGCGGCGCAGCAGCAGGCGCGGGCCTCCGGGCGCAGCGGGCATCGGTTCGTCGTTCCAGCGTCGGTGAGTGGCCTTGGCGTCGACCACCCTGCAACCTTGGCGCCAAACCCGGGACGGCTGGCACCGGATGGACCGGACCGCTGGTCCCAGAGACACTCTGAGATCGGCGGATCGGCCCGTGACTGTCTAGTTCACACCACGCGACCCGCTCGAACCCGCGTCGTCCCAGGCTCAGGCCTGGTCCAGGCCGTATAGCGAGTGAAGCGTGCGCACGGCAAGCTCCGTATAGGCGGCGTCGATCAGCACGGAGAACTTGATCTCCGAGGTGGTGATCGCGCGGATGTTGATCCCCTTCTCGGCAAGCGCCCTGAACGCCTTGGCGGCCACGCCCGCATGGCTGCGCATGCCGACGCCGATCGCCGATACCTTCACGACATCGGTGGCCCCCTCGATCTGGGCGTAGCCGATCTGCGTGCGGGCCTCGTCGAGGATGGCGCGCGAGCGCTGGTACTCGGAAGCCGGCACCGTGAAGGTCATGTCGGTGGTCGACTGGTCGCCCGACACGGTCTGGATGATCATGTCGACGTTGATGTTGGCGTCGGCCAGCGGCCCGAAGATCGCGGCGGCCACGCCGGGGCTGTCCTTGACACGGCGCAGGGTGATCTGCGCCTCGTCCCGGGAGAAGGCGATCCCGGTGATGATCTGCTGTTCCACGATGTCGTCCTCGTCGCAGATGAGGGTGCCCGGGCGCGCGGCGTCCGGCGGATCGAAGGAGGACCGGACCGTGGTCGGCACCCGGTGGACCATGGCAAGCTCCACCGAGCGGACCTGCAGCACCTTGGCGCCCAGCGAGGCCATCTCCAGCATTTCTTCGAAGGTCACCCGCTCCATGCGGCGGGCCTTCGGCACGATGCGCGGATCGGTGGTGTAGACGCCGTCCACGTCCGTGTAGATGTCGCAGCGCTCGGCCCCGATCGCGGCCGCGACCGCCACCGCCGAGGTGTCGGAGCCGCCACGGCCCAGCGTCGTCACGCGGCCGGTCTCGGCATGGACGCCCTGGAAGCCGGCGATCACCGCGACCTCGCCCTTTGCGAAACCCGCCTCGAGGTTCTTGGGATCGATCTCGGCAATCCGCGCCGAGCCATGGGCGTCCGAGGTCACGACCGGAATCTGCCAGCCCTGCCAGGAGCGGGCCTTGACCCCGTCCTTCTGGAGGGCGATCGCCAGGAGGCCCGCGGTGACGAGTTCGCCCGAGGCCACGACGGCGTCGTATTCCAGCGGGTCGTAGAGGGCGTTCGCGTCCTTGACCCAGTCGACCAGCTCGTTGGTCTTGCCTGACATGGCGGAGACGATCACGGCAACGTCGTAGCCGGCCGCCACCTCGCGGGCGACGTGGCGCGCCACGTTGCGGATGCGGTCGACGTTGGCGACGGAGGTGCCGCCGAATTTCATCACCAGACGGGGCATGGTCTCTCGGTCGCGGGTTCCCGGTGGCGATTGGACGGACCGCTGCAGCCCGGTCCGGACGGTGCCCGGCGGGTACAAGCGGCTCGGTAGAGTGTCAACAACCAGCCAAGCATGGCGCCCGCGCGCCGCGGCGACTTCCGAGCGATCTCCATGCTAGAGCGCGGACACGACGCATCGCGGCGGATCCGGCCTACCCGGCCTGCCCGGATAGAGGGGCGGACCGGATCGGGGCGGCGCCGGCATGAGGACGGAACGCGCATGGACAGGGCAGCCACGGATCGGGCCACGGATCGGGCCACGGACGGGTTCGTCGACCGCGGTGAGGTTGCGCGCTTCGATGCGCTCGCCGCCACGTGGTGGGACGAAACCGGCCCGATGCGCGTCCTCCACCGGTTCAATCCGGTGCGGCTCGCCTATATCCGCGACGCCCTGTGCCGGCGGTTCGGACGCGATCCGCGCGCGCCCTTTCCGCTGGACGGGCTTTCGATCTGCGACGTCGGCTGCGGCGGCGGCGTCCTCTCGGAACCCCTCGCCCGGCTCGGCGCACGCGTGACGGGGCTCGATCCGGCCGAGCAGAACATCGCGGTGGCCCGGGCCCATGCCGAGGCGGCGGGCGTGCCGGTCGATTATCGCGGCGCGACCATCGAAGCGGTGGTTGCCGGCGGCGAGCGTTTCGACGCCGTGCTGATCATGGAGGTGGTGGAGCACGTCTCCGACATGCCGGCCTTCGTGCGGACCGCCTGCGCGGGGTTGAAGCCCGGCGGACTGCTGTTCGGGGCCACCCTGAACCGGACTCTGCGCTCCTTCGCGCTGGCCATCGTCGGCGCCGAATATGTGCTCGGCTGGCTGCCGCGGGGCACGCATGACTGGCAGAAATTCGTGACGCCCGACGAACTCGCCCGCGCCATCCGGGCGGGAGGGCTCGCCGTCACCGACACGGTGGGGGTCGTCTACAACCCGCTCACGGATGGTTGGCGCACGAGCCGCGACACGGCCGTGAACTATATGGTCGCGGCCGAACGCTCTGCGTGAACGGGTTGCGTCCCCCGCCGTTGGAGACGGGACGGAGGGCGCGGCGATGCTTGAGAAAATCCCCGGGGCGGTCGGCGAAGCCCTGTCGGGCCTGAAGGGCGGCCGGGACAAGACGGCGGTCCATTCGGACTTCTCCGACATTCCCGACACCGTGTCGCTGACCAGTCCGGCCTTCGCGGACGGGGCGGACATGCCGGCCCGCTTCACCGCGGACGGTGCGGGCGTGTCCCCGCCGCTCGCCTGGAGCGGCCTGCCCGCGGGCACCGCTGCCCTGGTGATCCTCGTCGAGGACGCCGGGAGCCCGACGCCGCGTCCGCTGGTCCACCTGATCGCTTGGGCGATCCCGCCCGAGCCGGCCGAATTGCCCGAAGGTGCCTTGGCGAGCCCCGGGCACCCGGGCTCCGGCCACGCGTTGGGCCAAAACAGCTTCCTGCGCGCGGAATGGTTGCCGCCGGATCCTCCGACGGGCCACGGGCCGCACGACTACGTCTTCCAGATCTTCGCGCTGCGGCAGTCTCCCGCCCTGGCCGAGGCGCCGGGCCGGGGCGCGCTGATCGATGCGATGCGCGGGCACGTCCTCGCAAAGGGCACGCTGACCGGCGTTTACTATCGTTCCTGATGGCGTCGCTACCCTCGAACACCATCCTGATCTGTCACTCCCATGCGTTGTGCCGTTTCGGCAGTCCCAGTATTGTGTCGACCAAATAAGTCGGCCGGGCAAAGCGTCCGGACGGACCTGGAGATCGAGTCTGTGGGCGTCGGTGTGCACACGAAGCGGCGGAGCGGCCGCATGGGGATGCGTGCCCTGGCCGAATCGGATGTCGGGACCTGGACTTGGCACATCGCCGACGACGTCCTCGAATGCGACGCCGCCGCCGCGACGGTCCTGGGCCTGCCGCGGCCGAAAGGCGGCCGGGGGACGCCCTTCGCGGCGTTCCTGGAGCATATCCATCCCGAGGACCGGCGACGGATCGCGTGCATCATCGCTGACCTTCGCCGCGAGGGCGGCCTGTATATCGCACAGTACCGGACCGTACCGGTACCCGGCGAAGTCCGCTGGGTGCTCGTGCGCGGCCGGTATATCCGGAACGCCGAGGGCGTCGTGGACGAGGCCCACGGGATCGTCATCGATGTGACCGCGTGCAGCCGTGAGGGCTTTCTCGACGAATCGGCGTTCTACGCGACGGATGCCGCCGCCGGCGGCATCGATCAGGTCGCCGAGATGGCGCTGGCCCTGTACACGGCTGCAGAGAATGGCCTCTCCCGGCCGGGTTTCGACCGTCTGAAACCGCTCCTCGACATGCTGCTGCACCAGATCGGCCGGCAGCTCGTGATCGCCCCGGCGGTGCCGGATCTCGACAGCGTCCATTGAGCAGGACCGGCAGCACGATGTCCGCTGCGCCTTGCCTTGTGGGGGCGACTCCTGATATGGCCGCGCCATCCCGCGATGCGTGAGCCGTGATCGCCGGACGCGACTGCGCGTCCTGCCTCAGGGCTACGTTCCCGATCCCTTACTGATGGACGGCCCTCCGGGCTCGAAAGACCGATGAAGATCCGCAACTCCCTCAAGTCCCTGCGTGGCCGCCACCGCGACAACCAGCTCGTGCGCCGCAAGGGGCGGGTCTACGTGATCAACAAGACCCAGAAGCGCTTCAAGGCCCGCCAGGGCTGAGACCGTTCCGACCGGCCGAGGCCGGACGGAGAACGGCACCGATCGAGGAAACGGCCGTGTCCACCGGGTGCGGCCGTTTCCGCGTGCGCGCGGCACCGCGGCACGTTGACGGACGTGGCGACGGCGCACAGTCTGGCTGCATGATGCCGACCCGTCTCATAGCCGCCCTGGTCTGCCTGCCGGCCCTCGCGGCGACACTGCCGGCGGCCCAGGCAGCGCCGCAATCGACCCGGCCCGGCCGGCCGACCGCCGAAGCGAAGCCGGCACCGAAGCCGCCGAGCCTCGATGACCTGTTCGCGCGCCTGCGCGCCAGCGAGGATCCAGCGGAGGCCAAGGGCATCGCGCGACTGATCGAGCGGCACATGGCCGGATCCGGCAGCCCGACCGTCGACCTGCTGACCGACCGCGCCCGCCAGGCCGTCACCGCCCACGACTTCCCCCTGGCGGCCGAGCTGATGGACCGCGTCACCGCCCTCGAACCGAATTGGTCGGAGGGCTGGAACCGCCGCGCGACGGTGTTCTGGCTGCTTACCGACAAGGACGATGCGCTGGCCGATCTGCGGCGGGCCCTAGTCCTGGAGCCGCGCCACTTCGAGGCCTGGGCCGCCATGGGCCGGATCTACGAATCCCTCGACGACAAGGCGCGTGCGCTGGCAGCGTTCCGGCGGGCGAAGGCGCTCTACCCGCAGATGGAGAAGGTAGGCGAGGCGATCAACCGCCTCACCCCGGAGGTCGACGGCCGCGACCTGTGACCCGGGTGATCGCCGTCCTCCTGACCCTCCTTGCCCTGCCCTTCGCCCTCGCCGGCCTCGTTCTGGCGATCGGGGCCCTGGCGGCGCTGGTGATCACGCTCCGGGTCGGCGCGGCCAACCCGCCCGCGGGTCCGTTCGTGACGATCACCGGCGGGCGGCTCGCGACCCTGCAGGACGGCCCGGCGAACGGGCCGCCCGTCGTCCTCCTGCACGGGGCCTCGGCCAACGCGTCGGATCCCATGGAGGGGATCGGCCGCCGCCTCGCCGCGCAGGGCTTCCGGGTGATCGCCTTCGACCGGCCGGGATTCGGATGGAGCGACCGGATTGCCGGCGGCGACGCCGCGGCACCCTCCGTGCAGGCCGGGATGATCGCGGAAGCGCTGAACCGCATGGGCGTCGGGCCGGCGGTGGTGTTCGGTCATTCCTGGGCCGGCGCCCTCGCTTTGGCCCTCGCCCTGGATCACCCGGAGCGGGTTTCCGCCCTCGCCCTCGCCGCGCCTGTGGCGATGCCCATGCCGGACCGGATGCCGGATCTGCCGTGGTACTGGCGGTTCGCCATAAAGCCCCCGGTGGCGTGGGTGCTCAGCCGGACGATCGGACCGCCGATCGCGCGTCGGTTCCTGCCCGAGGCGGCGCGCCGGGTCTTCAAGCCGCAGCCCGCGCAGGCGGATTATCCGGACTTGGCCAGATCCGACCTGGTTCTGCGACCGGAGACGCTGCTCGCCAACGTCCAGGATCTGCTCGGCCTGTCGCGAGCCCTCGCGGCGCAGAGCCCGCGCTACGGCAGGATCCACATCCCGACCCTGGTGATCTCCGGCGAGGCCGACCCGATCGTCCGCGCCGACGCGCAGGCGGTGCCGCTCGCGCGGGCGATCCCGGGGGCGCGGCTCGTGCTGCTGCCGGGCATCGGCCACATGCTCCAGTATGTCGCCGCCGAGCGGGTCACGGAGGAGATTATCCGGCTGGCCGCGGCGACCAATGCGGCCGGTTCGGAACCGGCCGTCGCGCATTGAACCGCGGGCCGGTCAGGACACGTACGTCCGCCTCGTCCCGGGGCAACGGTGGCAAGCCCGGTTTTGAGAATTGCTGTCCGCGCAAGATCCCGCCGCGTCGGCTGCCGGCATCCCGATCGCAATCGGGATGCCGGCAGTGCTGGAGGCCTGCCGCCTCACGCCTTCTCGGCGTGCTCGCGGGTGATGAAGGTCAGCCGCACGAGGTTGGTGGCGCCCGGCGTGCCGAACGGCAGGCCGGCGACGACGATCACCCGGTCGCCCACCGCGGCAAACTTCTCGCGGACGGCGAACTTGGCGGCGCGGAAGGACATGTCGTCCACGTCGCTGGCATCCTTGGTGACGATCGGATGCGTGCCCCAGGCCAGGGCGAGGCGCCGCGCCGTCTCGCGCCGGGGTGTCAGCGCGATCACGGTGGCGTTCGGGCGCTCGCGCGACAGGCGGAGCGCCGTGGAGCCGGAATTGGTCCAGGCCATGATCGCGTCGAGGTTCAGGGCATCGACCATCTGGTGGGCGGCCGCCGCGATGGCATCGGCGGCCGTCTCGTCGGGGGTCGCGCTCTGCGCCCGGATGATCGACCAGTAGATCGCGTCCCGCTCCACCTGCTCGGCGATGCGGTTCATGGTCTCCACGGCCCCGATCGGGTGGGCCCCCGAGGCGCTCTCCGCAGAGAGCATCACGGCATCCGCCCCCTCGTAGACCGCCGTGGCGACGTCCGAGACCTCGGCGCGTGTCGGGACCGGAGCCGTGATCATCGATTCGAGCATCTGGGTGGCCACGACCACCGGCTTGCCGTAGCGCCGGGCGCCGCGGGTGATGCGCTTCTGCACCCCCGGGACCTGCTCCAGGGGCATCTCCACGCCGAGATCGCCGCGGGCGACCATCAGGCCGTCGGAGATCTCGATGATCTCGTCGAGGCGCGCCAGCGCCTGCGGCTTCTCGATCTTGGCCATCACCAGGGCACGGCCGGCGCAGACCTTCTTCACCTCGGCCACGTCCTCGGGCCGCTGGACGAACGAGACGGCGATCCAGTCGGCGCCCGCGTTCAGGCCGGCATCGAGGTCCGCCCGGTCCTTGTCGGTCATCGCCGGGACCGGGATCACCGTATGCGGCAGGGATACGCCCTTCCGGTTCGAGATCCGGCCGCCGACCTCGACGCGGGTCACGGCGCGGTTGTGCGAGGTCTCGACCACCGTCAACCGGAGCTTGCCGTCATCGAGCAGGATGGCGTGGCCCGGCTCCAGCGCCTCGAGGATCTCGGGATGCGGCAGGTGGCAGCGGGCGGCATCGCCCGGCGTCGGATCGCCGTCGAGCACGAAGGTGGCGCCGGCCTCGATCATCGCGGCCCCCTCCGCGAAGGTGCCGAGCCGCAGCTTCGGCCCCTGCAGGTCGACCAGGATGCCGATCGGCCGCTTGGCCTCCCGCTCGATGGTGCGGATCGCCTCCACCTTCTCGGGCAGCTTCTCGCGCGGCAGGTGGCTCATGTTGAGCCGGAACACGTCGACGCCCGCGCGGAACAGCCGCTCGATCATCTCCGGCGAATCGGAGGCCGGGCCCAGGGTGGCGACGATCTTCGTGCGGCGTGACCGTTTCAAGCGTATTCCTCCGGTTATTCGTTGCCGTGCAGCGTGAAGCGCCGCCGGTTCAAGGGTTTGGCCACGGGTGTGAGCATCCCGCGCCGGACAGCGTCAAGGCCGCCGCCTTCACGTTACGGTTTTGCCGGCGCCTCGGCCCGGTTGGGATCGGTGAGCTGGATGGTCCAGCTCTTCTGCTCGCCGGTATCGACTTCGAAGAAGCCGTTCCGGTCGTAGCCGCGGGCGAGACAATCCTCGATCCCGCGGATCGTGAATTCCGAATCACGGGTGCACATCAGCGAGCGGCCGCTCCACTCGCCGCCGCGCGTGTAGTCGACTGCGAACACGTAGTAGAACCGCGCCGCCAGCGCGCCCTTGAGAAGCGTCTCGCAGGCCTTCGGCGCCAGATCCCACCAGCCTTCCGTCACCCAGCCCTGCGGGTCTCGATAGCCCAGCGAGATCCCGACCTTGCTGGCGGTCTGATTGCACAGGCGCAGGTCCGCCCGGGCGGGGCTCGCGCCGAGGAGCGCGAGGCCGAGGACCGTGACTGCCGGGAGGAGCTGAGCCGCCGAGACGCGCGACCTAGTTGACGAGGATGATGCGGCAGTCGTTGACATTGGTACAGGTCGGACCGGGGTTCACGAGGTCGCCGAGGGCCGCGAAGAACGCGGTGGAGTCGTTCTGCTCCAGCATCGCGGCCGGGTCGAGGCCGGCGGCCCGGGCCCGCTCCAGGGTCGTCGGATCGATGAGGCCGCCCGCCGGGTCGGTGGCGAGGCCCCGGCCGCCGTCGGTCCCGTCGGTATCGGCACTGATGCCGAAGATGCCGGGCTCGCCGTCCAAGGCCACCGCCAGCGCCAGGGCGTATTCCTGGTTCGGGCCGCCATGGCCCTCACCGCGGATCGTGACCGTGAGCTCGCCGCCGGAGATCAGCGCCACGCGCCGGCCCTCGGCCTTGAGGCGCTTGGCCTCGGCCGCGTGCTCGGCCGCGACTTCGCGGGCCTCGCCTTCGAGATCGGCGCCGAGCAGGATCGGCTCGTAGCCGGCCGCGCGGGCGGCCTCGGCGGCGGCATTCAGGGCGTCGATCGGCCGGGCAATGATCCGGTACTCGGCGCGGGCGAAGGCGGGGTCGCCGGCCTTCGGCGTCTCGTTGTTCGGGTCGTTGAGGAGCCGCGAAGCCTCCTCGGGCAGCGGGATGCCGCGCTTCTCGCAGATGGCGCGGGCATCGGCGAGCGTGGACGGATCGGGCACCGTCGGGCCCGACGCGATCACCGCCGGATCGTCGAACGGCACGTCGGAGATCGCCAGCGTCAGGATGCGCCGGGCGTTGCGGGCCGCGAGGGCGAGGCGTCCGCCCTTGATCCGCGAGATGTGCTTGCGCACCGTGTTGATCTCGCCGATCGGCGCGCCGGAGCGGAGCATCGCCCGGGTGATCGCCTGCTTCTCGACGAGCGTCAGATCGCCGGCCGGGGCGATCCAGTTGGCCGAGCCACCGCCCGACAGCAGGACCAGGACCTCGTCGTCCGGCCCGGCCTCGGTGGCGAGCCGCAGGGCCTCCCGGGTCGCCGAGATGCCGGCCTCGTCGGGCACCGGATGGCCCGCCTCGACCATGTGGATGCCCGGCGCGTCCTGGCCGTAGCCGTGGCGGGCCACTGCGAGGCCGACGATCCGGTCGTCGCCGAGTCCATGCTGCCGGCGGTAGAACCGGCTCGCCACGGCGCTCATGCTGCCGGCGGCCTTGCCGGCCGCCAGGATGATCAGACGGCCGGGGCTCGGCTCCGGCAGGTGGGGCGGCAGGCAGAGATCCGGATGGGCGGCGCGGATCGCGGCCGTGAGAATCGAGTCGAGGAGCGCGCGCTGATCCCGGATGGCCGCATCGGCGACGGGCGGAACGGTCTCGGTCATGGCGTCGAACGGGCTCCTCTCTTGTTTGTGTCGCACACTCCCCGCCCGTTTCTTCCCTGGGCGGCGGGCCCGTTTCTTGCCGTGAGCGCACGATCCTTGATAGGTGATCTGCCCGAGCGGCCGCGCGACGGCAAGCGCCATCCGCGCCCTCGCACAGATCTGAAGACCTCGGAGCCCCGTGACCCGTCCGGAGACAGAAACGGCCCTCCCGCCCGCGCATCCCTGCGAGATCATCCCCGGCGACCCCGCATGCGGCCTCGTCATCGCCTGCGATCACGCCTCGAATTTCGTGCCGCCGGATATCGAGCTCGGTTTGCCGGAGTCGGAATACGCCCGGCACATCGCTTACGATATCGGCGCGGCGGCGGTGACGCGGAGCCTCGCGGCGCAGCTCGGGGTCCCGGCGATCCTCACGAACTTCTCGCGGCTGATCATCGACCCGAATCGTGGGCGCGCCGACCCGACGCTGGTGATGCGCCTGTCCGACGGCGCCGTGGTTCCTGGCAATGCCCGGATCGACGAGGCCGGCAAGCAGGCGCGGATCGCCCGGTTCTACGCCCCGTTCGACGCGGCCATCGACGACGCGATCGCCGCCGCCGCGGCGGCCGGCCGTCCGCCCGTGCTCCTGACCCTGCACAGCTTCACGCCCTACTGGCGCGGCATCGCGCGGCCCTGGCAGGTCGGCATCCTGTACGACGGGGACGAGCGCTTCGCCCGCCCCCTCATCCGCGCGCTTGAGGCGGATCCCGCCGGGCTGACCGTCGGCGACAACCAGCCCTATGGCGGCGGCCTGCCGGGCGACACGATCGACCGTCACGCCACCGCGCGGGGCCTCGCCAACGCCCTCGTGGAGATCCGCCAGGATCTGATTGCCGGCGCGGACGGACAGGCCGAGTGGTCCGCGCGCTTCGCCCGCATCCTTCGCCCGCTCCTCGCGGCTTGATCTCCGTCCGGCCGCTCCCGAAATCGGGAACGGGCCGCCCGACCTGAAGAGAGTTGCCACCGATGAGCGCGATCGATCCCCGGACCCAGACGGAACTCGAAGCCGCGGTGTTCCGCCGCCTCGTCGCGCATCTGCGCAATCGGACGGATGTGCAGAACATCGACCTGATGAATCTGGCGGGCTTCTGCCGGAACTGCCTGTCGAACTGGCTCAAGGACGCCGCCGATGAGACAGGCGTGGCGCTGACCAAGGACGAAAGCCGCGAGGCCGTCTACGGGATGCCTTACGCCGAGTGGAAGGCGCGCTTCCAGACCGAGGCAACCCCGCAGCAGCAGGCGGGCTTCGCGGCGTCGCAGGCCAAGGAGCATTGAGGCGGCGGCCGGCAGGCAGCGAATCGGCTAAGCTTCCAGTAAGGCCGGCCCATTAACCACGGGTCCAGGGCGCAACCGCGCCGTGCATTCGGGAGAGCCCCATGAACGCCCATTCGATGCCCACCGCCGCGCAGCGGCCCGGCGGCGACGTCTCGTCGGCCGAGGGCGTAGCGGCCGACGAGCTGAAGCAGTTCATCGAGCGCCTGGAGCGCCTCGAGGAGGAAAAGGCCGGCATCATGGGCGACATCAAAGAGGTGTTCGCCGAGCTGAAGGGCCGGGGCTTCGACGCGAAGGCCGTCCGCACGATTCTCCGCATCCGCAAGCAGGATCACAGCGAGCGCCAGGAGCAGGAGGCGATCCTCGAGCTCTACATGCAAGCCCTCGGCATGGCGTAGTCGGACCAGGCGGCACCGCACGCGAACCCGTCCGCGCCATCCTTGGCCTGAGGGCCTGCAGCCCAGCGGAGGTCTCGACGGAGCAGACCAGGGAGCGCCGTGCTCCCTGGAACTCGCCTTCGAGGCCCGCGGACGCGGGCCTCTTGGGACGAGGGGGTTGGGTTGGACAGCGTTCCCTGCGCTCCGCCCCGCGGGCCGGACGGTGCGACGCTCAGTGCGCCTCCGCGGCGGCCGACACGGCAGGACTGTCGAGGCCGAGGGTGCGGCCGGGATATCCGGCGGCATCGAAGTAACGGATCTCGCCCACCGTCTGGTAGGCGAGCGCCGTCACGTGGCCGGCGGCGTCCGGCTCCGAGCGCAGCTCCGCCCGAGCGAAGGTCGGCGTGCTGCCATTGGCCAACGCCTCGGTCAGGACACGGCCGACCAGCCGGCCCTTGCCGGGAATCGTGAGGCCCAGGAGCTGGGCGATGGTCTTGCCGAGGTCGGCATTGCTCGCCGGCACCGCGCTCGCGAGGCCCGCCCGGAAGCTCGGCCCTGCCGCGCCCATGACGTTGCGGGTATCGGCGCGGGAGAAGCTGCCGTGCATGCCCTGCCCCTGCTGCAGCCCGGTATCGGAGACCTCGACCCCGCAGGTGGTCGGATCGGCGCAGCCGGTCGAGAAGCTCCGGAAATTGACCACGATGGCCGGCATCGGCGTCAGCGCCGACCCGTCGAGGGCGATCGCCGAGAGGGGCAGCGTTCCCGGGATCGGGCCGAGGGTCGCGCTGACGAACAGGCCGCTCACGTAGTCCTGACGCGCCAGGGCGTCGACCACGCGGCGCGCCAGCGCCCGGTCGCCGTTCGGCAGGTAAACGAGATCCGAGCCGCCATTGGCCGCGACCACCACCTCGGGCTTGGCCGGATCCGCGCCGATCAGGCCGTTGGCCCGGCTCGGAAAGGCGTCGGCGGCGAGCCTGATGCCCCTGGCATCCGGATCGAACAGGCCGAGCCCGAGCTCATGCGCGAGATCGATGGCGAGGAAGCCCGGCGGAAGCTGGCCCTTCGGCACGCCTTTATAGGCCTGAGACGCGGCGAAGCTGGTCCCGCTCTCCTTGGAGATGGTGGAGAAGCCGTGATCGGAGGTGACGATCACATCCGTGGTCTCCGCCAGACCGAGCGCCTTCAGCGCGCCGAGCAGCGCGGCCAGGTTGGCATCCGCGTTGCGGATCGCCGCGAGGCTCGTCGGTCCGTTGATCCCGGGGACGAGCCGGCCGAGACTGTCGCCCTGATTGTGCTGTGTCCCGTCGGGATCGCGCGACCAGTAGACGAGCACGAAGGGTTTTCCGCGGGCTTTGAACAGCGGTAGGACCGCCTTCGTCGCCACATCGGTGAAGTAGCCCTGCTGCTCGACATTGGCGGCGAGCGTCCCGGGCGAATCGGCGGTTCCGGCCAGGCCGTTGGCGCCCCGCGTCGGCGCCTGCAGCGGAAGCCCGGCCGCATCCAGGCGCGTACGCAGGTCGTCGCTCAGCGGGATGCCGCTCGGCCGGCCCGTGCTGTCGTCGACCAGGATGCTGTCCTGTCCGGAGCGCGCCGTGTGGTCGAAGATCAGGGAGGGGCCGAGCTTGCCGATGCTGGCCGTGGAGAGCCCCTGGGCGTGAGCCGCCCGCAGGATCGTCTCCTCGTTGAGGTAGTTGCCGGCGAAATGCGCGTCGACGTCGCCGAGGACGGGGTCGCTCTCCAGAAACGGCGTGAGGCTCTCTCCGGCCCCGGGGACCGGGAAGGCCGTGTAGATCGTGTTCCCGAATTGGCCGGTGTCGCCCAGCATGTGGCCGGTCGCCATCGCGGTGGCGTTCGGCATCGTGAAAGTCGGGAACAGGGAGTGCGTGTTGGTGAACCGCACCCCGGCCTTCATCAGGCCATCCATCGCCGGCGCGTTCGCGGCGTTCACCATGCCGTCGCGGAGCCCGTCCGCGATGAACAGGACGACATTCCGAGGCTGCGGCTGAGCCTGAGCCGCGCCGACGATCGACAGACCGACGAGACAGGACACAAAGAAACGCCGCATACCGAATCTCCACGTGATCCGGTCTGCGGCGTGGGCCTGAACGATGACGGGCGCGTGACAAATCCTAGGGACGTTGTCCCAAGGATTTCGGTGCTGGCTCCTCCTCCCGCCGGGAGGAGGACCGGCCTCAGGCCGCGCGCTTGGCCCGGTTCAGGAGCTTGCGGTTCACCAGAATCTCGGCGATCTGCACCGCGTTGAGGGCCGCGCCCTTGCGCAGGTTGTCCGAGACACACCAGAGGTTCAGGCCGTTCTCCACGGTCGCGTCCTCGCGGATGCGCGAGATGTAGGTCGCATCCTCGCCGGCCGCCTCGTGGGGCGTCATGTAGCCGCCGTTCTCGCGCTTATCGATCACCAAGACGCCGGGGGCGGCGCGCAGGATCTCGGTGGCCTTCTCGGCCGAGAGCGGCCGCTCGAACTCGATGTTGACCGCTTCCGCGTGCCCGATGAAGACCGGAACGCGGACGGCGGTCGCCGTCAGCTTGATCTTCGGGTCGAGCATCTTCTTGGTCTCGGCGACCATCTTCCACTCTTCCTTCGTGTAGCCATCCTCCATGAACACATCGATGTGGGGGATGACGTTGAAGGCGATCCGCTTGGTGAACTTGCCGCCCTGCTTGATCTCGCCGGCGGTGAAGACGGCGCGGGTCTGGTTGAACAGCTCGTCCATCGCCTCCTTGCCGGCGCCGGAGACCGACTGGTAGGTCGAGACCACGACGCGCTTGATCGTCGCCGCCTCGTGGAGGGGCTTGAGCGCGACGACCAGCTGCGCGGTCGAGCAGTTCGGGTTGGCGATGATGTTGCGCTTGGTGAAGCCCACCACCGCGTCGGCATTCACCTCGGGCACGATCAGCGGCACGTCGGCGTCGTAGCGGAAGGCCGACGAGTTATCGATGACCACGCAACCCTGCTGGCCGATGCGGGGCGACCATTCCTTCGACGCCTCGCCGCCGGCCGACATCAGGCAGATATCGGTGTCGGTGAAGTCGTAGGTGTCGAGCGTTTTGACCTTGAGCGTCTTGTCGCCGTAGGAAACTTCCTGCCCCTGGCTGCGGCGCGAGGCCAGCGCCACGACCTCGTCGGCGGGAAAGGCCCGCTCGGCCAGGATATCGAGCATCTCGCGGCCCACGTTGCCCGTGGCGCCGACGACGGCGACCTTGTAACCCATCTCTTGTCTCCGCGCGGAAAACCCCGACCGATCCGGGTGCCGCGCTCCTGCCAGCAAAATCGGCCGAAGGATCGTTCGTGCCGGACGCGCCCGCAAAACGGGCGCGGCCGCAGACCCCGTCCTCAGCGGAGGTGGGGGCGACGGCCGCGCCGAGCAAGGCGCGCATGTGCCCATGCTGTCAAGGCCGACGACCGCGCAACGCCTGATTCACCCTGCGCGGAGGAATCCGGTGACGGACCCGGGCCGGGAACGGGCATGCAGTCCTGCCGTGCGAGGCTGATCGCCCAATCCCGCGTCCCGCCTTCGGTACGGAGCACGATGCTGATCGGAACAGCGCCCCTC
The DNA here is from genome assembly GCF_900116795.1 of Methylobacterium sp. UNCCL125. NCBI lineage: Bacteria > Pseudomonadati > Pseudomonadota > Alphaproteobacteria > Hyphomicrobiales > Methylobacteriaceae > Methylobacterium > Methylobacterium sp. UNCCL125. Next base: position 156,430 of record NZ_FPBW01000005.1, on the reverse strand, counting down.
GTCGATCGAGTCGGACTCCGCCCGCCCGCGGCACGCGCAGGCTGGTCACCGGGATCCCTCGGCCTGCGTCTCGCGCTGGCATCGGCCGCGATCGCCCTGGTGTGCGTGTTCGCCCGGTTGCCCGGCCCCCTCCCCGGCATCCAGCGCGCGCCGGATCTCCAGACCGCCTTCGTGCCGTCCGTCCGGGCTTCGCCGGCGCCGCCGGCGATCGCGCCCGCCCGGTTCGGCCTCGCCGTGCCTGGGCCCGATCCAGTGCGGGTCGCCGCCCGGGTCGATCCGCGGACGGGCCTGCGCGAGGACACACTGATGCGCGGCGATGTGGCTGCGATCGAGGCGCCTGCGCTGCGGATCGTCCTCACGCGCGGAACGCTCTCCGGACCGCCGCCGTCGCTGTTCGTCCTAATAGCCCGGCGGGCCGCCAACGGCCCAGCCCTCGACCGCCCTGCCCTAGCGGTCGCGCGGACCGGAGCCCGCGGCCAGATCCGGACCCGGTTCGGCGCGGTCGAGACCCTGGAGATGACCTTCGCCGGACCGACGCAGCGGACCTGCACGGGTTTCGTCACCCGGGAGACGGGGTTTCAGCTCGATGGATGGCTCTGCGCCCCCCTCGGCCATCTACCGGAACCGCAGGCCGTGGCCTGCCTGCTGGATGCGCTGAGCCTCATCGATCTTGCCGATCCCGACACGACGGCGGCCTTCGCTGCCGTGCCCGACCCCGCGAGCGACTGCCCGGCGACAGCCGGCGCGGAACCTTCGAGCCGGATCGGATCGTTAATCCGACGGCCGCAAAATAAAAAATGAGGCCACAGTGTGGCAAATCGCACAAGCTCAGCCATAAGGGCGGAACAACAGCCTCGCCCAAGCGTCTTCTTGTCAAAGGCGGCGAACTGTTAAGCTTCGGTCGCCATACTGATGGCACTCATACACAAGGTTGGCCATGCGCTCGCTCAAGATCGCCCTTCTCGGCGTTGTCGCCGCCACCGGCCTCGGCGTTCTGGCCTCCGCGCCGGCTGAGGCGCAGGATGGTTTCGTTTCCGGCCCGATCTACCGGGTCAGCCGCCCGCTCCCGATCCGGGTGCGCCCGCGCAGCTGGCTGGATGCCGGCAACGTGCCGCTCACCTCGAACGTCCCGGGTGCCGGCGGTTCGCGCAATCCGGCTCTGAACCCCTACCTGATCGCAGCGTCCAACCAGCTGACCCCGCCCTACGGCCCGACCGACCGCTTCGGCCGCGGGATCCTGCCGGACCCGATCACCAACGGACCGTTCATCGGCGCCCGTTCGAGCGCGATCCGCAACGTCGACCTCTCCTTCGTCGATCGCCTGGATCCGACCTCGCCGCTCTACGGCCGCCCCTACTGAGCGGCTCCCACAAACAGCGTGAACGTCGCGAAGCGCGGGTCCTCGGGCCCGCGTTTTTCGTTTGGCATCCATCCCGGGCACGCCTTCACCGGCGCCGGATATCCTGTATGCCAAGTGCCGCGGGAGCAGATCCGCTGCCGAGGCCGGGAACAGTGCCATGAAGCCGTTCGACTGGGTGACCGGGTATCCGTCCCTGCGCATGCCGATGTTCGGGCGCAACTGTGTCGCCACCTCGCACGCGCTGGCGGCACAGGCCGGCATCCAGATGCTCCAGGCCGGCGGGAACGCGGTCGACGCCGCGATCGCCACGGCGGCCGCCAAGACCGTGACCGAGCCGTGCAGCAACGGCCTCGGCTCCGACGCCTTCTGCATCCTGTGGGACGGGAAGGCGCTGCACGGCCTCAACGCCTCGGGCGGGGCTCCGGCCGCTTGGAGCCCGGACTACTTCCTGCGGAAATACGGTCCGGCGGAACGGACGCCGATGCGCGGCTGGGATTCGGTCACCGTACCGGGGGCGGTGGGCGCCTGGGTCGCGCTCAGCGAGCGCTTCGGCCGCCTCCCCTTCGCCGATCTGATGCAGCCGGCGATCCGCATCGCCGAGCGCGGCTATCTCGCGCCGGTCGTCGTGCAGCAGAAATGGGCGGCCGCCGCCGGGATCGAGGCGATCACCCGCCAGCCGGGCTTCGCGGAGTTCTTTCTGCCGCGCGGCCGAGCGCCGGATGTCGGCGAGCTGGTGACCTTTCCCGGCGCCGAGCGGACCCTGCGGCTGATCGGCGAGACCAAGGGCGAGGCCTTCTACCGGGGCGAGATCGCCGAGGCGATCGCCGCGCACGCGCGGGCCCATGGCGGCGCCATGACGGCCGCCGACCTCGCGGCGTACCGCCCCGAATGGGTGATGCCGACCGCCAAGGATTACCACGGCTACACGCTGCACGAGATCCCGCCGAACGGCCAGGGCATCGCGGCACAGATCGCGCTCGGCATCCTGGAGCAGTTCGACCTCGGCAGCCTGCCGGTGGACGGACCGGAGGCGCAGCACCTCCAGATCGAGGCGATGAAGCTCGCCTTCAGCGACACCTACCGGTACGTCGCCGACCCGCGCGGGATGGAGGTGACGCCCGAAGCCATGCTGGACCGCGCCTATCTGGCGGAGCGCGCCAAGCTGATCGACCGGAACCGCGCCCAGGTCTTCGGCCCCGGCAAGCCGCCCGCGGGCGGCACGATCTACCTCACCGCCGCGGATGAATCCGGGATGATGGTGAGCTTCATCCAGTCGAACTTCATGGGCTTCGGCTCGGGCGTGGTCGTTCCGGGCTGGGGGATCTCCCTGCAGAATCGCGGCTACGGCTTCGTGCTCGATCCTGCGAGCCCGAACGTGGTGGCGCCGGGCAAGCGCCCGTTCCACACCATCATTCCTGGCTTTCTCACCCGGGACGGCGCGCCGGTGATGAGCTTCGGCGTGATGGGCGGCAACATGCAGCCGCAGGGCCATGTCCAGACGCTGGTGCGGATGATCGACCACGGCCAGAACCCGCAGGCGGCCTGCGACGCGCCGCGGTGGCGGGTGAACGAGGGTCTCGACATCAACGTCGAGGCGGCGATGCCGCGGGCGACCCTGGACCGCCTGAAGGCCCTCGGCCACCGGCTCGAGGTGATCGAGGACAGCTACCAGGATTTCGGCGCCGGCCAGTTCATCTGGCGGATGGGCGATCCGGCGGTCGAAGGCTACGTGGCGGCGAGCGACCCGCGCCGCGACGGGCAGGCCGCCGTGTGGTGAGGCGCTACTTCACCTGCACGCTGTCCACGACCTGGCGGAACTTGGCGAGGACGCCGTCGCGCTGATCCTGCCGCACGACACCGAGGGCGCGGAGATAGCCATCCGGCGCGAACCGGATGGTCTGCATGACGACCACCGGCAGGTTGGTCGGCTGGTCGAGGGCGCGGGCCACGATCTCGTGCCAGTCGACGCCGTTCGAGCGGTAGCTCTGGGCCCGCTCGATGACGAAGTCCTTCATGGTCTGGTTCGAGGCCAGGGCGGCGCGGGCGAAGCCGTCCCGCTGCTCGGCCGAGGGCGGCTGCTGCACGGCCTGGGCGAGGACGAGGATCGGCTGCTCCAGATTCTGCATCTGGTCCTTGGGGCCGCTGGTCAGGAGGATCGAATTGCCGGCCATCACCCGCACCGGCCGGAAGCCCGCCATGTCGGCGATGCGGAAGGGCAGCGCGTCGACCTGCTGGGTCAGCGTCAGCGCAGGCCGGAGGGTGACGCCGGTCACCATCTTGCGCATCGAGGCCTCGGTCTCGGCGTCGGGCAGCGCCTGGGCGATGATCAGTCCGGTCACGCTCGGCGTACCGACCACGAGAATCCACTTCCGGATCGCCGGAGCGGACGAGGCCGGATCGGCGGGCTGCTCACCGGTGTAGAGCATGCCCTCGTTGTCGCCGATCTTGACCTCCTCGCGCTTCTCGACGGCGAAGCCCTGACTCAGCAGGTTGGCGTCGGTGAAGCCGCTGACGAGTTCCGCGAAGGCGTTCGCGGGCAGCTCGACGACCGACACGGTCGCGCCCCCCTCCTTCCGCTCGAAGCCCGAGAAGCGCCGCGACAGCGACATGTCGGCCGGCGGATCGAAGCCGAAGCGCGAGCCCGGCGGGTAGACAGGATCTCCGGCCCAGGCCGCGGAGCCAAGGCTCACCGCAAGCGCGGCAGCGCCGAGAACCCGTCCGAGACGCAGCGTCAGGTTGCGCATCCGCATCGAAAACCGGTTCTCCTCGTGGACCCAACTTGGGGTTAGTCCGCCCGCGATGGGTCTGCCCGGCGACCTGATCTGTCAAGCCGGCAATGCCGCGCGCCTGCGATCACGATGAAAGGAAACCGCCAACGCCGCCGCGACGGCGATCCCGACGGCTAGGCGCAGAGATTCCACGGGGAGAAGAGTGTGCCGAGCAGGAGCTGGCCCGGCAGGGTTGCCCGGAAGGCGTCGAGCGCCGGGGTATGAACGAGACGGCTCGCTTCGATGAGCCCGGCGCCGAAGAAGGCGGCGATCATGCAGGTGCGCAGACCCCAGCCGGCCGGTCGCAGGGCGGCCACCAGCAGGAACAGCATCGCTCCCCACAGGATGCCGCCGCCGTAGTGGTGAACCGCGAGCGGCAGGTTCCACGCCGGCACGCGCAGCAGCAGCCCCAGCCCGATCACGGCGGCCGCGAGGCCGAGATGGGCTGCCCGGGCCAGCGGCAGATCCATCCGCGCGGGCGCCGGCATCGCGGCCGGCCCGATCGCGATGCCGTTCACCCGGGCGACCAGGGTGTAGGAGACGATCATCAGCAGGAACCACGACGAGAGCTTGGCCACCGGGACGAGGGACCAGTGCTGCCGCTGGTTCGGGTAGAGCCACGTCCCGGAGAGGGTCCCCAGGTTCTCCGCGAACCAGATGAACAGCGCGACGAGCAGCAGGCCGAGCAGCAGCGGCATCGCGCGGTGTGCGCGCCAGACCTTGAAGTACACGGTCGCGGGGGCGAAGGCCGCGAACGCGATCCCGATGAGGCCGAAGCGCAGATCGACGCCGAGATGATCGGTGAGGAAGTTGACGTAGATCGCAATCGACAGGAGCGAAAGCAGGCGCAGGCTCGGATGCCGCGTGAACCGGAAGTCGAAGAGGCGCCAGACCCGGGCGAGATAGCTGCCGACGGCCGCGTACATGAAGCCCGTGAAGAGCGGGACGCCGCCGAGCCGGAAGAGGTTCGCCTCGGGATAGATCCAGCTTCCGATCGCGGTTTTGTGGACCTCCATGGCCGTGCCGATGACGTGGAAGACCAGGATTACCCGGGCTTCCGACCACGTCTCCATCCGCGTCCGCAGCAGAATGACCTGAAGCGTCACGGCGGCGAGGAACAGGGCGTCGTACCGGGCGATCGGCGCGTGGGACGGCCAGACGAGGCGCGTGCCGAGCATCAGCGCCAGAAGCAGTCCCCCGAACAGGCAGGCCCAGCCCTGTTTCAGCCCGAACCGAATGAACTCGTAGATCGCGGCCGCGACGCGGCCCCGCGCCAGGACCGCCTCCTGAAGGCGGGCCTCGGCCGCGACGAAGCCGGCGATCGCCGGCCATTGCGCTGCCGCGCTGACCCGCTCGCCCGGCATCGCGGCCGGCCCGCATTCCGGCGATCGCTTTAGCGCCACGGCGGTGCCGGCGCCGTGACGCGCCGCAGGGTGAGGTTGCAGCGGCCGCCCGGCGGGAGAAAACCGAGATCGGCCGTCTCCGCGAGAAGGTCGCCGGCCGGGTAGAGCCGGTCGATGCCGTGGTAGATCAGGCGCGAGGGGCCGCCGATCACCAGCGCGTCGCCGGCCTGCAGGCGGATCGAGCGCGTCGGATCCGCGCGGCTCAGGCCGCCGTAGCGGAACAGTGCCGCCGCACCGAGGGAGAGCGAGAGGACGGGCGCCGAGAGATCCGCCTCGTCGCGATCCTGGTGGAGACCCATGCGGGATCCCGGCGCGTAGAGGTTGATGAGACAGGCTTCCGGCGGCACCGGACAGTTCGCCAACACCGCCCAGGCCGCGAGGGCGGTCGGCGGCATCGCCGGCCATGGCCGCCCGGTCTCCGGATGGTCCGGCTGATAGCGGTAGCCCGCGACGTCCGAGACCCAGCCGAGGGGACCGGCATTCGACATCCGTACGGAGAACGGCTTGCCGGTGCGCGGCATCCGCGGCGTCACGGGCGGCGCCGTTTCGAGGATGGCGGCGATCTCGGCGGCGAGCCGGGCGCGGGCCGTCGCATCGAGGAAGCCGGGATGGTGGATCAGGCCGGGGGCGAGTTCCGTCGCCACTCAGCGGCCCGCGTCGACATCCTGCTCCAGCACGATCTTCGAGGCGACCGTGGTGTCGCCGTTGAGGCGGTAGACCAGCGGGACCCCGGTCCGAATCTGGAGATCCGGCACCTGCTCCTCGTTCAGCCCATCGAGGACCATCGCCAGGGCGCGCAGCGAATTGCCATGGGCCGCCACCAGGACCCGCTGGCCGGCCATCACCCGCGGCAGGATCGCCGCGATGTAATAGGGCAGCACCCGCGCGGCAGTGTCCTTCAGGCTCTCGCCGCCGGGCGGCCGCACGTCGTAGGACCGGCGCCAGGTATGGACCTGCGCGTCACCCCATCGGGCGCGGGCCGCGTCCTTGTTGAGGCCGGAGAGATCGCCGTAATCCCGCTCGTTGAGGGCCCTCTGCCGAATGATCGGAACATCCGGGAGAGCCATCTCCTCCAGGATCAGCGAGCAGGTGCGCTGGGCCCGCAACAATTCGGAGGTGAAGGCGACATCGAAGCCGTAGCCGTCCCGCTTCAACCCGCGGCCGGCCGCCCGGGCCTCGGCGATGCCGCGCTCGGTCAGGTCCGGGTCGCGCCAGCCCGTGAACAGGTTCTGGAGGTTCCACTCGCTCTGGCCGTGCCGGACGAGGACGAGGAGCCGTTCCATGGATGCACCGCTCCCGGTCACAGGCCGAGGACGTCGGCCATCGTGTAGAGCCCCGGCGGCTTGGGATGCGCCCAGAGCGCGGCCTTGACGGCGCCCGTGGCGAACAGGCCGCGGTCGGCGGCGTGGTGGCTGATCGTCAGGCTCTCGCCGGTGCCAGCGAAGATTACGCTGTGGTCGCCGACGACGCTGCCGCCCCGCAGGGTGGCGAAGCCGATATCGCCGGGCCGGCGGGCGCCGGTATGCCCGTCCCGGGTGGAGACGCGGACCGTCTTCAGGTCGACGCCGCGGCCCTCGGCGGCGGCCTCGCCCAGCATCAGCGCCGTGCCGGACGGCGCATCCACCTTCATGCGGTGATGCATCTCGGCAATCTCGATGTCGAACTCGTCGCCCAGCGCCTTCGCGACCCGGCGGACCAGCTCGGCCATCAGGTTGATGCCGAGCGACATGTTGCCCGATTGAACGATCCGGGCATGGTACGAGGCCGCCTTCAGCTTGGCGAGATCGTCCTCGGACAGGCCGGTCGTGCCGACGACGTGGACGATGCGGGCCTGGGCCGCCAGTTCGGCGAAGGCCACCGTGGCGGCGGGCGCGGTGAAATCGAGGACGCCGTCGGCGGCCGCGAAGGCCGCGAGCGCGTCATCGGTGACCGGCACGTCGAGGGGCTGGAGACCGGCGAGCAGGCCCGCATCCTGCCCAAGGGCCGGGGAGCCTTCGCGCTCGATCGCCGCCGAAAGCGTACAGCCCTCGGACTGCGCCACCGCGCGGATCAGCATCCGCCCCATGCGCCCGTCGGCGCCGACCACCACGAGCCGCATTCCGTTCCCCAACCCACCTTGCTGCGCGCAGGATCCGCACCGCGCCGACCCGTCCTGCGTCGGTGTCCGGGCTCCCCGTCTGCCGCAGGGGCGGCGGGAGCCCGGGCAACCTCACTCCTTCTCGGGGGCGATCTGCTCGAGGCCGCCGATATGCTTCTGCGCGTAGAGCGGCAGGCCGATCTGCTTGATCAGCTCCAGCTGCGTCTCGAGGAAGTCGATGTGCCCCTCCTCGTCCTCGGCCAGATCCTCGAACAGGCGCTTGGAGACCCGGTCGTTGATCGAATCGCAGTACTTCGCGGCCTCGAGATAGAGGCTGCGGGCCTCGTTCTCGGCGGCGAGATCGGAATCCAGGATCTCTTGGACGTTCTGGCCGATCCGCAGCGGGTCGAGCTCCTGCAGGTTCGGGAACCCGTCGAGGAACAGGATCCGGTCGATGAACCGGTCCGCGTGGTTCATCTCCTCGATCGATTCCTTGCGCCAGAATTTCGCCAGCTCGACGTAGCCCCAGTCATTGAGCATGCGGAAATGCAGCCAGTACTGGCTGACGGCCGTCAGCTCGCTGCGCAGGCCGCGATTCAGATACTCGATGACCTTGGTGTCGCCCTTCATGCCCCCGTACTCCTTACCGTGCTTTCAAGCGGGGGGTAGAAGCATCAGGCCGCGACTCCCTCATCCGCAGTTTGGAACTTCACCAAACTACACGCGCTTGCGCAAGTCGTCGTGCAGGCATGGCTGCTCTCCGCCGGCGCGGCTTGGCCCAGGGCACTCTGCATGATCGCCCGGATCGTGCGGGCGCAGCGCCCGCATTTCGGGCTGCAGCCGAGACAGGCATAGACCTGCGCGGGCGTGCGCGGGCAGCCCGGGCCGGGTGCGAGGCAGCTGCGGACCGCGCCGTCCGATATGACGTTACAAGAACAGACGATCATGCGCGCCGCAAATCCCGTCATCCCCGCGCCCGCAGCGGTCGTCGACGACCGTCCCGGGCACCTGCGCCAGTTTAGAAGAATTGAAAAGTAGCTGGCTTTTCAATGCCTTATCGGCTGCGGTCGACATGGCACCGCGGCCCGCGCGGGTCAAGGGCGTGCGATCTAAGTGCGCCCCAACGGTTCCGGGGCGCGTCAGCGCGCGAGTTCGCGCAGGCCGAGCCGGATGAGCACCTTGGCCTCCGCGCCCTCTCCCGCACCCTTGAGAGCCGCAGCGATGGCGGCGGCGGCCTGGACCTGCGGGTAGCCGAGATTGACCAGGGCGGAGACGGCATCCGCCACCGGCTGGGGGGCGGCGCCGTCCTCGACGGCTCCCGTGAGGGCAACGAGGGCGGGGTCGATCGGCGCGAAGGCCGGAGCCTTGTCCTTGAGCTCGGCGGCGAGCCGTGCCGCCAGACGCGGCCCGACCCCTGGAGCCCGGCTGATCGCGCCCTTGTCGCCGGTGGCGATGGCGCTGGCCAGCGCCTCGGGCTCCATCACCGAGAGCACGCCCAGCGCCACCCGCGCGCCGACGCCCTGCACGGTCTGAAGCAGGCGGAACCATTCCCGCTCGGCATCCGAGCGGAAGCCGTAAAGGCGGATCATGTCCTCGCGGACATGGGTTTCGATCGACAGCGAAGCGGGCTCGCCGACCTTGGGCATGCGCTGCAGGGTGCGCGCCGAACAATGCACGATATAGCCGACGCCCGACACGTCGAGGATCACGAAATCCTCGCCGAACGAGTCCACGACGCCCTTGAGCTTGCCGATCATGCCACGCCTGTCGCTGTCGCGGGATGCCTACAGAACCGCGGCGCCCTCCGCCAGACGTGCTTGAGCGCGCAGGGAGATCATGAAATCACGGGCGCCGCGCCGGCCGCGCTTGGCCGGTCACGGGGGGATGACCATGCGCGCGCCACTTCTTGCCCTGCTGAGCCTGCTGTGCTTCGGCCCGGCCCGGGGGGCGGACGATCCGTCAACGGCATCCGTTCCGGTCGCGCCGAGCGCGGATCCGACGCAGGTCCGGCCCGGGAGCTACGTGCTCGATCCGGATCACGGCAAGATCACGTGGTCTGTCTCGCATCTCGGCTACTCGACCTATTACGGCCAGTTCGCGGGTCTCAGCGGCACGCTCCAGCTCGATCCGAAGGCGCCGGAGAAGAGCCGCCTCGAGGTCACCGTGCCCCTGGGCGGCGTGATGACCGGGAGCGCGCGCCTGAACGAGCACCTCGCAGCCCCGGACTTCTTCGACACGGCCAAGTTCCCGAACGCCACCTTCACCGCCACGAAGGTCGAGCCCACCAGCCCGACCACGGCGCGGATCACCGGCGACTTGAACCTGCGCGGCACGGTCCGACCCTTTGCGATCGACGCCACGTTCAATCAGGCCGGCATCCATCCGGTGGATCAGCGCTACACCGTGGGCTTCGACGGCCGGGCGGTCATCAAGCGCTCGGATTTCGGCATCAACGCCTATCTGCCGCAGCTCGGCGACGAGGTGAGCCTGCGCATCGAGGGCGAGTTCAAGGCCGCGCCCTGACGATCAGCCCGATCGGCCGACTCGGTCCGCGGAGCCGAAGGCGCGGCTTCGCAGCCGGCAAGGTCCCCGCGCGGCGGAGCCCGGATCGCCATGCGCCGACGCCGGGAACCGACGGTGTTTCCGGATCCGGGCTCGCCTGCGGCGCTCCGAAACGACCATGCGGATGAACGGGCGGGCGGACCCACACGCCGAGGAGCTCGCTCATGTGCGGCGCCCCGCGGCCGCGCATAAGACCGGGTCGAGCCGCGCGGTCTGACCGGGCGGGTGACGCCTCGCCGCCGGGGGTGTAGTCAACCGCCGTCGCGGCGCCGCAGCGAAGGGATGCCCCCAGATGACGACGCTTCTCCTCAGCGGCACCCGGCCTCGTCCCGCGCATGACGGGCGTCTCACCGCGCAGGTCGGCGCCACCCTGGAGGTCTGAGCCGTGCGGCGTTCCGGTGTTTTCAGTCTTGCCCTGGTCCTGTGCTTCGCGGGAGCCGCCGCGGCGCAGGTCCCCGCGCCGGCCGCCCGCGCCCCTGCGCCCGCCGCGGCGGCTTCGCCCCTCGACAACTATGCGACGGCGGCGGCGACGACCATCATCGCCGAACAGGCCTGCCCGGGCGTGCAGGTCAGGGCCGGACAGCTCACGACGCTCCGTCTCGCGGCCCGGGTCAATGCCGGACAGGAAGCGATGCTGGAGGAGAAGCTGAAGCAGCGCGCCCTGCAGGTGCGCCAGCAGCTCGCCGCCGACGGTCGCGAGGCTTGGTGCTCCGAGGCTTTGGCCGCCTTCGGCCCCGAGGGCAGTGTCGCGAAGGGCGTCCTGGCGACCGGCGCCCCGATCCGCTGACGGAGCCCCGGGAGTCCGGCGCGGATTGACACGGCGGCATCAGGCCCGTAGTGACCCCGCATGGCGCGCGGCCTCTGTTTGAGGTCCGCGCGTTTCGCGTTGTCCGGGCGGAAAGCCCGCGCAATGACTTCAAACAAGAAGCCGGTCCAGGGGCAGCCGCCCCGGAGGCCGTTCGAGAACACGAGAGAACGATGTTCGCAGTCATCAAGACGGGCGGTAAGCAGTACCGCGTCGCCGCCAACGACACCATCACCATCGCCTCCCTGGCGGGCGAGGCCGGCGAGGCCGTGACCTTCGGCGAGGTCCTCCTGTTCGCCGACGGCGCGGGCGCGACCCAGGTCGGCGCCCCGACCCTGTCGGGCATCAGCGTCACCGGCGAGATCGTGCGCCACGGCCGCGACAAGAAGGTCATCGCCTTCAAGAAGCGCCGCCGGCAGAACTCGCGCCGCAAGCGCGGTCACCGGCAGGACCACACGGTCGTGCGCATCACCGGCATTTCGGCCTGACGCACGCCAGACGCTGGGCGCGTGAGGATCCCTGAGGGTCCGATCTGCGACCGCATCCAAGCCCATCAGATTTCGGAGTTCATCCCATGGCACACAAGAAGGCAGGCGGCTCGTCCCGCAACGGTCGCGACTCGGAAGGCCGGCGCCTCGGCGTCAAGAAGTTCGGCGCGGAAGCCGTGATTCCAGGCAACATCATCGTGCGTCAGCGCGGCACCAAATGGCATCCCGGCGCCAATGTCGGCATGGGCAAGGACCATACGCTCTTCGCGCTGGTACCGGGCCATGTCCGCTTCGAGACGCGCCGCGGGCGCGCCTTCGTGGCCGTAACCCCGCTGGCCGAGGCCGCGGAATAAGAGGCGGGCGCCTTTAGAGGCGAAGCTGGCGTCCCGCCCGGTGTCCCACACCGGACCGGAGACGTCGTTGCCGAGCCCCTGACGGGCCGGTTCGGACGGAACACCCGGGGAGGATGGGACGCCATCCTCCCCTTCGTCGTCTTGAGGCGGTGCCCCGGAGCCGGGAACGCCGCCCTGCGAGGGCACGATGTTCCCCGATCTGACCCGTGATGACGTTTTCCGGATTGAGACGCGGCGGCTGTGGCTGCGCTGGCCGACCGCCAAGGACAGGGACGCGATCCTGAAGCTGGCCGGTGATCCGTCTGTCGCCGCGATGCTGGCGCGGGTGCCGCACCCGCTTCCGGCCCCGGTGGTGGATGCGTTCCTGCTGCAGGCGCGCGCGCAGAACACCGCCGGGTCGGCCCTCACGCTCGCCCTCGCGCCGCGGGCGGCGCCCGGCAGCCTCATCGGTGTGATCAGCATCGAGGGGCGGACCGACGGACCGCCGGAACTCGGCTACTGGCTCGGGCAGCCCTATTGGGGCAGCGGCCTGATGGCCGAGGCCGTGACGGCTCTGTGCCACGCTTTCTTCGCCTATACCGGCGGGACGGAACTGGCTGCGTCGGCCCGCACGGTCAACCCGGCGTCCCGGCACGTTCTGGAGACCTGCGGCTTCGTGCAGGCCGGCAGCGCGACCCGGCCCTTCCCGGCGCGCGGCGCGGATCTGCCGGTCGATCTCTTCAGCCTCGACCGGCGGCGCTGGCAGAACCCGCCGTCGGAGCCGGCGATGACGCGGGCCGCCTGAGGCGGCCTTTCGGCGCCGGGGCTGGCCGGCCGCCGTCGACAAGGTGATGGTGCGGGTCGCGAATCCGCACCCGACAAAGGATTCAGGTCGTGAAATTCCTCGACGAAGCCAAGGTCTATGTCCGCTCCGGTGACGGCGGTCCCGGCTGCGTCTCGTTCCGGCGGGAGAAGTTCATCGAGTTCGGCGGGCCGAACGGCGGCGACGGCGGCCGCGGCGGCGATGTCTGGGTGGAGTGCGTCGAGGGTCTCAACACCCTCATCGACTACCGCTACCAGCAGCACTTCAAGGCCAAGAAGGGCGAGCACGGCATGGGCTCGAACTGCCACGGCGCCAACGGCGCCGACACGGTCCTGAAGGTCCCGGCCGGCACACAGATCTTCGCCGAGGACGGCGAGACGCTGCTCGCCGACCTGACCGAGGTCGGCCAGAGGATCCGCCTCGCCAAGGGCGGCAATGGCGGCTTCGGCAACGCCTATTTCACGACGTCCACCAACCGCGCCCCGAAGCACGCCAATCCCGGCCTGGAAGGCCAGGAGATGTGGATCTGGCTCCGGCTCAAGCTGATCGCCGATGCCGGCCTCGTCGGCCTCCCGAATGCCGGCAAGTCGACCTTCCTGGCGAGCGTCACCGCCGCGAAGCCGAAGATCGCCGACTACCCGTTCACCACCCTGCATCCCGGCCTCGGCGTGGTGCGCTCGGACGGGCGCGAATTCGTGCTCGCCGACATCCCGGGCCTGATCGAGGGCGCGCACGAGGGCGTCGGCCTCGGCGACAAGTTCCTCGCCCATGTCGAGCGCTGCCGGGTGCTGCTGCACCTCGTCGACGGCACGAGCGAGCATGCCGGCAAGACCTACAAGCTGGTGCGCGGCGAGATCGAGGCCTACGGCAACGGCCTCGCGGAGAAGCCCGAGATCGTGGCGCTCTCGAAGGCCGACGCCCTCGACGCCGACACGCTCAAGAGCCAGGTGGCCAAGCTGAAGCGCGCCGCCGGCCGCGCGCCGCTGGTCCTGTCCTCGGCGAGCCGAAAGGGCGTCCCCGAGGCGCTGCGGGCGCTCCAGTCCGAGATCGATGCCAGCGCCAAGGCCGAACGGAAGCCGGTGGACGCCTGGCAGCCATAGCCGTCGACCGGTTGTCCCGAGGACACGGCGGCCGGGACCGACAGGACCGGGTCTGGGCCCTGTCGGTCCGGCTGAAGCGTCGTCTCAGCCCTGCTTCAGCTTCGCGATCGTGTCGGCAGGGACGCCGGCGAAGTTGTTGGCGAGGAGGTAGTTCGGGCTCGCCTTGATCCAGGCATCGAGGTCGATTTCCTCGAACTTGCCGTTGTCCCAGGTCTGGACGATCTCGAGATCGTCGTCGCCGACGTTCTTGATCGCGTGGCCGAACCCCATGGGGATGTAGGCGACGTCGCCGGGCTTGAACTCCGCGACCTTGCCGCGGCCGCCCGAGCCGAACAGGGCCACCTGACCCTTGCCCTTCAGGTAATAGTGCCACTCGTTGGCGTTCACGTTCCAGTGGAACTTGCGCATCTGGCCCGGCCGGATCGTCATCACGCCGCCCGACATCGACTTGGACACCGGCCACTCGTCGACTGTGGCGAGGCGGAACGTGCCACCGTCGAAGTCGCGGACCGCGCGCGTATCCTTCAGGAGCCGGAATTTATGGGTCGATTCCTTCGGCCAGGGCGCGTCAAGCGCCTGGGCGAGCGGGATCACCGGCCCGGCCTGGATGTAGGCCTCGCCCTTCGGGAACGCGTTCAGCGCGGCTGTCGGCAGGCCGAAATCGAGGGCCAGCATGTCCTTCGGCGACACGTCGACCCAATCGGTGATCGAGAACGTGCCGTGCTCCGAGAAGGCGCCGTTGTCGAACGACAGGATGAAGTGGCACGGCTTGTCGCCGATCGTCTGGATCGAGTGGCCGTGCCCCTTGGGGAAGAACCACAGGTCGCCCGGCTCGTAGTTGTTGATCTCGCTCGCCCCCGAGGGATCGAGGACCACGGTCTGGCATCGGCCGTCGATGACGTAAGCCCACTCGGCCGCGATGGCGTGCCAGTGCAGCTCCCGCGACGCGCCGGGATCGAGGAACATGTGTACGCCCGCGATCCCCTTGCTGATGGGGAACTGGTGGACGGTCGCCTCCTTGGCCCAGCCGCCCGACGTGATCTTGGGGACGTTGCCGTCGAGCGAGAAGTGGAAGTCCGGCATGGCGCCGACATCCTTCGGGTCGTGGTAGGCGACCGGGGCGCCGGGGGGCAGCTGCTGAACGTCCCGTCCGAAGCCGCCGGCCCCGGGCGCCCCGTGATCGGTCGCCGCGGCGGCGGCCCCCTGGGTCAGGGCGACGAGACCGCCGGCCCCGAGGGCTGCGGTCCCGAGAAACGCGCGTCGATTCGCGTCCATCTTGTCTGTGTCCTGTGTGCTGAGGTCGAGCGCGCCGGGGCTCGGTGCAGTGCAGCGTCGAACCGGCCGCCGTGCTCCCGCGCCGCAATATCGATCTTTGGCATGCCACATACTCACGACCACGTGAGGGATGAGGCCGCTCGCAGGAACGTGTGCCGCGGTCGTGCCGGTCAACGATCTGGACGCGCCGGCGGCCCGAACCGCCCGGGCGCCGCGAGCCATGTCGTCGGGCGGCTGTTCAAGAGGCGGGTCTTGCTTCACACCCGGCTCGAACACGCGTTTTCGCAAGAATCATGATCCCTGCCCTCGAAGAATTCCGCCGTGTGGTCATCAAGGTCGGCTCGGCCCTGCTGGTCGATCGCAGTGCCGGCCGCCTGCGCCACGCCTGGCTCGCGGCGCTGGCCGAGGACATCGCGGAGCTGCACGGGCGCGGCGTCGACGTGCTGGTGGTGTCCTCCGGCAGCATCGCCCTCGGCCGGACGGTGCTGGGCCTTCCGCCCGGCGCCCTGCGCTTGGAGGAGAGCCAGGGCGCGGCCTCCGTGGGGCAGATCACGCTGGCCCGCCACTGGGCCGAGGCTCTGGGCCATCACGGCATCGTCGCCGGCCAGATTCTCGTGACGCCCCAGGATACCGAGGAGCGCCGCCGCTACCTCAACGCCCGCGCCACCGTCCTGAAACTCCTGGAGATGCGCGCCGTCCCGGTCGTGAACGAGAACGACACGGTGGCGACGTCCGAGATCCGCTACGGCGACAACGACCGGCTGGCGGCCCGGGTCGCCACCATGATCGATGCCGACGTCCTGGTCCTGTTCTCGGATATCGACGGTCTCTACACCGCGCCGCCCAAGAACGATCCGGAGGCCCGCCACCTCGCCGTCGTCGAGCGCATCACCCCGGAGATCGAAGCCATGGCCGGCGGGCCGGCCTCCGAGCTGTCGCGGGGCGGCATGCGCACCAAGGTCGAGGCCGCCAAGATCGCGGCCTCGGGCGGCACCCACTTGGTCATCGCCGACGGGCGCGGGAAGAACCCGCTCAAGGCGATGATGGAGGGCGCGCGCTGCACATGGTTCCTTTCAGGCTCCACCCCGACGGCCGCCCGCAAGACCTGGATCGCGGGATCCCTGGAGCCGCGCGGCACCCTGACGATCGATTCCGGTGCCGAGCAGGCGCTGCGGAGCGGCGCCAGCCTCCTGCCCGTCGGCGTCCGATCGATCGAGGGCAGCTTCTCCCGCGGCGACGCCGTGTTGATCCGTGATCCGGCGGGACGGATCCTCGGCCGTGGCTTGGTGGCGTATGACAGCGCCGAGGCTGCGCTCATCATCGGTCACCCGAGCGCGCATATCCCGGACTTGCTCAATTATCCGGGCCGCGCCTGGATGGTGCATCGCGATGACTTGGCACTGTTCTAGAAAATGCCGATCTAAACTAATCTATTTACAATTTTCCGCTCCGATCATTGCGCCCAATCACGAGCCGGCACTCTTGTCGGACCGGTGTCGGGTGTGCAAATACGGCGCTTTCCATCGTCTGGCCGTTCCTGCGGCCGTCGCACATCGAGGACGTCAGCGTGCCCGTCCTGAACCTGAGATCGGACTTCGCCGAGGCCGATACCCTGCCGGAGCAGATGGCGGCCATCGGCCGTCGGGCCCGCGCGGCGGCCCGGCGTATGGCGCTGGCCTCGGCGCGAACCAAGGACGGGGCGCTCAAATTGATCGCCGAGCGGATCCGGGCGAGCCGTGACGAAATCCTGAGCGAGAACGCGCGGGACGTGGCCGCCGCCCGGAGCGCGGGCCAAAGCGCCGCCCTGATCGACCGTCTCACCCTGGATCCCGGGCGGCTCGCCGGCATGGCGGATGCCGTCGAGAAGGTCGGCTCCCTAGCCGATCCGGTCGGACGTCAGCTGGCCGCCATCGAGCGGCCGAACGGCCTGCTGATTGAGCGCATCGCGGTGCCGCTCGGCGTCGTCGGGGTGATCTTCGAGGCGCGCCCGAATGTCACTGCGGACGCGGGTGCGCTCTGCCTCAAGGCCGGCAACGCCGCGATCCTCCGCGCCGGCTCGGACAGCCATCGCACGGCTATGGCGATCGCGCGGGCCATGAGCCGCGGGCTCGCCGATGCCGGCTTGCCGGAGGACGCCATCCAGCTGGTGCCGACCCGCGACCGCGCCGCCGTCGGGCTGATGCTCGCGGGCCTCGACGGTTGCGTCGACGTCATCGTCCCGCGGGGCGGTCGCGGCCTCGTGGAACGCGTCCAGGCCGAGGCGCGCGTTCCGGTCTTCGCCCATCTCGACGGCATCAACCATGTCTACGTCGCCGCAGCGGCCGACCTCGACATGGCCCGCACCGTGCTGCTCAACAGCAAGATGCGCCGCACGAGCGTCTGCGGCGCCGCCGAGACCCTGCTGGTCGACCGCGCTTGTGCCGCGACCCATCTTGCGCCGCTCGTCCAAGCGCTGCTCGAGAGCGGCTGCGCGGTCCGCGGTGATGCCGAGACGCGCGCCGTCGATCCGCGGGTGACCGCCGCCTCCGAGGAGGATTGGCATACCGAGTATCTCGACGCGATCATCGCGGTGCGGGTCGTCAACGGGATCGAAGCGGCCATCGAGCACATCGAGACCTACGGCTCGCATCACACCGACGCGATCATCACCGACGACGATACGGCGGCGACCCGTTTCCTCGCCGAGGTCGATTCGGCCATCGTCACCCACAACGCTTCCACCCAATTTGCCGATGGCGGCGAGTTCGGCTTCGGGGCCGAAATCGGCATCGCCACGGGGCGGATGCACGCGCGTGGGCCGGTGGGTGTCGAGCAGCTGACCACATTCAAGTATCGCGTCCACGGCAACGGCCAGACGCGCCCGTGACCTGCGCTGAAGATCCGGCGTGCGGCTGACCCTGCCGCCGAGCGCCCCCGGCATGCGGATCGGCCTCTACGGCGGGTCCTTCAATCCCGCCCATCTGGGCCACCGGCACGTGACCCTCGCGGCACTGCGTCGGCTCGGCCTGGATCGGGTCTGGTGGCTGGTGAGCCCGGGGAACCCGCTCAAGAGCCGGAGCGCCCTCCCCTCGGTGGAGGTACGGTCTGCCCAGGCCCACCGCATCGCCCGTCATCCGCGGATCGCCGTGACCGGCATCGAGGCGGCTCTGGGCGTCCGCTTCACGGTCCAGACCCTGCGCTTCCTCAAGCGCCGCTGCCCCGGCGTGCACTTCGTCTGGATCATGGGGGCGGATTCTCTCGGCACCTTTCATCGCTGGAAGGGTTTCGCCGAGATCGCCCGGCTCCTGCCGATCGTCGTCATCGACCGGCCGGGTTTCACCATGACACCGCTCAGCGCCCGGGCTGCGCGGCGCTTGGCCGACGCCCGGGTTCCCGAGGAGGCGGCATCGACCCTCGCGCTGCGGCCGCCGCCGGCCTGGGTGTTCCTCCACGGACCCCGTTCGAGCCTGTCCTCCACGCAGATTCGCGCAAGTACGGGGCCAACGACGTCACGACGGCCGCAAGCGCGGTTGCAATCGACGACCGATACCGCCAATTTCATGTCATCCCGCACGGCATGACGCCGCCGTGCGGCAGAACGAGGAACCAGGACTCTGCCCGAGACCAGCCGCACGGAGATGATCCGCACCCCCGTCCAAGCCCCGGTGGAAGCCGGTCAGGCGCGCTCGGACGACCTTAAGGCCCTTGCGCTCGAATGCCTCGATGACATGAAAGCCGAGGAGACGATCGCAATCGATCTGGCCGGCAAGACGTCGCTCGCCGACACGATGATCATCACCTCTGGGCGCTCGCAGAGGCATGTCGGCTCGATCGCCGACAAGATCGTTCAGGAAATGAAGAACCGCGGCTTCGGCAACGCCCGGGTCGAGGGCCTCCCGGCCTGCGACTGGGTGTTGATCGATGCCGGCGACGTGCTGGTGCACATCTTCCGTCCAGAGGTCCGCGGCTTCTACAACCTCGAGAAGATGTGGGGCGCCGACCGCCCGGTCGGGATCGCGGCCGGCTGATCCGGACCGCGGCCGATGCGCCTGATTCTGGCCGCAGTCGGACGTCTGAAGGCCGGTCCTGAGCGCGAGCTGGCCTCACGATATCGCGACCGTGCCGCGCAACTCGGTCGCGGGCTCGGCTTCGCCACTTGCGACAGCATCGAGATCGCAGAATCCCGTGCCCGTCGCGCCCTCGACCGATGTGCCGAGGAGGCGGCGGCCCTGACGGGCCACATGCCGTCTGGCGGTGTACTGGTCGCCTATGACGAACGGGGTCGTGCCGATATCGGAAGCGAGGCGCTGGCCGAACGCGTTGCCGCTTGGCGCGATGCCGCGCGGCCGGCACTCGTGGTGGCGATCGGGGGGCCGGACGGTCTCGACGCCTCAATTCGGACGAAGGCGGAGTTGATCCTGTCTTTCGGGGCCGCCACCCTGCCCCATGGACTCGTGCGCGTGCTCGCTCTCGAACAGCTCTACCGCAGCCTCACCATCCTGTCGGGGCACCCCTACCATCGCGGTGAGGCGGGCTGACCCCCTATGGCCATCCCTGAGATGACGGCCGGGTCGAAGTCCGCGTCGAGACGCGCGCTGCAGACGCTGACCCTGGTCGCCCTCGTCTCGATCGGCTCGGCCGCGCGGTCGGAGACGCCTCCGGCCACCGACCCCGAAGCCATTCAGCGTGCCAATGAGGAACGTGAGCGCCGGGCCGAGAATCTGAAGCGCGTCCAGGATGCGATCGCGGCCAGTGCCGGCCAGCGTTCGCAGTTCGAGTCGGAGATCGCAGCCATCGGCTCCGACCGGGCGAAGCTCGACGCCGCCCTTCTCGATGCGGGCCGACAGGCGCAGGCGACGGAAGACCGCCTGAGCCGCCTGGAGGAGCGCCTGAAGGCGATGAGCGAGAGCGAGGCAGCGATCCGCCACTCGCTGCAGGGCCGACGCGGCATCGTCGCCGAGATCCTGGCGGCGCTCCAGCGCATGGGGCGCAGGCCGCCGCCGGCCGTTCTGGTGAGCCCTGAAGACGTGCTCGCGGCGATCCGGACCTCGATGCTGCTTGGCGCGGTCGTGCCGGAACTGCGCGGCGAGGTCGACACCCTGGCGGCCGATCTCGCGGAAATGATCAGGCTGCGCGGATTGATCGCGCAGGACAAGGAAGGGCTGTCCAATGACCTTGCCGGATGGGCGCGCGAACAGCAGCGCCTGCAGGCGCTGGTCGCCGCCCGCCGCGCCCGTCAGGCCGAGATCGAGAGCGGCCTCACGGCCGAGCGCCGCAGGGCCGCCGAACTCGGTGCGCAGGCCAAGAACCTGAAGGACCTGCTCGATCGCACGGAGGCAGAGGTCGCAGCGGCGAAGCGCTCCGCCGAGGAGGCCAAGGCAGCGGCCGAGCGAGAGGCGCGCATCACCCAGGAGCGCTTCGCCGCGGCCGGCTTCCGCGACCCCGCCCGATTGGCACCCAAAGTCCACTTCGCCGAGGCGCGGGGCGAAGTGCCGCGGCCGGTGAGCGGACGCGTCGCACGCGGCTTCAACCAGCCCGATGGCAATGGTGGCACCACCCGCGGCGTGTCGTTTACGACCCGTCCCAAGGCGTCCGTCTCGTCCCCGGCCGACGGGTGGGTCCAGTTCGCCGGGCCGTTTCGGTCCTACGGGCAACTCTTGATCATCAACGCTGGCGACGGCTACTATCTTTTGCTAGCGGGGATGGATCAGATCAGCGTCGAGGTCGGTCAGTTCGTGCTCGCGGGCGAGCCGGTCGGCACCATGGGCGAGAAGAGCGCAGGTCCCGGCGGGTCCGAGGGTGATCCCACCCTGTACGTCGAGTTCAAGAAGGACGGCGGCTCCATCGATCCGGAGCCGTGGTGGGCGAAGAGCCCGAACAATACGGTACTTGGCGAGAAGGTTCGCGGCTGATGCGCAAGACTTCCCTGATCATGCTCGGCGCCTTCCTCGGTGCCGGCACCTCCATGGTGGCCACCCAGACCGACTTCCTGTCGGGCCCGCGGGCGGTGGCTGCCTCAGCCGAGACCTATCGCCAGCTCAGCCTGTTCGGCGACGTTTTCGAGAAGGTCCGCACGGACTACGTCGAGAAGCCCGACGAATCGAAGATGATCGAGGCAGCCGTCAACGGCATGCTGACGTCGCTCGACCCGCATTCGAGCTACATGGACGCCAAGGCGTTCCGTGACATGCAGACCACGACGCGCGGCGAGTTCGGCGGTCTCGGCATCGAGGTCACGATGGAGGACGGCCTGATCAAGGTCGTCACGCCGATCGACGATACGCCGGCTGCCAAGGCAGGGCTGCTCGCCAACGACATCATCACGCAGATCGATGACGATCAGGTTCAGGGCCTCACCCTGAATCAGGCGGTCGACAAGATGCGCGGCCCGGTGAATTCGAGCGTCAAGCTCAAGATCACCCGCAAGGAATCGAAGGATCCGATCGACGTCACGCTCACCCGCGACGTCATCAAGATCAAGCCGGTACGCTCGAAGGTCGAAGGCGGCGACGTCGCCTATATCCGCCTGACCCAGTTCAACGAGCAGACCTTCGACGGCATGCGGGCTGCGATCGACAAGCTGTCGAGCGAGATCGGAGCCGACAAGATCAAGGGCTACATCGTCGACCTGCGCAACAATCCGGGCGGCCTGCTCGATCAGGCCGTGATGGTCTCTGACGCCTTCCTGGATCGCGGCGAGATCGTCTCCACCCGCGGCCGCAATCCGGACGAGACCCAGCGCTTCTCCGCCAAGGCGGGCGACCTGACCAAGGGCAAGCCGATCGTGGTGCTCGTCAACGGCGGCTCGGCCTCGGCCTCCGAGATCGTGGCCGGCGCCCTGCAGGATCACAAGCGCGCGACCATCATGGGCACGCGCTCCTTCGGCAAGGGATCGGTGCAGTCGATCATCCCCCTCGGCGGTTCGGGCGCCCTGCGTCTGACCACGGCGCGCTACTACACGCCGTCGGGTCGCTCGATCCAGGCCAAGGGCATCGAGCCGGATGTCGAGGTCCTGCAGGAGGTCCCGGACGAACTGAAGGGTAAGGACGAGACCAAGGGTGAGGCAGGGCTGAAGGGTCACCTGAAGCAGAAGGATACCGACGAGCGCGGTGGATCCTCCGCCTACGTTCCGCCGGATCCGGCCAAGGACAAGCAGCTGATCTCGGCGGTCGACTTCCTGCACGGCATCCAGAAGGGCGCCGCCAACGGCACGCCTTCGGCGCAGCAGCAGAAGCCCAGCCTGCCGAACTGACGGCGTTCGGAACGCCCTGACGACCCGATCCCGCCCGGCGCCGCGCCGGGCGGGATTTTCCGTTCCGGGACCGGGCATTAGCGGAACGTTAACCATAACCGCCGGCAATGGACGGAAGGATTGGCGTATTGCCGATCGGCGCAGCAATCGTGATCCCGCATCGAGAGCCGCTTGACCGAGTCCACGGACGATATCCTCACGCGCCCCCTCGGGGTGCCTGAGGCGGTGCCGACGCAGCCCACGAGCCGGCTCGGGCAGCTGATCGCGGCTGCCCGGCGGCCCCGTATCGCTGCTGCCGCGATCGCGGCCGGCTTTGCAGTGGCAGCCGGCCTTGTCCTCGCCCTCGGGGATCCCGACGGCGGCGAACCGCGCGTGCAGGTCGCGATCGCGATGCGCGAGGCCACGATGCGTCCGGCCACACAGGCGCCTCCCACCCTGCAGCCCCAGGTCCTTGCGACTGCCCCCAGCACGGCCCCGCTTCAGCGCAGCGCCGAGGAGGTTGAGACCGCGTCCGGCGTGACGGTGGTGCGGCCGCCCGGCAGCGGTCCGAGCGATGCGGTGGTGATCCGCGTACCGCCGCCCAATGCACCGCGGCTCGTCCCGGCGCCTGATCCGCGGATCAGCGAGGCCGGACGCCACGGGCTGATGCCGAAGCTCGGCGAGGGGCGCATCCGCCCGCTCGACGTCTATGCCCGCTCCGAGGAACCCGGCACCGGTCCGCGCATCGCCATCGTGGTGACCGGCCTGGGCATCGGCCAAGCCACGACGGCCGTGGCCACCGCTCGCTTGCCCGCCGCCGTCAGCCTCGCCTTCCTCCCCTATGGCGGCGAGGCCGAGCACGCGGCCGCACGTGCGCGGGATGCCGGCCACGAGATCTTCCTGCAGCTGCCGATGGAGCCGTTCGATTACCCTGACAGCGATCCGGGGCCCCAGACTCTGCTGACGGCCCTGAAGGGACCGGAGAATGCCGATCGTCTCGCCTGGGCGATGACGCGCTTCTCGGGCTATGTGGGCCTCGTGAATTTCATGGGCGCCAAGCTGATGGCCGATGCGGCCTTCGAGCCGGTGCTGCGCGAGATCGGCGCCCGTGGCCTGGGGTTCCTCGACGACGGAACGGCGCCCAAGGCCGCGACGATGCCCGCCAACAAGGGCAAGACACCGATCGCCCGCGCCGAGATCGTCCTCGACACCACGCCGCGCGCCGACGCCATCGATGCGGCCCTGGCGCAGGCGGAAGCCCGGGCGCGTGCCAATGGCTTCGTCCTCGTCTCGGCGACCGGAACGGCACTGAGCGTCGACCGGATCGCCCGCTGGGCGAAGGACATCGACGCCCGCGGTCTGCGCTTGGTCCCGGCGAGCGTTGCGCTGCGCGGCGTCCGCGACAAGCGGGTCTCGACGGCAGATTGAGGACGCGCGTGATTATAGTCAGCGCAAGTAGATCCACCCCCACCGGGATCGGGAAAGACTTGGGCGGCGTTGCCGCAACGGCCACCCCTGACCTATGGTCGTCTCGATGGTAACGGATTCGGACCTGGGCACCGCCCTGCCCTACCGCCCCTGCGTGGGCATCGCGCTGATTGCGCCATCGGGCGGCGTGTTCGTCGGACGGCGCAAGAAGGGTGCGGGTTCTGAGCATGTGGCCGGCCCGCACATGTGGCAGATGCCTCAGGGCGGCATCGATCCCGGCGAGGATCCCG
Source organism: Methylobacterium sp. UNCCL125 (assembly GCF_900116795.1). Lineage (NCBI taxonomy): Bacteria > Pseudomonadati > Pseudomonadota > Alphaproteobacteria > Hyphomicrobiales > Methylobacteriaceae > Methylobacterium > Methylobacterium sp. UNCCL125. The sequence goes on along the minus strand of NZ_FPBW01000005.1, from coordinate 132,509 downwards.
AGGCCGCCGCGCGCCGCGAACTCTATGAGGAGACGAACGTACCGCCGGAGGCCGTGAAGCTCCTCGCCGAGATCCCCGAATGGCTCGCCTATGATCTGCCACCGGCCGTGATGAAGCAGGCCTGGAAGGGTCGGTATCGTGGCCAGACGCAGAAATGGTTCGCCTACGGCTTCCTGGGCAGCGAGGACGTGATCGACGTGCTCAATCCCGGGGGCGGCGCCGACAAGCCGGAATTCGATGCGTGGCGCTGGGCGCAGTTCGCCGAACTTCCCGATCTGATCGTCCCCTTCAAGCGGCCGGTCTACGAGGGGGTCGTCGCGGCCTTCTCCGGTCTCGATCGATGGTCGGCGCAGCCTTGACCGCGCGGACGGGGCGCTGAGGCCATGCGCTGGCTCGCGATCCCGCTCGCCCTGGCCGTCGCGTGGCTTGCCTTCACCATGAGCCCGCTGTGGTCGCTCTACGACCTCGCGCAGGCGGTCCGCCGGCACGATGCCGCCTATGTCGAGGGCCATGTGAACTTCAGGACCCTGCGACTTTCGCTGGTCCGGCAGATCACCGCGGCAATGCGCACGGCATCCGAGACCGATCCTGACCTCGAGCCCCGCGACCGCCAGCGCCTCAACGACGCCGCCTACGGCCTGGCGCTTGCACTCTCCGAAACGATGGTGACGCCGGAAACGGTGATGGACCTTCTGGCCAATGGCTGGCCCGACAAGCTCGATGTCGAGCGGCCGGCCGGCGCTCATCCCGAGGGCTTGGCGATCCGCGGTCTCGGGCGGCTCGTGTCATACTATACGGCGTTGGAGATGCGGGGCTTTCGCGCCGTCGTGATCCCGATCCCGCCCGAGGGGTCCCGCACCGAGCGCACGCGCATCCGGCTGCGGCTGCGCGGGTTGAGCTGGCGCCTCGTGGATATCGAGATGGCCGATGTTCTGCGCGAGCAGATCGCCGCCAAGTTGGGCCGGGCTCTGGCCCGCGCCAAGATCGGCGCCAGCGCCGGCGAGGAGCGTTAGACGGCGGGCCCTCGACGCGTCCGGCCGACTTCCGCGCCCGCGTATTCGGGTCGACGCGGAATTGCGCCTGACCCGTGCCGTACGGAGCGGGGCATGGCTACTTCGCCGTCGGGGTGCCGCCGGCTGCCTTGGGCTGGCGCGCCTCGTTCAGATCCTCGGCCTTCTCCTCATCGGTGTCGCCGCTCTGCTCGATGGTCTTGCTCGGGTTGGCGAGGAGCGACCGGACGATGCCGAGAAGCACCTCGCACTCGCCGGGAAACTTGTAGCTCTCGAGGACGATCGCGGCATCGCGCAGGGTCCGCAGGTCGCGCACCAGCTGGGCATTGGCATCCTCGCGCAGCTCGCTCTTCTTGGCGATCGCCTCCTCGATCTGCGCGCCTTTCACGTCGCAGGCGGCTCGGGCCGGCGATGCAGCGATCGCGGCGGCGAGGGCGAAGCCGATTGCGGGAAGGGAGCGCCACATGGCGGATGTCCTCGAAGGTCCAGTTCAGACGGCATGAAGGAGCGCGGCGCGCAGGACGTCCTGCGTCAGCGCCACGAGTTGGCTCGGACGATAGGGCTTCGGCACGAACACCGAGCCTGGAACGGCCTCGCACGGCGGAAGGCAAGCCCGGCCGCCGGAGGTGTAGACGACCGGGAGGTCGGGAGACAGCTCGCGGGCACAACGCGCCAGCGACAGGCCGTTCGTATTGCGGGCGAGGTCGATATCCGTGAAGAGCAGGTCGACGCTCTCGCGAGCCAGGATGGCCTCGGCTTCCCAGGCATCCGCAGCGGTGAGCACCCGATACCCTTCCTCGAGCAGCGCCTCGGCGGCCAGTTCGCACACGGTCGGCTCATCCTCGACGATCAGGATCGTGGCGGCCCGGTCCGGGACGGGCATGGACGGGCAGACGAATGCGGCGGCGAACGGAACCATGACGCAACTCCCACTCACCCGGCGGGGGCTCGATGGCCCCGGGCCGGATCGTAAGGGCAACGGCCCCTTCCGACGCGGCGTTCACCGTGTTTGCATCGAATTGCTCGGGTTTGGTGAGCGGCGCGTTAACCGCGGCCCGGCGTCCCTCAACGAAGCCGTCCGAATGGTTAATGGTTCGTTACCGCGCCGTGACGGCGAGGCCCGGTCGTGAGGCGTCCCTGGCAGCTCGGCTCCGGCCTGCTCCTCACGGGCCTCGCCGGTTATGTCGACGCCCTCGGCTTCGTGCGTCTCGGCGGCCTGTACATGTCGTTCATGAGCGGCAACACCACGCAGCTCGCGGTCCTGGGCGCCGGGGCCGAGCTGCATCGCATGATCCTGCCCGCGACCCTGATCGTCGCCTTCCTGGCGGGGTCGGTTCTCGGCAGCGGGCTGACCATCCTGGTCCCGGCCCGGTGGACGACGCCCGCGGTGCTGGCCTACGAAACCCTGCTGATCCTCGCCGGTCTGGGGCTCGGTCTCGAGTCGCCCGAGCTGGGCCTCGCGGCCTTCTTCGTCGCCTTGGCGATGGGGTCGCAGAACGCCGTCCTGGCGCAGGTCACGGGCTTCCGAGCCGGGACCACCTTCGTGACCGAGGCGCTGTTCAGCCTCGGCCAGAAAATCGCGCAGGCCCTGACCCGCACCGGCGATCCGCTGGGGTGGATCGGCGATGCTCTGGTCTGGATGTCGCTGCTGTTCGGCGCCTTTCTCGGTGCCCACGCCTATCAGCAATTCGGCCTGTACGCGTTGGTCGCCCCGGCGGCCGTCTCGGGCGGCCTGGCGTTGATTACCGCCTTCATGGTCTTGCGCGCCGCGCCGCCGGCCGCAAATGTCCCCCCGACATGAGCAGCGCCATCAGCAATCCCTCCCTCACCAGTCACGTCGCCGCGCTGGAGCCCGGCGAACACGTGCTCGCGACGCATTTCCTCAAGGATGTGCCGGCTCTGGCGCTGAGCGACGGCACCGTCGTCCTGGCGAAGGACGACGGCCTGACCCGCCTCGCGGCCCATCCCGACAGCGGCATCCTCGTGGCTGCCGGTGGCGGCGACCGCCTGCTCACGGGCGGCGACGACGGCCGCGTGGTGGCGATCCGCGCGGATGGGACGATGGAGCCGGTCGGACTCTCCAAGGGTGGGGCGTGGATCGATGCGCTCGCCGTCCATCCCGACGGCGCCGTGGCATGGTCGGCGGGCCGCACGGTCGTGGCCCGGGACGCGAAGGGTCGCGAGAAGACCTTCGAAGCGCCTTCCTCCGCCCGCGGCCTCGTATTCGCGCCCAAGGGGTATCGCCTCGGAGTCGCCCACTACAACGGCGTGAGCCTCTGGTACCCGAACCTGGAGACGCCCGCCGAGGTGATCGGCTGGAAGGGTTCGCATATCGACGTGACGTGGTCGCCGGATGGGCGGTTCGTGGTCTCCACCATGCAGGAGAACAGCCTGCACGGCTGGCGGCTCCAGCCGGATCGCGGCCACATGCGGATGTCGGGCTATCCCGGCAAGGTCCGCTCGATGTCCTGGTCGTTCGATGGCCATTGGCTCGCCACGAGCGGCGCCGAGGCGGCGATCATCTGGCCCTTCGACTCCAAGGAGGGACCGACCGGCAAGGCTCCGCGGGAATGCGGCGTCCGTCCGGCCCGCGTGTCCCGGGTGGCGTTCCACCCGAAGGCGCCGGTTCTGGCCATGGGCTACGAGGATGGCTGCATCCTGCTGGTCCGCTTCACCGACGCGGCCGAACTCCTAGTCCGTCCGGCCGTATCGGGCAGCGGCGTGACCGCGCTCGCCTGGGATGGCCGCGGCGGCCGATTGCTGTTCGGCTGTGCCGACGGCAAGGCGGGCTTGCTGACGCTGCCCGGCTGACGCTGCCGGGCTGAAGCCTGTCCCGGCTCCGGCTGGAACCGCGACCATCGGCATGTTCTTTGTCCGGGGTCGATTCCCGCACCAGAGGCCAGACATGTTTCGCGTGTTCCGCACCCTCGGCCTCGCGCTCGGCCTGTTGGGCGGCGTCGTCGCCGCGCAGGCGCCGGAATTCGCTCAGCAATACGCCCAGCGGCTCGGCGGCGCCGCCGACGAGCTGCGTCGCCAGGTGGCCGTGCTCGAATCCGACGCGCAGGCATCCGGCACGACCCGCGACGGCGCCGTCGATCGGCTGCGCGCCAATCCGGATCAGCTGGTCGCCCGCCGCGGCGACGCTGCCCAGGCGGACATCGCGCGTCTCGCCCGCCTGAGCGCCCAGCAGCAGGCCCTGGCCTCGGCGACGAGCCCCCTCGGGCGCGTCGTGGCGATGCTGCGCGATCCCGACCTGCCCGTGGCCGAGGCGGCCTATCGGGACTTCAGCCCGGCCATCCCCACCAGCGCCGACGGCCTCGCCGCGGGCCTGATCGGGTTCTTCGTCGCGTGGGGCGGCTGGCGCGTCGCCTCGGATGTGGGCCGGCGGGCGGTGCGTCGGCGCCCGCGGGAGACCGCAACCGTCGCCTGAGCGCGGTTCACGCGCCCGAGAGTGTGGCGCCACGTCTACAGCAGCTTGCGCGAGCCTTGCGTATCGAGCAGGGATCCGGCCGTCCCGGTCCGGAAGAAGGCGCATGATGCCGCGCGCGTCGACCTCCACCACCATCGATCCGGCGCTCGACGCCGCCGCCTTGCTGCGGCGCATCGGCTTCTTCGGTCTGTTCGTGGTTCTCCCGGTCCTGGCGCAGGTCGCCCGCCGCGCCTCGGTGATCCTCGCACCGATCGCCGTGATCCTGCTGATCATCGCGAGCGTCATCGACCGGCGCCAGCGTCCGGTGCGCCCGGCGACCTACCGCCTCCTGACCGCTCCGGCCTTCCTGGCCGGGATGCTGGTGGTCCTGTGGTCGGCTCTCTCGCTGACGTGGACCCCGTTCCTCGGACCGGCCCTGGAGCGGCTGGCCAATCTGGGCGCCACGATCGGCCTCGCCCTCCTCGGCTATCTCGCGCTCCCAGACCGGATGCGTTCGGCGAATCTCTACCTCCTGCCCCTCGGCGTCGTGGCAGGCGGGATCGTGGCGATCATGCTCGGGTTGTTCGGCGCCCACATGGCGCCGTCCGGTGTCGAGGATGACGGCGCGCTGGATCGCGGCCTCGTCCTGCTGATCCTTCTGCTCTGGCCCGCGCTCGCATGGCTGCGATCCCGTCGCCGCGACCGGGAGGCGCTCGGCCTCGCGCTGCTGGTCGCCCTCGCCCTGACGGTCCAGCCGGACGGGACCCAGATCGCCGCACTGTCGGTCGGCGCCGTCGCCTTCGCGGTGACGAGCTACCGGCCGCGGTTGGGCGTGATGCTCACCGCCGTCCTCTCGGCGGCTCTCCTCGCGGCTGCGCCGCTTCTGCCCTTCCTGGCGCGGCCGGTGGGCGCCGCCCTCATGGGGCCGCTCGCGCCCGCCGTGCTGTCGCTGAAGAGCTGGCAGAAGGTGGTGACCGCCGATCCGGTGCGGCTGATCACCGGGCACGGCTTCGAGACGGCCCTGCGCGGCCGCCTGGTCGGCCTCCTGCCGGCCAATGCTCCGACCACGGCGTTGTTCGAGTTCTGGTACGAGCTCGGTATCGTCGGTGCGCTGGCCGCCGCCTTCGCCCTGTACGCATCGATTCGGCGGGCTGGGCGGGACGGGCCGGCCCTGGTGCCGGGGGCGATGGGCTGCTTCGCGGCCGCCTTCACGGTGGCCTGCCTGAGCGTGGGGCTGACGGCGGTGTGGTGGCTGACGACCGTCGCCATCGCCATCGTGGTCTTCGTCGCTGTGGAGCGAGGTCAGTTCCGAACCAGCCGGCCGAAGGTGGCCAAGCTGCCCAGGATCCAGGCCCGCGAGGAGTAAGCGGTCAGGCGCGCAGGAAGCCGTGCAGGCGGATCCAGGCCAGGAACAGGCCGGGCCACGCCGCCACGGGGGTACCGGGCGCACCGAGGCCGAACCCGTGGCCGCCGCGCTCGAACAGGTGCAACTCGGCCGGAACCCGCGCCTTCCGCAGGGCCGAGAACATCAGCAGCGGATGGTCGGCCACGGCGATGGGATCGTCGATGGCCTGAACCAGGAAGGTCGGCGGCGTCTCGGGCCCGACCTGCAGGTCCACCGAGTAGGTCTTCATCTCGTCGGGGGTGACGTCGTCGCCGACCAAGATGCGGCGGGTCGCGGTCCGGTCGAACGGCTTGCGCATGGTGATGACCGGGTAGATCAGCCCGGCCAGCGCCGGCCGGATCGGCAGGGCATCGGCGGTGTCGATGCCCGCGTACAGGTCCCGGGCGCTGCCCACCGCGGTCTCGCCCATCAGGTGGCCGCCCGCCGAGAAGCCGAGGACGCCGACCCTGCCGGGATCGATGCCGAACTCCGCGCCGCGCGCCCGGACGAGCCGCAGGGCGCGCTGGGCGTCCTGCCGCGGCGCGTCCGGTCCCGAACCCCAGCCCTCCGCCGGCAGTCGGTAGACGAGGAGGAAGACCGTGATCCCGGCGGCGTTCAGGACCCGTCCGACCGGCACGCCCTCGTTGCCGAGCGAGATGAACTCGTATCCGCCACCCGCGGCGACGATCATTGCGGCGCCATTCGGATTGGCCGGTCGCATGACCAGCAAACAGGGCCGCGACACCCGGGTGATATCCCCGAACCGGCCCTCGACGTAGCGGTAACCGTCCGCCTTCGGTCCGTCGCCGCCGCCGGGCGCTTCGCCGGGCCACAGATCGATCACCTGCAGATCCGCGCCGGGCAGGGAGCGCGGAAGCGCCCGGACCGCCTCGTGCGGCGCCGGCTGGGGCGCCGTCTCCCCGGAGACCTCCGCGCGGGCGGTGCGAAGGCCCAGGACGCTTCCAAGGCCCGCGAGCAGGAAACGGCGGTCGAGCCGCAAGGGCATCCCCTCTGATCAAGCCGCGCACGGGGCCGCTCGTCGGCGGTCCCGACTCCCTAAGATGAGCGGGTCAAACGCCCCGGCAACCGCCGTCGGTTCCGTCGTGTCCGCGCGCGTCAGGCCTTGCGCGCGATGATCGCGACATAGAAACCGTCGGTCCCGGTCCGAAGCGGGCTCATCTGGATCCCGTGGGCGGTCCTCCGCACCGCCGCCCGGAGCGAATCCGGTCCTGCGGCCAGCACCTCCTCCGCCGGGACGACATCGAAGCGACCGCGCCAGCGCGACAGCAGACCGGACACGGCTGCGTCGTTCTCCGCCGACAGCAGCGAGCAGGTGATGTAGACGATCCGGCCGCCGGGCCTGACGAGCCGCGCCGCCCGGTCCAGGACCTGCGCCTGTTCGGCGGTGCGCAGCGCGAGGCTTCCCGGCCGCAGACGCCATTTGGCGTCCGGATTCCGGCGCCACGTCCCGGATCCGGTGCAGGGCGCATCGACCACGACCCGATCGACTTTACCGTCGAGATCCTCCAGCACGTCGACCCGTGCCTTGCCGCTCCGCGGGGTCCGCACCTCGGCCACCGCGCCGGACCGGCGCAGGCGTTCGTGAATCGGCGCGAGCCGGCGCGGATCGCCATCGGTGGCGATCAGTCGGGCCTCGTTCCGGGTCTCGGCGGCCAGGGCCAGGGTCTTGCCGCCACCGCCGGCGCATAGGTCGACGATGATCTCGCCGGCCCGGGGGGCGGCCAGGAGTGCGGCGAGCTGCGATCCTTCGTCCTGGATCTCGTACCAGCCGTCCAGGAACTCCGCCTCCACGTGCAGCGCCGGACCGCGCCCATCGGCACCGATCGGAATGCGCAGACCCGCCGGCGCGTGGGGTGTCGGCGCGGCATCGAAGGCCGCCAGCGCCGGCAACACCGCGTCGCGGTCGCCGCGCAGGGCGTTCACCCGGATATCGAGGGGGGCCCGCCGCGCCAGTGCCTTCAGCTCCGGGACGAGCTCGTCGCCGAGCGTGGCCGCAAGATCGGGAAGCACGAAGGCCGGGGCGTCGCCCGCGACTTCGGGAGGAGCGTCGTTCAGCGTCCCACCGTCGAGGCGGGCGCGCTCGTCGTCGCTCAGGGGTGCGGGCGCGAAGCGCTCCCCCGTGAACAACGCCGCCACCGAAGCGGCGGCGAGGCCCTGCTGGAGTCGCAGCGTGCCGATCAGGATGGCGCGCGGCGTCTCCGCGCCCATGATCCAGGCCGCCGAAGCCCGGCGCCGCAGAGCATCGTAGACGAGGCTGGCGATGCCCGCACGGTCACCCGAGCCGGCGAAACGATGGGCGAGGCCCCAGTCCTTGAGGGCGTCGGCGGCCGGCCGGCGACGCTCGGCGATATCGGTCAGGACTTCGATGGCGGCGGAGCAGCGAGCGGCGGGAGTCAGGGGTCGGATCCTCCGGAATGGGTCGGCGACGACGCGAAACGGCCACGCTTGGCCCACGATGCCGCCACGATACGGCCGAGCTTCCTGCACCTTCAGGGCGCAGATCGTGCCGCGGTTGGGCCGCCGTGCGGGCCGCCACGTGTCGTATGGCATCCGCCCGTCCCGGACCAGTGTGGTCCGCCGCCGGGCGCATACCGGGAGTACCTCAGCCCATGACGTCCATTGTACGCGTCGCCCTCGCGGCCCTGGTGACCGCCTCCCTCGCCGCCTGCGCGAGCGCCCCCGCCGCACAGCCGGACCTGACGCCGCCGCCGCGTCCGCGGGTCGATGCCAAGACGCAGCTGGAATACGGCACGCCGCCCGCGCCGCCCCCCGGCCGCTACTGAGACGTCAGCGCGGGGCGCGGCTCAGGCCGTTTCCCGCGCCCGCCGAGCCTCGTAAGCCTTGAGGCCGGTATAGACCGCGGTCAGGACCTGGAACGAAACCTCCGGCGCAAGCCGCTGGCCGCGGGCGATCAGATCGCCGATCACGTGATCCGCCTCGATCCGACCCTTGCTCTCGATGTCGCGCAGCATCGAGGCCGTGAAGGTGGATCCGGCCGCCGTCAGCTGCGCCCGCGCCCGCTCGGCCACGATGGCGCGCGGCTCGAAGCCGCTCGATGCGGCCACGATCGTGCATTCGGCATGGAGCGCTTCGATCAGGGCGGTCCCCTCGGGCGCCGCCACGATGTCGCCGACCGCGGCGCGCATCAGCGTGGTCGCTCCGGCGAGCGTCGCCAGGAACACCCATTTCTCCCACATCTCCTGCAGGATCACGTCGCTCAGGCGCGGCTGGAACTTCAGGCCGCGCATCATGGCGTCGACAGCCTCGATCCGCGCCGAGCGCGACCCGTCCCGCTCACCGTAGGTGATGCTGCACAATTCGCTCATGTGGCGGATCGCACCGTCCGGCGCGACCGTCGCCGCGATGGCGCAGGAGCCGCCAAGCACGCGCTCGGCGCCGAACCGGGCGTCGAGCGCGTCGAGATGCGACATGCCGTTCAGCACGGGCAGGATCGCCGTGTCCGCACCCACCGCCGGCGCCAGATCCGAGATGGCGCTGTCGAGGTCGTAGGCCTTGCAGGACAACAGGATCAGGTCGAACCGCCCGGCCTCGCCCAGATGGTCGGCCGTCACGGTGGGCGGATCGGGCAGGTGCAGATCGCCGAGCGGGGAGCGGACGTTCAGGCCGTCCGCGGCGAGCTTCGCCGCCCGGGCCGGCCGGACCAGGAAGGTCACGTCGGCCCCCGCCTCGGCGAGGCGCGCTCCGTAATAGCCGCCGGTCGCGCCGGCCCCGACGATCAGCGTGCGCATCGGTCCCTCAGGTCCGCGACGGGTAGTTCGGGCTCTCGCGGGTGATCGTCACGTCGTGGACGTGGCTCTCGCGCAGGCCGGCATTGGTGATGCGGATGAACTGCGCCCGCTCCTGGAACTCGGGGATCGTGGCGCCGCCGACATAGCCCATGGCGGCGCGCAGGCCGCCGGCGAGCTGGTGCAGGACGTTGCCCACGGGGCCCTTGTAGGGGACCTGCCCCTCGATGCCCTCCGGCACGAGCTTGTGGGTGTCGTTCACCTCGGCCTGGAAGTAGCGATCGGCCGAGCCGCGGGCCATGGCGCCCACCGAGCCCATGCCCCGGTACGACTTGTACGAGCGGCCCTGGTAGAGGAACACCTCGCCCGGCGCCTCATCGGTGCCGGCGAGCAGCGAGCCGAGCATCGCCACGGAGGCGCCGGCAGCGATCGCCTTGGCGAGGTCGCCCGAGTACTTGATGCCGCCGTCGGCGATAACCGGAATGCCGGCCTCGCTGGCGGCCTCGACGGCCTCCATCAGGGCGGTGAGCTGCGGCACGCCAACGCCCGCGACGATGCGGGTGGTGCAGATCGAGCCCGGCCCGATGCCGACCTTGATGGCGTCCGCGCCGGCATCGATCAACGCCTTGGCGCCGTCCCGCGTCGCCACGTTGCCGGCGATGACCTGCACGGCGTTCGAGAGCTGCTTCACCCGGGCGACGGCGTCGAGCACCTTGATCGAGTGGCCGTGGGCGGTGTCGACCACGATGACGTCGCAGCCGGCGTCGATCAGGCGCTCGGCCCGCTCGAAGCCGCTGTCACCGGTCGTCGTGGCGGCGGCGACCCGCAGGCGGCCCTGCTCGTCCTTGACGGCGTGCGGGTAGGCGACCCGCTTCTCGATATCCTTGACGGTGATCAGGCCGATGCACCGGTAATGGTCGTCTACGACCAGCAGCTTCTCGATCCGGAACTGGTGGAGCAGGCGCTTGGCCTCGTCCTGGGTCACGCCCTCGCGGACCGTGATCAGGCGGTCGCGGGTCATGAGCTCGGCAACCGGCTGGGCCGAATTCGTCGCGAAGCGGACGTCGCGATTGGTGAGGATGCCGACGAGCTTGCCCCGCGAGCCGTTCGGGCCGCGCTCGACCACCGGAATGCCGGAGATCCGGTTGAGCTTCATCACCTCGAAGGCGTCGGCCAGCGTCTCGTCGGGATGGATGGTGATGGGATTCATCACCATGCCGGACTCGTACTTCTTGACGAGGCGGACCTGCTCGGCCTGCTCCGGCGGCTCCAGGTTGCGGTGGATGACGCCCATGCCGCCATTGGCCGCCATGGCGATGGCCATCGGGGCTTCCGTCACCGTGTCCATGGCCGAGGCCAGGATCGGCAGGTTCAGGGGGATCGTGCGGGTGAGCCGGGAGGCCACGTTCACTTCGGTGGGCATCACCGAGGAGGCGGCGGGCCGCAGGAGCACATCGTCGAAGGTGAGGCCCTCGATGATCGATGCGGTTTCTACTCGGGCCATGTGCCAACTTTCCTCGGACGGGGGCGCGCAGGGATCGCGCTGCGGGATCGGGTTGGCAAGTGCCAGTATCACGGGCTCCGCGACGGCGCCAATGCGCGCGCGACGCGTCGCAACCCGAAAACACGCAGGGCTCGCGGCTTATCCACGCCCGGTCGGGTCGCGGGGCGGTGCGCGCAGTCCCCGCGACGGTTGATCGCAACCGTTAGCCGCCCTTCGTCTCGGATGAAGCCAAGCGACCCAGGGCGGCGCCTTCGCGTGTAGCGCCGTCGTGGATTGCTTCGCCCGCGAAGACCGGGTTGGCGGCGTGCGCCCTAGCGCATGGCCGGCGTGGCCGGCCCCTTGTCGGTATATTCGGGCGGCAGGCCGATATAGTCGCCGAGCATGCCGTCGATGCCGGGCGCGCGGCCGAAGGCCTCGCAATCGGGGTCCAGCGGCGCCTCACCGAGCGTCGTGACGCGGATCCGGTCCCAGGTCGGCAGCGTGTTGGGGGCCGTGAACGGGTCCTCGCCGGTCGCCAGCATGTAGCCGAAATCCTGGCCGAACTCGCCGGCGAGGTCGTAGGCGTCGCTGGCGCGGGAGAAGCGCGGCTGGCTGGTGAAGGAGTTCGCCGCTCCGCCCCAGACTATGGCGGCCCGCTGCTCGCGACGCCGGTCCAGAGCCTCGGCCTCGACGGTCAGGCTCCCGAGCCCGATCGGCACCCGCGGGATCGGCACGCGCCCGACCCCCTCCGCGAAGCTGAGACCCAGCTGCGAGGCCACGGTCACGCCCGCCGAGCCCGCGATGGTCGCGCCGGCGCCGAGGAGATCCGTCGGATCCACGCGGGTGACCTGCGCGCGCACGGTCAGATCCGCGTCGCGGCTGGTGACGATGTCGTACTTCAGCGACAGGTCATAGCAGAGCGCCCGGTCGGCGGCGTTCGCGATGAGCCGGCGCTCGGCCGCGGTCAGGGGCGCTGCACCGGAGACGTCAGCGTGAAACACCGTCGGGATGATGCGGACCGTGCGCGCCTTCGCCAGCGCGGGCCGGTCGACGTAGATCCGCGAGGCCGAGGCGACCTGATCGCTGGACTTCAGCCGGTCGTAGCGCGTCAGCGAGCCGCGATCGTTGAGCAGGACGGTGCCGCAGGCGGCGACCATCGAGAGAAGGGCGACGCCGGCGGCGATCCGCGCCACGGAGCGGACCTTGCTGGGGCTGGGCTGCATCGAAATCCTCGCGCGCCGGCCCCGGGCCGGCTGGAGCGGCCTCACGGACGCGTGATGGAAACTTAGCCATTGGCGCACCCGCAAAAAAGGTGGCTCCGCGCCGCGGCTCAACCTCTGTTGCACGATGGATACATTCGCGAAACACGAGGGTGCGAGGTGGCCGCGCTGCCGTGCAACCGCGGCGGCGCGACACGCGTCTGCTGTGTGATGCCTGCGACCGCTCAAAGACCGCTCTGGATCGTCCCGCTGACGGTCGCCACCGCCCTGTTCATGGAGAACACCGATTCCACGGTGATCGCCACGGCGCTCCCGAGCATCGCGGCGAGTCTCCATGAGGACCCGATCGCCCTCAAGCTCGCGCTGACCTCCTATCTGGTCAGCCTCGCGATCTTCATCCCGGTGAGCGGCTGGATGGCCGACCGCTACGGGTCGCGGACCGTGTTCCGCGCGGCCCTCGTGGTGTTCATGGCGGGCTCGCTGGCCTGTGCGGCCGCGAACGGGCTCGCGTGGTTCGTCGCCGCGCGGTTCCTCCAGGGGATGGGCGGCGCCATGATGGTGCCGGTCGGGCGGCTCGTGGTCCTGCGCAGCGTGCCGAAATCGCAGCTCGTCACCGCCCTCGCCTATCTCACCTTTCCGGCTCTCGTCGGCCCGGTACTGGGGCCGCCGGTCGGCGGCCTGATCACGACATGGTTCGACTGGCGGTGGATCTTCTTCATCAACCTGCCGATCGGCTGTGCCGGGATCGTGCTGGCGAGCCTGTACTTCGAGGACATCCGCGAGGCGGAACGGCCGCCCCTCGACCTGCTCGGCTTCGCCCTGCTCGGCACCGGGCTGGCGGCGCTGATGCTCGGGCTGGCCTCGCTGGGCCGACATCTGCTGCCGGCCACGATCTCCTGGGGCTGCCTCGCAGCGGGCGCGATCCTGCTGCCGCTCTACTGGGCGCATGCCAGGCGGATCGCCCACCCGATCGTGCGCCTCGACCTGATGCAGCGGCCGACCTTCCGCGTCGCCGTGCTCGGCGGCAGCCTGTTCCGGATCGGCACCGGCGCGATCCCGTTCCTGCTGCCGCTGATGCTGCAGGTCGGCTTCGGCCTCGATGCCCTGCAGTCCGGCCTGATCACCTTCGCGGCGGCAGCCGGCGCGATGTTCGTGAAGACCCTGGGTCCGCGGATCCTGCGCCGCACCGGATTCCGCGCGCTGATGGTCTGGAACGCCGTGCTGGCGTCGGCCTTTCTGGCGGTGAACGGGTTCTACACGGCGCAGACGCCGCACTGGATCATGGTGGGCCTGCTGTTCATCGGCGGCTGCGCGCGCTCGATCCAGTTCACCTGCATCAACGCCATCGCGTATGCCGACCTCGAATCGCGCGAGATGAGCGCGGCCACGAGCTTCGCCAGCGTCTGCCAGCAATTGTCGCTGAGTCTCGGCGTAACGCTCGGCGCGCTGGCCCTGGAAGGAACGGCCCATTGGCATGGCCGAACGCAGATCGCGGCCGCCGATTTCGGGCCGGCCTTCTTCGCCGTGGCGGTGATCTCGGCAGCCTCCGTTCTGGCGTTCCGCAATCTGTCGCACGATGCCGGCGCGGAGATCTCCGGGCGCAAGAGGGTCGCAGCGCCGCCGTCCGCGACCGCCGAGATGAGGCCCCGCCACGGCTGATCAGGCGGCAGCCCGGGCGGGCGGGCGCCCGGCCGCCCGCTTGCCTCCGCCCCGCGACGCGGCGGCCTTGCCGGACGCCTTCGCGGATGCGGGCTTCGGGCTCGGCGCCGGGGCGCGGTTTCCGGCACGCCAGCCCTGCCAGCTCAGGGCGCCCGGGCCGCTCAGGGCGTACATGAGGAATCCGCCCGCGAGACCGAGATCGGCGAGCATCAGCGTGCGCTCGGCGATCGCGGCGGGTCCGACGTAGTGCCAGAACGGATGGAGCACGAAGGCCGTCACGGCGGCGAAGACGGCGAGCGCCAGACCGGTCAGCCGCGGCAGCACGCCGAGGATGAGCGCCAGCGGGCCGAAGACCTGCACCACGACGGCGGCCGTGGCGACACCGTTCGGGAAGGGCATGCCGGCGCCGGCAAGCGTCAGCGCGAAGCCCGAGACGTTGAGCGCCCGCGCGATGCCGGTCGGCAGGAGCGCGGCGGCGAGCAGCAGACGCGCAGCGAGGAGGGTTCCGTCCTGGGCGCGGGCAAGCATGGGCGGGTCCGGTCGGCTGGGATCAGGCGTGGAGCTTGACGCCTTCCCGCTGAAGACCGCGTTAAGGCGTCCGGATCAGCCGCCGACGCCGCCGCGGAACAGCCGGCCGCGCTCCGTCCAGGCCACCACGAGCAACGACAATGCACCGAGGCTCGCATAGCCGACAGCCACCGGCATGACGCTGCCGTCGAAGGCCTGTCCGATCAGGAAGCCGCAGAAGGCGCCCAGGATCGTCGTGTAGAAGCCGAGGAACGACGAGGCCGTGCCGGCGATGGCCCCGAGCGGCTCGAGCGCGAGCGCGTTGAAGTTCGGCATCGCGAAGCTGATCAGGAACTGGTTGACCGCCAGGATCGACAGGAACAGCGCGAGCGGCGGATGCCCATGATAGGCGAGCCCGGCGGCGATCTGCACGAGCCCCACCAACGTGAAGGCGATGACGCCACTGTGCGACATCGCCCGCATCCCGAGCCGCCGGACGACGCGGGCGTTGATCAGCGTCGCGACGCCCATGGCGCCGGCCACGAGCCCGAAGGCCAGGGGAAAAAGCGGGCCGAGGTGATACAGGCCGGTGTCGAAAAGCTGCTGGGCCGAGCCGACGTAGCCCATGATGCACCCGGTCATCAGGCCGAGCGCGGTGGCATAACCGACGGCGACGCGGGTCTTCAGGGTCAGGCGGATCGCCTCCCAGGTGGCGGCGGGCGAGAGCGGCCGGCGGTATTCCGGGTGCAGCGTCTCGGGCATGCGCAGGGAGAACCAGACGGTCAGCCAGAAGGCCAGGACCAGCATCGAGACGAAGACATAGACCCAGGAGCCCAGCGCCAGCATCGTGCCGCCGATCGCCGGCGCGATCATCGGGACGATCAGGAACACCATCATGGTGAACGACATCACGCTCGCCATCTCCCGGCCGGCGAAGCGGTCGCGCACGATCGCCACCGAGAGAACGCGCCCGCCGGCTGCACCGATGCCCTGGATGATCCGCGCGGCCAGCAGCCAGCCGAAGCTCGGCGCCATCATCGCGAGCCCGCAGCCGACCACGTAGACGGCGAGGCTCGCGAGCAGCACCGGGCGCCGGCCGAGGGCATCGGAGACCGGTCCGTAGACGATCTGCGCGAAGCCGAAGCCGATCATGTAGACGTAGACGAGGAGTTGCAGCCGGTTCGGATCCGGCACTCCGAACCGCGCCTCGATGGCCGGGAAGGCCGGCAACAGATTGTCGATCGAGATGGCCGTCACCGCCATCATCAGCGCGATGATGGCGACGAACTCGGCAAATCCCGGTCCGGACCAGGGACGCGGGGTCCGGACCTCCTGGACCGGCGGCAGGGGCCGGATCGCGACTGTCAAAACGGGCTCTCGGGATGCGCTGGGAGGAGCCGATCAGGGCTCCTCCTTCGCGGCGCACTTATGACGACCGCGCTCACCCCGCGCAGTTCAGGCCGGCAGCGGATGCAGGGCCGGCGCGGCCGGCTTGCGGCCCACGAAGGTCGCCATGAGAGCGGCGACGAGGCAGAGCAGGCCGGCCGAGATGAAGGCGCCGAAATAGGTGCCGCTCTCGGTGCGGATCATCCCGCCGAGCCAGGCTGCGGAAGCCGCACCGATCTGGTGAGCTGCCGCGATCCAGCCGAACATCAGGGCCGCGTTATCTTCGCCGAACGACTTGCCGGCCAGCTGCACGGTGGGTGGCACGGTGGCGATCCAGTCGAGCCCGTAGAACACCGCGAAGAGGGACAGGCCGTAGAAGCTGAAGTCGAAGGAATAGGGCAGAAAGATCAGCGAGAGGCCGCGCAGGCCGTAATACCACGCGAGCAGCTTGCGCGAGTCGAACCGGTCGGTGAGCCAGCCCGAAGCCGTGGTGCCGATCAGGTCGCAGATCCCCATGAGGGCCAACAGGCCGGCAGCCGTCACTTCGGCGATGCCGTGATCGATACAGGCCGGGATCAGATGCGTGCCGACCAGGCCGTTGGTAGAGGCGCCGCAGATGAAGAACGTGCCGGCGAGCAGCCAGAAATCCCGGGAGCGCAGTCCGATCCGCAGGCCGCGCAGCGCCCGCAGGGCCGGATTCTCGGTGAGGACCGGCGTCGGCGTCACCACGGTCTCGCCGTAGCGGGGCAGGCCGAGATCGGCCGGGCGATCCCGCATCAGCAGGGCCACCAGCGGGATCAGGGCCAGGGTCGCGGCCGCGACCACCAGGGAGACCGAGCGCCAGCCCTGGCCGACCGCGAGGGAGGCGAGCATCGGCAGGAAGACGAGCTGCCCGGTGGCGCTGCTCGCCGTCAGCATGCCGAGCACGAGACCGCGCCGCTTGGCGAACCAGCGTCCCGCCACGGTGGCGCCGAGGACGTTGGCGACCATGCCGGAGCCCGACCCGACGACGATGCCCCACAGCAGCACCATCTGCCAGGGCGCGGTCATGAGGCTCGTTGCGGCGGTGCCGAGCGCCAGGATGAGGAGCGCGCCACAGATGCAGCGCCGCAGCCCGAACCGCTCGATGATGGCGACCGCGAAGGGCCCGATCATCCCGTACAGGAAGATGTTGAGCGCGATGCCGACGCCGATCGTCGCCGCGGTCCAGCCGAATTCCCGCTCCCACGGCACGATCAACACGCTCGGGGTGGCCCGGACTCCGGCGCCGACGAGCAGCACCAGGAAGGTCACCGCGGCGATGATCCAGGCATAATGCAGCGGCGGCTTGGCGTGCGTGTCGGCGATGACGGACATGAACGGCCTCTGGAAAGGGCGGATTGCGGCGGATCGGTCAGGAGACGGAGGTCAGGGCGTCGGCGAGGGCGGCCACGGCCGCTGGCTCGACCCGGGCGTTGATGCGCGCCTGGGCGTCGCGCCAGTACGGCGTCGCCGCCGCGATCGCCTCGCCGCCGGCCTCGGTCAGCACGACCACGCGCTCGCGGGCGTCGGCCGCGCCAGGCGCGATTCGCACGAGGCCGCGACGCTCCAGCGGATCGAGGTTGCGGCCCATCGTGGTCCGCTCCAGGGCCGCCTCCGCGGCAAGTCGCGTCAACGGCGTCGGTCCGAGCCGCTGCAGCAGGCGCAGGATCGCGAACTGCGTCACGCGCAAGCCCACCGGCCGCAACGCGGCGTCGTAGGTCGTGGTCACCGCCCGTGTCGCCCGCCGCAGGGCTGAGCAGGTGCAGAGCTCTTGAGGACCATCGCCGGAATGAATGTCGGCCATAATATGTGCATATACACCCTTCTCGTCGGCGACAAGGCGCATCTGCGGTGAGCCTGACGGTTTGCGCCGATCGACACTGGCGGGCCGGCAAACCGGCGGGGGTGTCATCGACACGGCGGAAGACGCTGCTATCGATTGGATGAGTGACCCGGTTCGGGAGACGCGCGATGACACTCGAAACCGCCACGGCCTTGTCTTCCTCAGAGCAGAAGACGGCCCGGACGGGATTGATCGAGGCGGCCGCCGACATCGTGACCGAGCAGGGCGGACCGGGCGGCTTCGTGCGCGACCTGTTCGGCCGCGTGACACCGGAGGATCTGGCCTCCTACGACGCGGTGACTCTCGCCGATCTCGCCGCGCGCGCCCGTGCCTTCCTGGCTGAGCCGCGCCGGCCCGGTGAACCGGCACGGTTGCGCCTCAGCGAGGGTGCCCTCGTCCGCGGTGGCCGGGCGCGCGAGATGACGATCCTCGAAGTCGTCAACGACAACCGGCCCTTCCTCCTCGACTCGACCCTCGCCGAACTGACCGAGCAGGGCCTGTCCCCGCACCTCGTCGCGCACCCGATTCTCGGCATCGAGCGGGATGGCGGCGGCGGTCTGATACGGGTCGTCGGCGAAACGACGGCCGATGCCCAGGGCAGCCTGGCGCGCGAGAGCTTCATCCACATCCACCTCGACCGGCTGGCGGCCGAGGCCGGCGAGCGGCTGCTGGACGCCCTCGCGGCGGTCTACCGGGACGTCGCTCTGGCGACCGACGATCACGACGCCATGCTGACGCGCGTTGCGGAACTCGCGACGGATCTCGGCCGCGCCCCGACGCCGATGCCCGAAAGCGAGACCGAGGAAGCACGCGCTTTTCTGGAGTGGCTGACAGAGGGCCAGTTCCTGCTCCTCGGCATGCAGCAGCACGGTATCGACGGTGAGGGGCATCCCCTGGTCGAGGGGTCGAGCCTCGGCGTGCTGCGCGATCCCGGCGCCACGCCCCTGCGCCGGGGCCGGATCCCCGTGGACTACACCCCCGAAATCCTCGCCTTCCTGGAGGAGCCGCAGCCCCTCATCATCACGAAGGCGAGTGTGAAATCCCGCGTCCACCGCTCGGCCTTCCTGGACTATGTGGGCGTCAAGCTCTTCTCCGGGCTCGGGAAGCTGTCCGGTGAGGTGCGGATCGTCGGCCTGTTCACAGCGTCGGCCTATACCAGCCCCGCCCGCGAGGTTCCGGTCCTGCGCCGGAAGGTGGAGGCGGTGGTCCAGCGCGCCGGTCTCGACCCGACGAGCCATGCTGGGCGAAGCCTCCTCGCGGTACTGGAGAGCTATCCGCGCGACGATCTGTTCCAGATCGACATCGAGCGGCTCTACCGGTTCACCCTGGCCATCGCAGCTCTGGCCGACAGGCCGCGAGTGCGCGTGCTCTCGCGCCCGGACCGGTTCGGCCGCTTCGTGTCGCTCCTCGTCTACGTTCCGAAGGACCGCTACGATTCTGCGGTACGAGGCCGGATCGGCACCTACCTCGCCGAGGCCTATGGCGGCCGGCTGAGTGCCGCCCACCCGGACTATCCGGAGGGCTCCCTCGCCCGGATCCACTACATCATCGGCCTGTCCGACACGGGCAGCCCGGAGCAGGACCCAGCGGCCCTCGAAGCCGGCATCACCGCCCTGGTCCGGACCTGGGGCGACGCATTGCGCGAGGCGCTCGCGGAGGCTCACGGCGGCGACCAGGCGCGCATGCTGGCCGCCCGCTACGGCAACGCGTTCTCGGCCGCCTACCGGGACAATTTCCAGCCGGAGGTCGCAGTCGCCGACGTGGCGATCCTCGAGCGCCTCGGCGACAGCCAGCCGCGGGCCGTGCAGCTCGGCCGCCGACAGAGCGACTCGGCCGCGCAGGTCCGGCTGAAGGTCTTCTCGCGGGGCGCCGCCATCGCCTTGTCCGACCGGGTGCCCGGCCTGGAGAATCTCGGCTTCCGCGTCATCAACGAGCGCACCTATCGGGTCGTGCCGACAGGGGTCGAAGACGGCGCCCGAATCTGGCTGCACGACATGCTGATCGAGCGCGCCACCGGTGTCGCGATCGATCTCGACGCCCTGGAACGGCCTCTCGAGGCTGCGATGCTCGCCATCGCCGACGGAGCCGCGGAATCCGATGGCTACAACCGCCTCGTCCTCGAAGCCGCCCTCCTCTGGCGGGAGGCCGCCCTCCTCCGGGCGCTCGGTCGCTACCTGCGTCAGCTGCGCATCCGGTACGGACAGGACTATCTCGCCGGTACGCTGAGCCGGCATGCCGGGATCACGCGGGACATCGTCGCCCTGTTCCGCGCCCGGTTCGATCCGGCACTCGTCGGAGACAGGGCCGCCCGAGAGGCCGGGATACGCGCCTGCATCGAGACCGCGCTCGCCGAGGTCACCAGCCTCGACGACGACCGGATCCTGCGCCGGTTTGTGAACCTCGTCGAGGCCGCGGTACGGACCAACTTCTTCCAGAGCGGTGCCGACGGCCATCCCCGCGAGACGATCAGCTTCAAGTTCGCCTGCGCCCGGGTGACGGCGATGCCGCTGCCGAGGCCCCTCTTCGAGATTTTCGTCTACGCGCCCCGCGTCGAGGGCGTGCACCTGCGCTTCGGCTATGTCGCCCGCGGCGGCCTGCGCTGGTCCGACCGGCCGGAGGATTTCCGCACCGAAATCCTCGGGCTGGTGAAGGCTCAGCAGGTGAAGAACGCCGTGATCGTGCCCGTGGGCGCCAAGGGCGGCTTCTTCCCGAAGCGTCTGCCCCCGGCGTCAGACCGGGCCGCCTGGATGCAGGAGGGCACCGAGAGCTACCGGATCTTCATCCGGACCCTTCTGGAACTCACCGACAACATCGTCGACAACGCCATCGTGCCGCCGCCGGACACGGTGCGGCACGATCCCGATGACGCCTATCTCGTGGTCGCCGCCGACAAGGGCACCGCCACGTTTTCGGACATCGCCAACGCGCTTTCCCTCGAGAAGGGTCACTGGCTGGGTGACGCCTTCGCGTCCGGCGGCAGCCAGGGCTACGACCACAAGGGCATGGGCATCACCGCCCGCGGCGCCTGGGAGGCCGTGCGCCGGCATTTCCGCGAGATCGACGTGGACGTGCAGACCGATCCGATCGCCACGGTCGGCGTCGGCGACATGTCGGGGGACGTGTTCGGCAACGGCATGCTGCTCTCGAAAAGCATCCGCCTCATCGCCGCCTTCGACCACCGCGACATCTTTCTCGATCCGGACCCGGATGCGGCCACGAGCTTCGTCGAGCGGCGGCGGCTGTTCGATCTGGGGCGGTCCTCCTGGGCGGATTACGACAAGAGCCTGATCTCGGAGGGAGGCGGCGTGTTCTCGCGCAGCCTGAAGACGGTCCCGCTCTCCGCGGCGGTCCGGGCCGCCCTCGGTTTCGACCGCGCCGAGGCGACGCCGACCGAACTGATGCAGGCGATCCTGAAGGCGCCGGCCGACCTCCTGTGGTTCGGCGGTATCGGAACCTATGTTCGCGCGACCACCGAGACCGACGAGGATGCCGGCGATCGCGCCAACGACGCCGTCCGGATCACCGGGGCGGAGCTGCGCGCGAAGGTCGTCGGCGAAGGTGCCAATCTCGGCCTGACGCAGCGCGGACGAATCGAGGCGGCACGCGCGGGCGTCCGGCTGAACACCGACGCCATCGACAACTCCGCCGGCGTGAACACCTCGGATGTCGAGGTGAACATCAAGATCGCCCTCATGACGCCGGAGCGGGACGGCCGGCTGAGCTACGAGGCGCGCAACGCCCTGCTCGCCGACATGACCGACGAGGTCGGACGTCTGGTCCTCCGCAACAACGAGTTGCAGACGCTCGCCCTGTCGCTCGCCCAGCGCGGCGGACTCGGCGAGACCGGCTTCGCCGTGCGGACCATGCAGGCGCTGGAGGCGGAAGGCCGCCTCGACCGGACGGTGGAGTTTCTTCCCGACGACGCGACGCTCGCCGAACGCATGCGCCGGAACGAGGGCCTGACCCGGCCGGAATACGCGGTGCTGCTCGCCTACGCGAAGCTGTCTCTGCACGACGCCATCCTCGACAGCACCGTGCCGAACGATCCCTATTTCGACCGGGAGCTGCAGCGCTACTTCCCGAAGGCCCTGCGCGAGCGCTTCCCGGACGCCGTGAAGGCACACCGCTTGCGCCGCGAGATCATCGCCACGGCGCTCGCCAACATCATCGTCAACCGCGGCGGGCCCTCGCTGGTGACACGGCTCGTGGACGGCACCGGCGCCGACGCCGCGATCATCGCCAAGGCCTACGCGATGACCCGGGACGCCTTCGGGCTGATGGAGCTGAACCTTGCCATCGACGGTCTGGCGGGCCGCGTTTCGGGGCGGGAGCAGCTCGATCTCTATGCGGAGGTGCAGGATCTGCTGCTGAACCGGATCGTCTGGTTCATCCGCAACCTCGATCTGAGCGGAGGGCTCGCCCCCATGGTCGCCCGCTACCGGGACGGCATTGCCGCCGTCGAGGCGGCGCTGCCCGAGGTGCTCGGGGATGAGGCCCGCGCAGCCATCGACGCCCGCGAGGCGGAACTGACGGGGCACGGCATGGCCCCGGCCCAGGCCCGGCGGCTGGCCTCGCTCACCGCGCTCGGATCCGCACCCGATGTCGTCCGCGTCGCAGAGGCGAGTGGCCGACCGGTCGCTGAGGTGGCCGCGACCCATTTCGCCCTGGAGCATGCCTTCCGGCTCGACGATCTGGCGGCCGCGGCGCGGACTGTGCCGGTGGCCGACACGTTCGACCGCGTCGCGCTGGAGCGCGCGGTCGCCGGCATCGCCGCCGCCCATCGCAAACTCACCGCCGAGGTGGTGGCGGATCTGGGCGCGGGCCCCGACGCGGTGGAGGCTTGGGTGAAGGCACGCGGCGCTCCGCTGGCCCGGATCCGCGACGCGGTGGACGCGATCGGTGCGTCCGGCCTCACCGTCTCCAAGGCGACCGTGGCCGCCAGCCTGCTGGGCGACCTCGTTCGGGCCGACTGATTGTTCAGGCGCCGGGCACGGAAGCCGACGCAACTTCGTGGCGACGGCGGCTGACCGCGGTGAGGACCAGGCCGAGCCCGGCGAGGGACATCGCCGCGGCGATCAACGGAAGCTCGCGGTAGCTCGCGCCGAGAGTCAGAGCGGTACCACCGATCCAGGCGCCGACGGCATTGCCGAGGTTGAATGCGCCCTGGTTGAGCGTGGAGGCGAGGTTCGGCGCATCGGTCGCGGCTTCGACAACCCAGATCTGCAGCGGCGAAACCAGCGCGAAGACGAGTCCTGACCAGAGGACCATCACGGGAACGGTCAGAACGGGATCGTGCGCGACGGCCGCCAGGACCAGCAAGGCGGCCACGATGCCGAGGAAGCTGCCGATGATCGTCGCCATCGGACTCCGATCGGCAAGATGACCGCCGGCGAGGTTGCCGATGGTCAGGCCCAGTCCGGCCGAAAACAGCACACCCGTCACGCCACGCGGAGAGAAGCCGGACACCCCGGTCAGGAACGGTGTGATGTAGGTGAATACGGTGAAGAAGCTCACCGACGACAGGGTCGAGATCAGCATCGGCCGCAAGACCGGCCAGCGGCCGAGCGCCCTGAACTCGCTGGCGAGACGGCCACGCGTTCCAGGAAGGCCGGTGGGCACACAGAGCTGGATCGCGAGGCCCGCCGCGAGGCCGATCGCCACCACCGCCCAGAAGGTCGACCGCCATCCCGCGACCTGGCCGAGGGCGGTCCCCAGGGGCACACCCAGAACGTTGGCAAGCGTCAGGCCGGCGAACATTAGCGAGACCGCCTGCGTGCGCCTCTCTCGCGGCACGAGGTCCCGCGCCACCACCGCGCCGATTCCGAAGAACGCGCCGTGGGCGAAGGCGGTCAGGACGCGCGCCGTCATCAGCAAGGCGTAGCTCGGTGCCAACGCGCAGCCGAGATTTCCTGCCAGGAACACAGCCATCAGCGCGAGAAGCGCGGTCTTGCGCGGCAGGCCCGCGGTGGCGATCGCCACGATCGGCGCCCCCACGACCACGCCCATGGCATAGCCCGACACCAGATAGCCGGCCTGCGGGATGGTGACACCGAAGCTCTGCGCCACCTCCGGGAGCAGGCCCATGATGACGAACTCGGTGGTGCCGATCCCAAACGAGGCGACGGCAAGGGCGAGGATCGGCAGAGGCAGCACGGCAAAGTCCTTCGGCACGGGCGGGATCCGATGGTGCGGAGCAGCATCGCAGCGCGACGGCGATTGGATAGCGCCGTTGACGCGGCGCACACTTGCGCGACGCGCAGAGTGTCCGCCGGTGCGGATCGGCCTGGCCGGAGCGGAGGAGCAGGGAGTTCCCGGTGGACGGGGGCGCGCGAACACGGGTCGCTGCGGCTGGGATGCCGCACCTGCGGCTCACCCCCGCCGCGGGCTTCCGGATGGGCGGAGCCGCCTTCGATCAGGTCGAGACAGCGCCAGCCCAACGCCGCGCTTGGCCTAGGCATCCGTCGGAACGTGAAGTGGAGATCGCCTCGTCCGGCGCCCCGGCGGCTGTCTTGCGAGGCCAGAAGTCGCGGCGTGACCGGCGACCACCCCCGAGTGCGGCCGCTGCAATCGATTGGTGGAATCGGCTTAAAGACGATGGAGGCCAAGTAGGCCTGAACCGAGGCAGTGTCGAAGCAACGACACCGCCTCGTTGAGCCGAGGTCATCACAACACTGTCTTCGCAGACGTCAGCATCGCAAGTCAGGTAGGTAGACGGGTCGTGGCCGCGGGGGCCGCCCGAGCTGCGGGACGCGTCCGACGTGACTGAGCGATCCGGGCCACGAGGTCCATCGTGCCTGAGCCTAAGTGGCACCGGCGGACATCGAGAGTCGAAGTCGCCGGCCCAGCGGAGCCACGCCAGCGCAGAAGGCAAGACTCCACCCAGCCAATCGAGCGAGGTAATCTGTGCGGCAAGCCGCTCAGTAGTCTTGAGTCATCGCCCGACACATTGATCGCAATGGATCGTTTCCGTCGATTCGGCCGACTACTCCGCCACGCCCTTTTTCCGCCCGCGCGGCTTGGAAGCAGGCGCGACCACGGCTTCCGGTGTCGGCGCCGGCGCTGGCGCCCCGACGTTCTTGCGGCGCTGCTGCCCGAGGCCCAGAGCCCGAGCCAGCTCGGAGCGTTGGGCGGAGTAGCTTGCAGCGGTCATGGGATAGTCCCGCGGCAAGCCCCACTTCTCACGGTAGGCCTCGGGCGTCAGACCTCGCAACGTAAGGTGACGGCGAAGCGTCTTGTACGGCTTCCCGTCCTCGAAGCTGATGATATGATCCGCCGTGACCGACTTGCGGATCTGGGACGGGCTCATCTTTTCAACGGGCGAATTCGCGGCACGACTTTGAGTTGTCAAACCACTCAACGCCGCATGGATGCCGCCAATCAACCCGGGAAGCTCCGAAGCCGGCACGGAATTGTTCGACACATAAGCCGCCACGATATCTACCGTGAGATCGACCGACGGGCTGTGCTCGTTAGCTGCGCTGTCACTCACGATAAACTCCATGAGTACAAATCACCAAGTCGATCAATCCAGGTCGGATGCGATCGAATTCATCATAACGATAGCAGAGTATACAAAAAATCTCAATCATAATTGCGGAGGCGCGGAGAGATCGAAACCGCGCGGCGTCGATGCCAGGGGGATGCCAGGGGATGTCAGGGCGATGCCGTCGTTGACCGGGCATTAACCATGCCGTCGCTAGGGTTCGTTAACCATGCCGGCGACCCGTTTCTGGGCGGCATGATCGATGACCTTCGGACTTCGGTGCCGGAGATGTGGGCGGAGACCGGGATCAGGTGCGGACGGCGGCTGACCGGCGGAAACGGCAGAACTCGCGGCTGGCCGTCGCGGCGCTGAGCTTAACGCTCGCGACGCCGGCGCTGGCTCAACGCTTCGACGCGACGAGTCCCGTCACGGGTCAGCCCGACAATCCCGGCATCGGGCAGGAGGCGGCGCCGAACGGCCTGCCAGCCCTCAAGCGGAGCATCCCTGACGGCCTGACCCGCGATTCAGGACGCAGCTCGCTCGGCGGGGACACGACGGGCGGCGAGCAAACCGGAGGCGACAGCCTTCGGTCCCCGCTGTCGCCTCCGATACCGCGACAGACGCTGGGCCAGCCCGGCCAGTCTCAGCTCGACACTCGGATCACGACGGGCGGCCGGCGGACCGGCGGAAGCTCGACGGCTCCGGCCAACCTCGCCCCTTCGACACTCCTGCGCACCCGAGCCGCTCCCCCCCGGCGGATCGGTTCCGCGACCCGGCGCGTCACCCAGAGCGTGACGCAGGTTCCGCCCCCGGCGCTGCGGTTGTCGCCGGTGGTTCAGCAACCGGTGGTCGGCGTACCGAATCCGTCGACGGTGACGCCGATCCGGCCCCTGTTCCCTCTGCAGGCCATCGGACCGACACTCGGCCTCCTGACGCCGGGCTTCATCCTCGGCACCGACTTGGCGCGCGCGATCCCCACCGATCCAGCCTTCGCGCCCATCGGCTATCAGGTCGGCACCTTCACGGTGCTCCCGACCTTCGCACAGAGCATCGGCTACGACTCGAATCCGGACCAGACCAGCCGGCAGATCGCAAAGGGCTCGGTCGCCCTGCGCACAGACGCCACGGTCGACTTCCGCAGCAACTGGTCCTCGAGTTCCCTACAGGGTTCGCTCAGGGGTTCTTACCTCGAAACGCCGCAGAACGAGGCCGCGAGCCGCCCCGCAGCGGACGGCACCGTGCGCCTGCGGATCGACGCCAACCGGGATCTGCGCATCGACGCGGAGGGGCGCTTCCTGGTCGACACGCAACGCACGTCGAGCGCCAACCTGCAGGCCCCCGCGGCGACGAGCCGGCCGCTTCTGGCTGTTTACGGCGGGTCGCTGGGCGCCACGGAGACATTCAACCGTCTGTCGGTGACTCTGCGCGGGTCGATCGACCGGTCGGAGTTCGACAATGCCCGCCTGGCCAATGGGACGACCATCAATCAGTCCGACCGGAACTTGAATCAGTACAGTCTCCAATTGCGCACGGCCTACGAGGTCAACCCCGATTTCAGCCCATTCATCGACCTCCTCGGCGACACCCGCGTCTACGATCAGCGGTTCGACCTGACGGGTGCGCGCCGGGACTCGGACGGCATCGCGCTCGCCTTCGGCACGAGCATCGGGCTCGCGCGCTCCGTGACGGGTGAGATCTCGGCCGGCATTCAACATCGGACCTACGTCGACCCGACCCTCCGGGACATCAATGCGCCGTTGCTCAACGCGGCCCTGGTCTGGGCCGCAAGCCCGCTCACCACCGTCCGGCTCACCGCCGCGACGGGCGTCACCGAGACGACGATCCCGGGCTCCAGCGGCGTGCTGACCGAGGTCGCAACACTGGAAGTGCAGCACGATCTCCTGCGCAACCTGTCGATCGTCCTGGGCGGATCCTACCTCCGCAACGATTATCAGAACAGCACCATCCGCGAGAACGGCTTCTCGGCAACCGCGCGCGTCGACTACCACTTCACGCGCTGGCTGACGCTGCGAGGCACTTATCTCTACCAGAAATTCGACAGCACCGTCGCCGGATCGAGCTTTCGGGAGAACACGTTCCTGCTCGGATTGCGTGTGAACCCATGAGGCGCCGCTCGCATCGCGATCGTTAGGGCCGGCGTCATCGTCTCGTCTCGCCGCGCCGTCCGACGCCATCGCGACCAGCGCCGCTGATCCGCCGTTCAACTGCGGCGTTGGGCGAAAAAATCCCGGAGCAGGGCCGCGGCTTCACGCTCGCGGAAGCCGCCATAGACCTCCGGCACGTGATGGCAGGTGGGCTGATCGAAGACGCGCGGGCCGTGCTCGACCCCCCCGCCCTTCGGGTCCGACGCGCCGTAATAGAGCCGCCGTATCCGCGCGATGGATATGGCCCCCGCACACATCGGGCACGGTTCCAGCGTGACATAGAGATCGCAGCCGGTGAGGCGTTCCTCACCGAGGACCGCACAGGCTGCCCGGATCGCCAGGATTTCCGCGTGCGCGGTCGGGTCGTTGAGCCGCCGCGGTTGATTATGCGCGACCGCGAGGACGATCCCGTCCCGGACCACCGCGGCGCCGACGGGGACTTCCCCGGCCACGGCAGCGGCGCGGGCGGCTGCGAAAGCGTGGTCCAGTGCGGTCAGCGCTCCGGACGATGGGCGGTCCGGACGGTGGATCGGATCGGAAGCCACCATGCCCTCAAGCCCGTGCCTGCACAGAGGCGCGGCGGCGTCCCGGCCTGATCCTCGTCAATGTTAAGGGCTGGAACATTCGACCGACCGTGACCGTTTCTTGAACCAGTGCGGCATCGCCGCAGGTCGAACAAGAGGACAACGCCATGAGCAGCACCACCGACAAGATCAAGGGCGTCGCCAACGAGGCTCTTGGGAAGGCCAAGCAGGGCATCGGCGATGTGACCAACAACGACAAGCTCAAGGCTGAGGGCGCGGCTCAGGAACTCAAGGGCAAGGCGCAGGCTACGGTCGGCGACGCGAAGAGCGCGGTGAAGTCGGCCACCGACAAGCTCTGAACGTCAAGCACAACCGGAACGGAACCCGCCTCGCGCGGGTTCCAGTCTTGAACTGAACCGGACTAAGCGAGGATGCCATGATCGGCTGGGCTGTCACATTTCTCGTCGTCGCTCTCGTGGCGGCGCTCCTCGGCTTCGGCGGCATCGCCGGAACGGCCATGGAAGCTGCCAAGATCGTCTTCTTCGTGGCGATCGCCCTGTTCCTGATCTCCGCCGTGTTCGGCGTGATGCGCGGTCGCTCACCCCGGATCTGACGGCACACACGCGCATCGATCTTCGAGGCGGTCCCGATGGGCCGCCTTCGTCGTTTCAGCCTCGGCTCGACCGCACGTGCCGTCTCGCCTGTAGAGTGTGGCTCTGATAAGCGGCAGGCATGACCGATCTGCCGAACGACGATAAGCCCGAGGCGGGCGCTGCCCGCCCGGCCCCCGAGTCAAACCAGGGCCAGGGCTGGACCCCGCCGACCGATGCGGGCAGTGCCGCGGACGCCCCTGACGCTCCGAGGAAGCCGACAGCCAAGGCGAAGGCGGGTGCCAAGACTGCGCAGCCGCTGCCGGCAACCCCGACCGAGGACGAGGGCGCTATCGAGACGCCGCCCGGCGAGCGTATCGCCAAGGCTATGGCACGGGCCGGCATTGCCTCTCGGCGGGATGCTGAAGCGATGATTCTGGCCGGTCGCGTCAGCGTCAACGGCGAGACGCTGACCTCCCCCGCCCGCAACGTCACCGAGAACGACCGCATCCTGATCGACGGCGAACCGATGCCGTCGCGCGAGCGGAGCCGACTGTGGATCTTCCACAAGCCTCGGGGGGTGGTGACCACGGCCCGCGATCCCGAGGGTCGCCAGACCGTCTTCGAGGCGCTGCCCGAAGAACTGCCGCGGGTCGTCGCGGTGGGACGCCTCGACATCAACACCGAGGGTCTCCTGCTCCTGACCAACGACGGCGGCTTGGCCAAGGTGATCGCGCATCCCGACACGGGCTGGCTGCGCCGGTACCGGGTCCGTGCGCACGGCGACACCGATCAGGCGCAGCTCGACAGGCTGGCCAAGGGCGTGACCATCGATGGCATGGAATACGGCCCGGTGGAGGCCACCCTCGACCGCGTCCAGGGCGACAACGTCTGGCTGACGCTCGGCCTTCGCGAAGGCAAGAACCGCGAGGTCAAGCGTATCCTTGAGCATCTCGGCCTCTCGGTGAACCGGCTGATCCGGCTGTCCTTCGGCCCGTTCCAGCTGGGCGATCTGGAGGTCGGGCTGGTGGAAGAGGTGCGCACGCGCGTGCTGAAGGACCAGCTCGGCAAGAGCCTCGCCGAACAGGCGGGCGTGGATTTCGACAGCCCGGTCCGGGAACCGATCGCTCCCTTCGGCGAATCGCGACCGTCCGACCGGGAAGCTCGGGCTGCACAACAAGCTCCATCCCGGCGCAATGCTGCGCGTCCGGCACCGACGCCTCGGGTCTCGACAGGCGGTACCGGACCCGGACCCCGCAACTCCGCGTGGCGCGACGAGGACGCGACGAAGCCGCGGGGGACGCGCATCCCCCGCCGCGGTGCGGACCCTCGTGCGGCGCAGGCCGCCGCGGCCGAACGGGGTCGCGAACGTGTCGGCTCGATCCGCACCGGCGAGCGCCGCGTCGTCGTCGAGCGCCTGACGGCGACGCCTGCGGAGCCAGCGCCCGTCGAGAAGCCGCGGCGCCGCTTTGCCGACAAGGCCGGACAGGAACGGCCGGAGCGCAATGCCGGCCCACGCGGCGAACGCGGCACCGGCGAGTGGAAGCGCCGGGAGACAGGGCGAGACGACCGGCCGCGCGGGGATACGCGCTTCGAGGATCGCCGCGACGGCAAGGCTGGCGATCGGCGCGAACGCGCATTCGACGCCAAGCCGGCCGACGGAGCGGCCCGAAAGGCCGGTTCGTTCCCGCCCCGGAAACCCGCCGCCGGTGGCGGCAAGCCGGCCTTCGGAGGCCCGAAGCCGGGAGGCGCACGTCCCGGTGGATCCCGTCCCGGTGGATCCCGTCCCGGTGGATCCCGTCCCGGCGGCAAGCCGGGCGGCTTCTCTGGCGGCGCGCCCGGCAAGGGCGGCGGGCGACCGGGTGGTCGTCCCGGTGCCCCGCGCGGCGGAGCCAAGCCCGGCGGTGGCCGACCGCCACGCGGGACGCGATGAGGATCGTCGGTGGCGCTTGGCGGGGCCGCAGGCTCGCCACGCCGCGCACCGAAGCGATCCGGCCGACTTCGGATCGACTCCGGGAATCGCTGTTCAACGTGCTGACCCATGCCTACGAGCAGGCTGTCGAGGGTGCTCAGGTTCTCGACCTGTTTGCCGGGACGGGCGCTCTCGGATTCGAGGCCCTGTCGCGGGGTGCCGCCTACGCGTTGCTCGTCGATGAGGGCGCCGAAGCCCGCGCGGTGATCCGCACCAATATCGAGGCGCTCGGGGCCGAAGGCGTGACGCGCCTGTTCCGTCGGGATGCGACCCGGCTTGGGCCTGCCGCCTCGGCGGGCCCTTTCTCGCTCGTCTTCTGCGATCCCCCCTACGGCAAAGATCTGGCGCCGCGCGCCCTCGAGAGCGCTGCCGCGGGCGGATGGCTCGCCCCTGGGGCTCTTGTCGTGGTCGAGGAGGCCGCAGCCGTCCAACTGGTCTGGCCCGCGGGCTTCGAATCGGTGGAACGACGCGTCTACGGCGACACGGCGGTGGCGATCGCACGATTTAACGCCTGAGCCCCTCTAGGGAGCTTCGACCATTTCCTCTTCGGAAACCGTCAGCTCAGGGCCGAAATGGATAGCCAGCCAGACGGTGGGAGACTCGGTCCAGTGGACCCGGTGCCGACGGTGCGGAGCGATCATCAGGGCATCGCCAGCGACGAGGCGACGCGGGGCCGACTCGTCGGCGAACAGGAGGTCGGCCGCGCCCGTCAGGACGGCGACCCACTCGGCGTGCGGCTGATCGTAGTAGAAGCCCGGCGGACTCGCTTGCCCGGTCGAGACGATGCGCTCCACCCGGAGACCCGGGCTGGCCACCAAGACCGACACGACCTCATCGGCTGCGCCGAGCGGCAGATCGGCCAGCAGATTGGTCACGGTCGTCGGTCGTTCGGCCATGATCCATCCCCGGCAGATCTCACGCGGCGCTAGGCTGGAGCGCCGCGCCAGCCCGATCTCACGCGTTCCGCGGTGCGGTGGGAGACTGAGGCGCCGCTTCGTCCGCCGATCGCAGCTGGCCGATCCGCGCGGCGGATTTCACCAGCGAGAGCACGTCGCGGCGCATCTGATCGTCGGCGATCTGATTGTAGGCCCGCAGGATCTCGACGGCGCCGGCCACACGAAGCAGCGCCGGGCCATTCTCCGTCGAAGCCTCGGGCTCGGGCTCGAAGAAGCTTGAGACCGGAACGCCGAGTCGCTCGGCGATTGCCTGCAGACGGCCGGCTCCGACCCGGTTCTTGCCGGTCTCGTACTTCTGGACCTGCTGGAAGCTGACACCCAATGCACTGGCCAGGGCCGACTGGCTCAATCCGTTAGCGGCCCGAAGGAACGCGATGCGGCTGCCGACCCCGTGATCAATGGCTGTCGTCTGCTTCGGCTTGGGGGTTGGGTTCGCCATCGTTGGTAGTCCGGATGTTCTTAAATGTTGGCAGGCTTGCTCGCCCGGATCCGGGGCGCCAATCACAACTGACAGGTGCAACATTGCGCCGCGAAGATCCAGACGTGACATCTGTTAGTGCCACAGGTCAGCCGCGCGTGCAACGAATGGTTACGCTTTCAAAATCTTGAGCCCGGAAGACTCCCGGGCGGGCCTCTCAGTGACCACGACATGAACAACTAAACGATCATCCGCGATCATACAAAAGTGATCGAAATCGACTAGAGCCCCGCATTCGAAAACTGCAGCGCGCTATTGGGTTGCCTGCTCCACGTTGGCCCGGGAATGCCGATCCACGGGACACGGCGTGACACACAGAGGTTCGACCCGGAAATCGCAGCCGTTCGGTCGCGATGTGTTCACGCCGCAGGACCGAGCCAGTCGGTGACGATTCGCAACTGCTCGTCGTCCAGCAGTGCAGGCGCGTGGCCGCACTGGGGGATCTCGACGCGCCGTGTCGGAGGTCCCCTGCGGGTCATCTCATCGGCGGTCGAAGCGAGGAGCAAGTCCGAATGCTCTCCGCGCAGGAGCAGGACGGGACAGGTTATGACGTCCCAGTCGCGCCACATGCTGACACTGTAAACTCGGCCGGGCCGGAACGCGTCGCCGATCCCGGGATCGTAATGGGGCCGCCAGCCGCCGTTCGGCACTTGGTGAAAGCTGTACTTGGCGATGTGGCGCCATTGCTCGTCGGTGAGCGGTCCGAATGCGCCCAGCACCGTGCGCAGGCGCGACTCGCCCGAGGCCAGGTTATGGTGAAGCCGGGGCGCGTCGCGCAGGCGCGAGCCGATCTCGCGGATGGGCGCCCAGGGTAGAAACGGGCCGATATCGTTGATCACCATCCGGCGGATCGGAGAGCGTGCGGCGGCGGCCAGGACCATTCCGGTGAGGCCGCCGAGGGAGGTGCCGACCCAGTCGATCTTCCCTGGAACCCGGAGATGCGCGATGAGCGCCGCCATGTCGGCGGCGTATTGCGGCAGGCCGTAGAGTTCCGGATCCTTCAACCAGCCGCTGAGACCGCGCCCGGGCAGGTCGGGACAGACGACCCGGTAGCCCAGCTTCGCCAGCCGATAGCCGAGCGCGTCGAAGTCGCGACCCTGGCGGCTCAGGCCGTGCACGCAGATCACCACGTGCGGGCTGTCCGCTTCGCCCCATTCCACGTAAGCGATGCGATGGAAGTCGTGCGGCGCATAGGCTTGGAAATGGCCTGTCCGGAACGGCACATCGGCGCGACTCAGATCGTCGAGCCGCAGCTTCGTCTCGGGTCCGGAAACTGGCGCCGCGCCGGCGGCGGTCACGGAGTCTCCGTGCGCGCGGCGGCCTCGCGGGCGAGGCGGCTGGCCGTCTGATGGAGGTCGACCATCTGGTCGGTGAGCCGACGCGCCTGCTCCTGCAGGAACGCGATGTTCAGCGCCACGACCTCGCGGGCATCGGCTGCCGCGGCAAGGCGGTCCGCGAAATCGAGGCCCGCACGGACATTCGTGTCCGAAGCCACGAGCATCCGGTGGCTGATCTCCCGCATCGCCGCCATGGTATGGACGGCGTTGTCCTCAACGGCATTGTAGAGCCGCGCGCCGGCATCGTCCCATTGCTCGCGCAACGTGCGGGCACCGGCCGCATGACGATCGGCGAGATTGTGCGCGGTCTCGCGGCTCGAGCCCATGACCGCGCGCCAGCCCTCGAAACTCTGTGCCGCCGACGCCTCGAAGGCGTTCAGCGCCATCTCGCCGGCCTCGGCGAAGCGCTCATACGCCTCGCGCGCCCGGGCGACACTGCTCTCGGCCATGGCGCGGCCGGTCTCTTTGGAGACCACCGGCAGGTTGTCGTTCCCCACTGTCGTCTCCCGCAGATCGGACGATCGCATCCGGCCTCGGCCGCGCACGGCCAAGGATAGGGCATCCGACAGGGTTGTCTTCCCGTCAATCGCGCCCGGTAACAGAATCCGCGCGCGGCCCACGCTGTCACGGCAATCGCAATTGACAGGTGTGACGGCCGGGAAATCATCGTCGCACGGAGCGCACGCCACGCTCACCGCCCGATCAGAAGGCAGCAAGTGTCGATGATGGAGACCGGACCGATCCCCGCCGAGGCTCGCGAGGCCGGCCTCCACCCGTTCGAGGTCGGGCTCGGCCGCCGGCCAGCCAACTACGTCGCGCTGACCCCGGTGAGCCTGCTGGCGCGCGCCGCCGCCGCATGCGGGGCACGGATTGCGGTCATCGACGGAAGCCGCCGCTTCACCTATGCGGACCTGTACGGGCGCTGCCGCCGCCTCGCCGCGGGCCTCGCCGGTCGGGGCATCGGATCGCTCGACACCGTCGCGATCCTGGCACCGAACGTGTCCGAGATGATCGAGGCGCATTTCGCCGTCCCGATGCTCGGCGCGGTCCTCAATCCGCTGAACACCCGTCTGGACCCGGCGACGATCGCGTTCTCGCTCCGGCACGGCGGAGCCCGGGCGCTCATCGTCGAGGCCGAGTACGCCGCGCTGGCCGCGCGGGCGCTCGCCGATTTCGCCGAGCCCGTCCTGGTGGTGGCGATCGGCGAGACCGGTATCGACGGGGCTGTGCCCTACGATTCCCTGCTCGCCGAAGGCGATCCGGACTATGCCTGGGTCGGTCCAGAGGACGAATGGCAGTCGCTCTGCCTGCTCTACACGTCGGGAACGACCGGAGATCCAAAAGGCGCCGTCTACAGCCATCGCGGCGGCTATCTCCAGGCTCTCGGCAACGCCGTGACTTTCGGGCTCACCGACGCGAGCGTGTATCTCTGGACGCTGCCGATGTTCCATTGCAGCGGCTGGTCGTATCCCTGGGCCAGCGTTGCCGCCTGCGCCACGCAGGTCTGCCTCCGGAAGGTCGAGCCGGCGGCCATCTTCCGGCTGATTGCCGAGCACCGGGTGACGCATCTGTGCGGTGCACCGATCGTCCTGTCCATGATCGCCCACGCGCCGGCCCACGACCGCGTGCCGTTCCCGCAAACGGTGCGCTGCGCGGTCGGCGGCGCGGCGCCCTCCTCGACGATCATCCGCACCATGGAGGATCTGGGCTTCCAGGTGACGCATCTCTACGGGGCCACCGAGAGCTACGGGCCCGCGACGGTCTGCCTGGCACAGCCGGATTGGGCCGACCTTCCCGAAACCGAACGATACGCCCGCATGGCCCGTCAAGGCGTGCCGCTGGCGACCCTGGAGGCCGTAAGCGTCGCCGACCCGGCAACCGACGCGCCGGTGCCGCGCGACGGCGTATCGGTCGGCGAGATCCGGCTGCGTGGCAACACGGTGATGAAAGGCTATCTCGGCAACCCGGACGCGACGGAGCAAACGCTCGCGGGCGGCTGGTACCGGACCGGCGACCTCGCGGTCTGGCACCCGGACGGGTCGGTGGAGATCAAGGACCGGGCGAAGGACATCATCATTTCGGGCGGCGAGAACATCTCCAGTTTGGAAGTGGAGGAGGTGCTGATGCGCCACCCCGCGGTGATGCTCGCGGCCGTCGTGGCCAAGCCGGACCCGACCTGGGGCGAGAGCCCCTGCGCCTTCCTGGAGCTGAAGCCCGGCGCGACGGAACCCGCCGACCAGGAGTTGATCGCCTTCTGTCGCGAGCGGATGGCGCGCTTCAAGGTGCCGAAAACCGTCGTGTTCGGGCCGTTGCCGAAGACGTCGACGGGCAAGATCCAGAAGTTCGTCCTGCGCGAGCAGGCGCGGGCTCTCTGAGCCACGCCCGTCCGGCGCGTCGGAACGGGTCACGTCACCATGCAGCCCCTAGAGGCCGGAGACGAGGTGGCCTCCGTCGACCGCCACGACGCTGCCGGTCATGTAGGCGCCGGCATCCGAGGCGAGCAGCAGCAGCGGCCCATCGAGTTCCGCCGCCTCGCCCAACCGACGCTGCGGAACGCGCTTGATCAGCGCCTTGCCGGCGTCGGATTCGAAGAAGGCGTCATTCAGCTCGGTCTTGATGTAGCCCGGAGCGAGCGCGTTCACCCGAATTCCGTGGCGCGCCCATTCGAGTGCCAGACTCTTGGTGAGCTGCACCACGGCCGCCTTGGAGGCGGCGTAGGGCGCCAGTCCACCGGTCACCCGCAGCCCGAGGATCGAGGCGATGTTGACGATGCTGCCGCCAGCGCCGTGTCGGACCATGCGCCGCCCGGTTGCCTGAGCCACGAGCCAAACCCCCTTGAGGTTCGTGTCGAGCACGGCGTCCCAGTCGGCCTCGTCGAGATCGAGGGCCGGTTTCGTCGCCGTCACACCGGCATTGTTCACCAGGACCGCCACGGGTCCGAACCGCGATTCAGCGGCATCGAGCGCCCGCTCGACGCTTGCGGCGTCGGTGACGTCCATGACGACGGCATGGGCCTCTCCGCCTTCGGACGCGACGCGGGTGACGGTTTCGGCGAGGGCATCGGCCCGGCGGGCCCCCAGCGACAGGCGGGCTCCGGCGCGGGCGAGAGTTCCGGCGAAGTGACGGCCGAGGCCGCTTGAGGCACCGGTGATGAGGACGTGACGGCCGGCGAGATCGAATGGGCCCGTCATCTCAGCGCACCGACGCGACGGCCGGAGCCGCGCTCCGCTTGCGTTCGGCGTCGCGGCACGGGCCGGTGATGAGGATATCGGTCATGGCTCTGCGCTTCCCCTGCATGCACCGGCGATCCGCGGCCGCCGGCTCCCCGGTCTTCGCGCCGAGGCATCGACCGTTCTTTTGGACCGCCCCTGCCCGGTAGGCCAGCCAGACCGGCGAAGCCGTCACCTCATCGGCGGCCAAACAGCCGCTCGATATCGGCGAGCTTCAGCTCGATCGAGGTGGGACGTCCATGGTTGCACTGCCCGGAATTGGGCGTGGCTTCCATCTCGCGCAGGAGGGCGTTCATCTCCTCCGGTCGCAGCCGCCGCCCGGCGCGGATCGAGCCGTGACAGCTCATGCGCGACAGGACCGCGTCGAGGCGCCGGCCGAGCGGGCCGCCCTCCGCAGCCGGGACGCCGCCCTCCTCGTCGCCACTGGCCTCCAGGGCGTCGAGGATGTCGGTGACGAGGTCGCGAGTCGAAGCGCCGAGCAGCGCGGCCGGCACCTCGCGCACGAGCACCGCCCCCGGCCCGAAGGCCTCGATGGCGAGACCCAGCCGCTCGAGGTCCGGCGCCGCGGCGACCAGCCGGTCCGCCTCCTCGGGGCTCATCTCGACCACGTCGGGGATCAGCAAGCCCTGGCGGGCGATGCCGCCCGTTTCCCGCTCGGCCTTCATCCGCTCGTAGACGAGCCGCTCGTGCGCGGCGTGCTGATCGACGATGACGAGGCCGTCGCGGGTCTGGGCGAGGATGTAGGTTTCGTGGATCTGTGCCCGGGCCGCGCCGAGGGGATGATCCAGCGTCTCCGTCGCATCGTCGGCCACGCGGATATCGGCCTGGGGCGGCGCCGACACCGGGGCCGGATCCGGGCCCGCGAACACGGCCTGCGCAGCCTCGCCGAATCCCGCCGGCGCGGCCGGCACAGGCTGCGGCGCCCGCCACGCGGTCTGCGGACGGTAGCCTGACGGTGCCGCGACCGACGGCGTGCCCACCGGAAACAGGCCCGGTCGCGTCGGTCGGAACAGGCTCGGGGCGGCAGCGCCGCTATGGGTCGCGAGCGGCGGACCGGCGGGGCGCAGGGCGTCGAGAGTCCGCGCGGCGCCGGTGGTGGCCGAACGGGCGCCGCCGCGGCGCAGGGCGTCGTGGATCGCGCTCACGATCAGCGCCCGCACGAGGCCCGGCTCGCGGAAGCGCACCTCGGTCTTGGCCGGGTGGACGTTGACGTCGACGCGGTCCGGGTCGCACGCGATGGAAAGGCCGAGCACCGGATGGCGGTCAGAGGCCAGGGTGTCGGCGTAGGCGCCGCGGATCGCGCCCAGCAGGAGCCGGTCGCGCACGGGGCGCCCGTTGACGGCAAGGTGGATATGGGTCGCCGCGCCGCGATGATAGGTCGGCAGGCCGACATGGCCGGTCACGGCAAAACCTTCCCGGGCCAGGGAGACCGGCAGCGCATTGGCGAAAAAGTCCGGCCCCAGAACAGCGGCGAGCCGGCGCAGCTCTGCCTCGGGTCCGGTCTCCGCGGGCAGGACCAGCGGCTGCCCGGCATCGGCGCGAAGGGTGAAGCGGATCCCGGGCTGCGTCGCGGCAAGCCGGCGCAGCGTTTCGGCGACGGCGGTGTTCTCCGCCCGGTCCGATTTCAGGAACTTGAGCCGTGCCGGTGTCGCGGCGAACAACTCGGTCACTTCGATCCGGGTCCCACGCTGCGCCGGTGCCGGACGGACCTGACCCTTCAGCCCCGCCTCGACCGTCAGGCTGGCCCCGGCCTCGGCATCCGGGGTCCGGGTGACGATGGCGAGCCGCGACACCGCGCCGATCGACGGCAGCGCTTCGCCGCGGAACCCGAGGGTGGCGATCGCCGTGAGGTCGCCGCCCGGAAGCTTTGAGGTGGCGTGCCGCTCCACCGCGAGGTCAAGGTCGTCCGGCGTCATGCCACGGCCGTCATCGACGACCCGGATCAGCCGCCGTCCCCCGGCCTCGATGGTAACCTCGATGGCACGGGCCCCGGCATCGATGGCATTCTCGACCAGCTCCTTCACGGCAGAGGCCGGACGCTCAACGACTTCGCCGGCCGCGATGCGATCGACGAGCACGGGGTCGAGGCGACGGACGGACGGCGCGTTCAGGGCGGTGGACATCGCCACGGAGAATAGTCCCTGCGCCGCGGTGATCCAATCACGCTGCGCAGTGCGGACTGGGAATCAGGCGCGGCGCAGCGATCCGCCCAGAGAAATCCGGCCGCCGCCGCTGCGCGTCCCCTGGCTTGTCGCCACCTGGGGCCGGCGCGACAGGTCGAACAATGCGTTGCCGACGACGCCTGCCGTCCGCCGCAGGGTGGCACCGTCGCAGGTCGACGCAACGCGAACGCCGATCGCATGGGTGTGACTGCGGCCGTAGAGCCAGACCGCGAGCCGCGCCCGGGTCGCCTCCGGGATGCCCTCAAGTAGAAAGACCGCGCCCTCAGGATCGGCCTTGATCAGACGACCGACGACGTCCGGTGCCACCGGGCACTCGAGGGCGGGATCGTCGATGCTGAGCGTCCGGTCCTGAGTCATAGCGCCCCCTGGCAGCGTCAAGCCGTCAGCGTGGGCGGTCTTGGTTAACGAATGCTCACCGCGCGACGTCGGAAACGCAGACCGCCTGCGAAGCCGCTCATCTTCGGCTCGCCGTGATGCAGCCCGACGCCATGCGCCCGCATCTTCGGAACCCTAGTCAGTCCGTCTCCGGTGACGGTGCGGGCGCTACAACGGCCGGCGGACAACCCGGGCGATCAGACCGATGATGCCCTCCCGGAACAGCAGCACGCAGAGCACGAACACACAGCCCTGAATGATCGTCACCCAGGCCCCGAACTGCGCGAGGTAGGTCTCCATGGTGACGATCACCAAGGCCCCCACGATCGGTCCGAAGACCGTGCCCATGCCGCCCACGAGCGTCATCAGCACGACCTCGCCGGACATCGACCAGTGCACATCGGTGAGCGAGGCGAGCTGGAAGACGATCGCCTTGGTGGAGCCCGCGAGTCCGGCAAGGGTCGCGGAGAGGACGAAGACCGCGAGCTTGTACTGGCTCGCCCTGTAGCCGAGGGAGATCGCCCGGGGTTCGTTGTCGCGGATCGCCTTCAGCACCTGCCCGAAGGGCGAGTGGATGATCCGGTAGATCAGCAGCATCCCCGCCATGAAGATTACGGCGACGACGGCGTACATCGCCCGGTCGTCCGCGAGGCTGATCGCGCCGAACAGGTTGCCGCGGGGCACCGCCTGGATGCCGTCCTCGCCGCCGGTGAACTTCGCCTGCAGGGAGAAGAAGAACACCATCTGGGCGAGCGCCAGGGTGATCATCGAGAAGTAGATGCCCTGCCGGCGGATCGCCAGGGCGCCGAAGATCAGACCCAGCAGGGCCGCCGTCACCGTGCCGCTGAGGATCGCCAGTTCCGGCGTGAAGCCGAGCTGCTTGGCCGTGTAGGCGCAGAGGTAGCTCGCCATGCCGAAATAGGCGGCATGGCCGAAGGACAGCAAGCCGCCGTAGCCGAGCAGCAGGTTGAAGGCGAGCGCGAACAGCGCGAAGCACAGCACCTTCATCAGATAGACGGGGTACAGGACGAGCGGCGCTACGATCAGCAGCAGCGCGATGCCGATGAAGATCAGGCGATGGAGCGCCTTGTCGTCCCGGCTCGTCGGGAGCGCGGCGGCGATCGGGGCGGCCTCGAGGGCGGCGGTGTCGGCCATGGGTGTCGAGCCTCAGTTCGCGGTCAGGCCGTGCGCCCGAACAGGCCGGCGGGTTTGACGAGCAGCACCAGCACCATGATCACGAAGATCACGGTGGCCGACGCCTCCGGATAGAACACCTTGGTCAGCCCCTCGACGAGGCCCAGGGCGAAGCCCGTGATCACCGACCCGATGATCGAGCCCATGCCGCCGATCACCACCACGGCGAAGACCACGATGATGATGTCGGCGCCCATGTTGGGGTTCACCGAGTAGATCGGCGCGGCGAGCACCCCGGCGAAGCCTGCGAGCGCGACGCCGAACCCGTAGGTCAGCGTCAGGAACAGCGGCACGTTCACCCCGAAGGCCTGGACGAGCGTCGGGTTCTCGGTGGCGGCCCGGAGATACGCGCCGAGCTTGGTCTTCTCGATGACGAGCCAGGTGGCGATGCAGACGGTCAGCGACGCGACCACCACCCAGGCCCGGTAGTTCGGCAGGAACATGAAGGGCAGGCGCTGGCCGCCGGAGAGCTCCGCCGGAATCGCGTAGGGCAGCCCCGAGACGCCGTACTGGTTGCGGAACAGGCCCTGGATGATCAGCGCCAGCCCGAAGGTCAGCAGAAGTCCGTAGAGGTGGTCGAGCTTGTAGAGCCGGGCGATGAGCACCCGCTCCAGCACGATGCCGAAGGCGCCCACCACGAGGGGCGCGAGACCCAACGCCCACCAGTAGCCCAGGCCCACATAGGTGAGCAGCATCCAGGCCACGAACGCGCCCATCATGTAGAGCGCGCCGTGGGCGAAGTTGATGATGTTCAGGAGCCCGAAGATGATGGCGAGCCCCAGCGACAGGATCGCGTAGAACGAGCCGTTGATCAGGCCGAGCAGCAATTGCCCGAACAGGGCCTGCGTCGGCACTCCGAAGATCGTGGTCATGGCCGTTCTCCGCGCCCCGATCCCACCGTCAACCCTTCACGAGGGGGCAATTGCCCTCGTTGAGCGGCCGGAAGACCTGATCGCCCGGGATCGTCTCGAGCTTCTTGTAAAGATCCCACTCGCCCTTCGACTCGGCGGGCTTCTTGACCTCGAACAGGTACATGTCGTGGATCTTGCGGCCGTCCGCGCGGATCACGCCCTTGCCGAACAGCGGATCGTCGGTCGGCATCGCCTTCATCTTGGCGACCGTGGCGGCGCCGTCGGCGGTGGATTTCAGCTCGGCCACCGCCTTCAGGTAATGGAGCACGTCCGAGTAGACGCCGGCATGGTTGGCGGTGGGCTTCGAGCCGTTCTTCATCTGCTTGGCGAAGCGGTCCGAGAAGGCGCGGGTCTGGTCGTTCAGGTCCCAGTAGAACGGCTCGGTGAGCACGAGACCCTGGGCGACCTTGGTGCCCAAGGAATGCACGTCCGAGGAGAAGACGAGGAGACCGGCGAGCGCCTGCCCGCCCTCGGTGATGCCGAACTCGCCGGCCTGCTTGATCGCGTTGATCGTGTCGGTGCCGGCATTGGCGAGCCCGATCACCTTGGCGCCCGAGCCTTGAGCCTGGAGCAGGAAGGACGAGAAGTCCGAGGTCGGGAACGGCGTCTTCACCGAGCCGACGACCTTGCCGCCGTTCTTGGTGATCACGGCGCTGGTGTCGCGCTGAAGCGTCTGGCCGAAAACGTAATCGGCCGTGAGGAAGAACCACGTATTGCCGCCGCGCTTCACCATGGCGCCGCCGGTGCCGTTGGCCAGCGCCACCGTGTCGTAGACCCAATGGATGGTGTTCGGCGTGCATTGCGGGCCGGTGAGGTCGGCGGTGCCGGCGCCGGTGTCGATGAAGACCTTGTTCTTCTCCTTGGTGACCTGGCTGATGGCCAGCGCCACCGAGGAGGTCACCCCGTCGGTGATCATGTCGACGTTGTCGCGGTCATACCATTGCCGGGCGATGGCCGCCCCGACATCCGGCTTGTTCTGGTGATCGGCCGAGACGATCTCGACCTTCAGGCCGTGAGCGTCCGGCTTGAAGTCTTCGACGGCGAGCTTCGCGGCCACGACCGAGCCCTCGCCGCTGATGTCGGAATAGGCGCCCGATCGATCGCCCAGGATGCCGATCTTCACGTTCGTCTGCGCAGCAGCGGTGCCCATCATCAGGGCGCCGGCGAGGGCAGCGAGGGTCGCGGGCCGGGCGATACGTCCGAACATTTTCGTTTCCATCCTTGTAACGG
Source organism: Methylobacterium sp. UNCCL125 (assembly GCF_900116795.1). Taxonomy (NCBI): domain Bacteria; kingdom Pseudomonadati; phylum Pseudomonadota; class Alphaproteobacteria; order Hyphomicrobiales; family Methylobacteriaceae; genus Methylobacterium; species Methylobacterium sp. UNCCL125. Next base: position 90,192 of record NZ_FPBW01000005.1, on the reverse strand, counting down.
CGCAGCGGATCTCCGCCAGCCGAGTATCGGGGCGCCGATTGTTGGCGCTTCTACGGTTTTTGCGAACGGGCTTCAGACGCCGAGATAGGCGTGGAGCTTGTCGATATTGGCGTCAAGCTCGGCATTGGGGATCATATCGACCACCCGCCCCTGCTCGATCACGAAATGCCGGTCCGCCAGTGTCTGGGCGAAGCGGAAGTTCTGCTCCACCAGAACGATGGTGTAGCCTTTCGCCTTCAATTGCTGGATGGTCCGGCCGATCTGCTGGACGATGACCGGCGCCAGTCCCTCCGTCGGTTCGTCGAGGAGGATCAGCTTGGCACCGGTGCGCAGGATGCGTCCGATCGCCAGCATCTGCTGCTCGCCGCCGGAGAGCTTGGTGCCCTGGCTGCCGGCGCGCTCCTTCAGGTTCGGGAAGAGCTGATGGATCTCGTCCACCGACATGCCCCCCGGCTTCACCCGCGGCGGCAGCATCAGGTTCTCGTGGACCGTGAGGCTCGCGAAGATGCCCCGCTCCTCCGGGACGTAGCCGATTCCGAGGCGGGCGATGTTCCGGGACGCCATGCGGATGGTCTCGACACCGTCGTAGACGATCGAGCCGGCGCGCTTGCCGAGGATGCCGATGATGGCCCTCAGCGTCGTGGTCTTTCCGGCGCCGTTACGCCCGAGCAGCGTGATGACTTCACCGGTCCGGACATCGATGTCGATCCCGTGGAGCACGTGGCTCTCGCCGTACCAGCCTTCCAATCCGCGGACAGTGAGGAGCGCGCCGGTCGCGGCCGCCGGAGGTGTCTTGAGAGCCGCCTCACGCATGTCCCGCCCCGATATACGCTTCGACCACACGCGGATCCTTCGAGACCGTGGCGTAGTCCCCCTCGGCCAGCACCTGGCCGCGGGCCAGCACGGTGATCCGGTCCGAGAGGGAAGCGACCACCGACAGGTTGTGCTCGACCATCAGGATCGTCCGGTCCTTCGAGACGCGCCGAATGAGCGCGGCGGTCCGGTCCACGTCCTCGTGGCCCATGCCGGCCATCGGCTCGTCGAGGAGCAGCATCTCGGGATCGAGAGCGAGCGTGGTTGCGATCTCCAGCGCGCGCTTGCGGCCATAGGACAGCTCGACCGCCAGCACGTCGGCGAACTCCGACAGTCCGACCGCGTCGACCAGTTCGAGCGCCTCGCCGTTCAGCGCACGCAGGACCCGCTCGGGCCGCCAGAAATCGAAGGAATCGCCGCGCCGCCGCCGCTGCAGGGCGATGCGGACATTCTCCATCACGGTGAGATGCGGAAAGACCGCCGAAATCTGGAACGAGCGGACGAGCCCCAGCCGGGCGACATCCGCCGCCTTGAGGCCGGTGATGTCGCGATCCTTGTAGCGGATCGTCCCCGAAGTCGGGATCAGGAACTTGGTGAGCAGATTGAAGCAGGTGGTCTTGCCGGCGCCGTTCGGCCCGATGAGCGCGTGAATCGTGCCGCGCTCCACCTGCAACGCCACGCCGTTGACGGCCCGGAATCCACGGAATTCCATCGTCAGGCCATCGGTCGCCAGGATTACATCCCGTGCCAAGCGTGTCCCTCCCGGGTTTGATTTCTTGCCGCCATATCGCCGATCCGTGACGGTACAGTCCATCGCAATCGCCGGGGACCACGCGACAATCCCCCGTCAGTGATATCTGTCGCAGACCATGTCACGGCGGTCGCTCGACCGAACTTGACCACGCGCCGCCCTCCGATTAACTCAGACAAATTCCGAGAGCGCTATTCTGGGGAGACACGGCATGGACGGTCGCGCGGCCTACATCGCCGTCGACTGGGGCACCACGAACCGACGGGCCTTCGCCGTGTCAGGCTCGGGAGCGGTGCTCGACAGCCTGCAGGACGGACGCGGGATCCTCTCCCTGGCGCCCGGCGACTACCCCGCGGAGATCGCGGATCTGCGCGCGCGGCTGGGGCCTCACCCGGTCATCGCGGTCGGCATGGTCGGATCCAACCGGGGCTGGCTGTCGGCGCCCTACATCGCCGCGCCGGCAACCCTCGCGGCCCTGGCGAAAGCCTGCGTGGAACCCGCGCCCGACGTGCGGATCGTCCCCGGCGTCGCCCTGCGGGACGGACAGCGTCCCGATGTGATGCGGGGGGAAGAGGTCCAGGTCTTCGGTGCGATCGAAGCGGGTTCAGCGCCACCGACGGCCTTGTTCTGTCAGCCGGGCACACACAACAAGTGGATCGAGACCGTCGATGGTGCGATCACGGATTTCACCACCGTGATGACCGGAGAGATCTTCGCCCTGCTTCGCGCACAGGGCATCCTGGCGGGGATGCTCGACGGTGAGGTCGGGAACGGAGCCGCTTTCCGCGCGGGCGTCGGGCGGGGCCTCGCCTCCCGAAACCTCGCCGCGACCCTGTTCGAGGTCCGCTCGGGACTGCTGCTCGACCGCCTCGCCCCCGATGACGCGGCCTCCTACGCCAGCGGCATCCTGATCGGCGCCGATGTCGGCACCCGGGACGACCTCCAGGGCCGTCCGGTCCATCTACTCGGCGGCGGCCCCCTGGCCGCGCTCTACGCCGCCGCCATCGCGCAAGCGGGCGGGACTGGGGTGATCGTGCCGGACGGTTCCACCACGTCCGGTATCCACGCCATCTGGAGTCTGCGGACATGACCATCCACGACCGGTTCGAGGCGGCCTTCGCGGGCTGCCCGCTCGTGGCGATCTTGCGGGGACTCACGCCGGACGAGGCGCCGGCGATCGGGGAGGCCCTGGTCGGGGCCGGGTTCACCCTCATCGAGGTGCCGCTCAACTCGCCGGACCCGCTGCGGAGCATCGCGGTGCTCGCTGAGCGCCTCGCCGGACGGGCGCTCGTCGGCGCCGGCACCGTTCTCAGCCGATCGCAGGTCGCCGACGTCGCGGCCGCCGGCGGAATCCTGCCCGAGACGATCGCGGGCTGGCGACAGGCGGGAGCCGATGGTTTCGGCCTCGGCTCCAATCTCTACCGCCCCGGCAAGGGGGCGGACGACGTGGCGCGCGATGCTGCGGCCTACGTGGCGGCATTGCAGCGATCTGCCTGAAGACATGTACGGGGTCCCGACGGCTTGGACCGGCGCCGAGGCTCGCCTATCAGCCTCTCGCGTCGGATAGGTCGGGAGCGGTAGATGATCGGTGACACTGCGGTATCGCCCGGTGGCGGCGGTTTTGACAGGCTGGAGACACCGTGCCTCCTCTTGGACGCCGACATCCTGCAGGCGAATGTCGACAGGATGCGCAGGCATCTCGACGGGTTGGGCGTCACCCTGCGCCCGCATCTCAAGACGACCAAATCCCTCGAGGTCGCGCGCCGGGCGATGGCCGGTCCCGCTGGGCCCGCGACGGTCTCGACGCTCCGGGAGGCCGAGTATTTCGCCGAAGGCGGCGTGCGCGACATGATCTACGCCGTCGGCATCGCACCGCAGAAGCTCGATCGGGTCGGAGCCATCCGACAGCGCTGGGGGGCGGATCTGGCGATCGTCCTGGATTCAGCAGCCCAGGCCGAGGCTGTGGCGGCCTGGAGCCGGCGCAGTGGCGATGCCCTGCCGGTGCTGATCGAGGTGGATGCCGATGGACATCGCTCCGGGGTCGGGCCGCGGGATGCCGAAGCGCTCGTCGCCATCGGCCGCGCGGTCGCGGACGGCGCTAGCCTGCGCGGCGTGCTGCTCCATGCCGGCGACAGCTATGGGCTGAGCGATCCCGCCGCCCTTCGTCGGGCGGCCGAGGCCGAGCGCGTGGCCGCCATCGCGGCGGCCGAGATCCTGCGCGGCGCCGGCCTCCCCTGCCCTGTCGTGAGCGTCGGATCGACGCCCACCGCCCGGTATGCGGAGACCCTCGCGGGCGTCACGGAGGTGCGCGCCGGCGTGTTCATGATCGGCGACTTGTTCCAGGCGGGCGTCGGCTCCTGCACGATCGACGACATCGCCCTCACCGTTCTCGCGACGGTGATCGGGCATCAGCGGGACAAGGGCTGGATCATCACCGACGCGGGATGGATGGCACTCTCGCGTGATCGTGGCACCGCGCCGCAGGCGGTCGATCAGGGTTACGGCTTGGCCTGCGACATCGCCGGGCGCCCCTATCCGGACCTGATCGTGCGGGACGCCAACCAGGAGCACGGGATCGTCGCGGTGCGGAAAGGCGCTGCTGCCGGGCTTCCCGACCTTCCGGTCGGCGCGCGCCTGCGGATCCTCCCGAACCATGCCTGCGCCACGGGTGCACAGCACGACCGCTATCACGTCGTGGCCGATGGCCGCCTCTCCGGAGAGGTCTGGCCGCGCATCAACGGCTGGTGAGGCGCGGCGCCGCGCCTAGCGACGATTTGCGATGTTCCCTTTCGACCGGTCGGAACGGTCGACGACCGTCCGGCAGGCGGAACTCAACGCCACCCGATTCTCCCGCAGGCAGAGGGTGATAGCGCCCGCATTGGGAATCTGAGAGGCGCAGAGGCGCATCACGTCCGGCGTGCAGGCGGCCCGCTCGGCCCCCGTTTCCGCGAACGCCGAAGCCGTGCCGAGGAGGACGACGAACAGTGCGAGGGGGGCGGACTTCATCGCGGTGGGTTCTCCTGAACGGGTCGGGTCGGCGTGCGGCCAAGCCTCGGCATCGGGCGAGAACGTCGACGCCGACCGAGATATCCCGTCACGCTTGTTTCAATCTGACGCAGGGGCGCCGCTCAAGACTACGCAGAGCGCAGGCTCAAGGACGCTCCTGCCGCGTAATCGTTCCGGTGGTGGCCGGCTCGATCAGTGCGGCGCCGACGACCGGTTGCGTTTTCCGCCGGTCGACCTTGTCCGCCGAGACGAGGGCGGCGGCGATCAGGGCCGACACCGCCAGCGTCGCCTTCACCACGTCCCAGACCCGCGCGAGCATGGTCGAACCCTTCCGATGTCACCGAATGCAAGCGGCGGATCCGCGTCGATCATCCGCGCACTCCGGATCCTCGACGGTGGCCGTTCCCAAAACCTTTCCTGCTCGACCGAGACCTGCAGATCGACGGTACCGTGATGCAATCAGGTCTCACTTCGACGTCGGCCGAGCGGCCGCCTCGGCGGCCAGGGCTTCGAAGACCAGCGCGTGGCGCCGCGCGAGGGCCTCGACATCGTGGGTGTATCCGCCGCCGATCACCGCAGCGAGCGCGATCCCGCGCGCGCGAGCCTCGGCCACGACGAAGCGGTCGCGGGCGAGAAGGCCATCATCGGTGAGGCAGAGTCGGCCGAGGCGGTCGTCGCGATGCGGATCGACGCCGGCATTATAGAAGACGAGGTCCGGCGCGAACGTGTCGAGCAGCGGCGGCAGACGGGCACGCAGAACAGCGAGGTAGCCGGCGTCGTCGAGCCTGTCCGGCAGGCCGATATCTAGGTCGCCGGCGATCTTCTGGGCTGGATAATTGTTTTCGCAATGAATCGAGAAGGTGAAGAGCTCCGGGCTTCGGGCGAGACAATCGGCGGTGCCGTCGCCCTGATGCACGTCGAGATCGACCACGAGGACGCGCCGGACCAGCCCCTCGGCCTGGAGCGTCCGCGCCGCGACTGCGACGTCGTTCAGCACGCAGAAGCCAGCACCCTGCTGGCGCCGCGCGTGATGGCTGCCGCCAGCGGCGCTGCCCGCCAGACCTTCCGCCAGGGCGAGGCGCGCGGCCAGAAGGGTGCCGCCCACCGATGCGCGCGAGCGCCGGACGAGGGCCGCATCGACCGGTAGCCCGATGGCCCGCTCGATTTCAGGACCGACATCGCAGGCCAGCACCGCATCCACATAGGCGGCATCGTGAGCGCGGATCAGGATGTCCGCCCCGGCCGGCTCCGGCGTGACGAAACCGAGCGGAGCCAGCCCCTTCGCGATCAGCGTCTCCGCGAGCAGGCCGTACTTGCGCATCGGAAACCGATGGCCGACCGGGAGGGACGCCTCATAGGCCGGGTGGAAGGCGATCGGGGGAGTCACGCAGGGTGCCCGAGATCGTTCAGGATAGCGTCGGCGAGCGCCAGCCCGCTGTCGTAGGCCGCCTCGATCCGGGCCCCCAGGCACCAATCCCCGGCCGCCCCGAGTCGGCATGCCGGATCGTACAGGCAGGGCACCTGCAGGGCGTTCTCGACCTGCGCGTAGCGCCAGCGATGGGCTTCCATGTGGGACGGTCGAAGTTCGGTGCCGAGGCAGTCCCGGGTGGCGCGGACAAGTTCGGCGACGATCGTCTCACGCGGCGCTTCGAGATGCCGGCGCGACCAATCCGGGGTCGCGTGGACCGTGAGCCGGATCCCGGGGGGCCGCCCGGGCTTCGACGAATCGCACGCGATCAGGCCGATCGGACCGGCCCCCGGCTCGGTCAGGTCCTCCGGCGGGGACGTGTGCGCCGCGATCATGAAGGACCAGCAGGGTGCGTATGAAGCGCGGGCGATGTCCGGGAGGGTGACGCCGGATGCCGCGAGCAGCGTCATGACCTGCGGCGCCGGGACGGTGATCGCCACCGCGTCGAACGGCCCGTGAACGGCGCCGGACGCGTCCTCCAGCCGCCAGTGTGCCCCATCTCGGTGAAGACGCAGGATGGTCGTGGCGCTCTGAACCGGAAGACTCGACAGCAGGTCGCGCACGGGCTCGACCATGCTCGGCACGCCGACAGACCGTTCGGAACCAGCCCAGGGCGCAACGATGCCGCTTCGCGCCCATCGATCGATCTGACCCGCGAAGGCGGTACCGCGCGCGCGCATGAACTGAGCGCCATGGTCGAACTGGAGATCACCGACGCGCCGGGTTGCCATCCGACCGCCGACGCCGCGTCCCTTGTCGAACACCCGCACCCGCAGGCCCGCCTCGGCAAGGTGGCGTGCCGCAGCTGCGCCGGCCATGCCCGCGCCGAGAACCGCGACGATCCCACGCTCGTTCAAGTCCCTACTCCGCTCCGCAGGACGGCCAAGCCGGCCGTGTTGCAGCACAGATAGGGGGGAGCGATCAGGAGATCAGGGCGACCGAACTTCGCGCGTCGACAGGATCCGCGCGGACAACGGGTGGCCTCTCATGGAGCCGCCGGACGGGACAGGCCGCACGATCGCCGGATGGCCATGGTGCGGGTAGAGGGAATCGAACCCCCACGCCTTGCGGCTGGCGATTTTGAGTCGCCCGCGTCTACCAGTTCCGCCATACCCGCGTACGGAGGGCTCTTCGCATAGGTCGGCGGGTCCGGCCAAGTGTTGTTTTTGCGGTGGGCGCCGATCTGGCCAAGGCGGGACGCCTATGCTCAAAGGGCGACCGATCGCTCACTTCGGGACCTTGCATGCTCCGCCGGCTGTACGCGTGGATCCTGGCCCTCAGCGACAGGCCGTCCGCGCCCTATGCGCTCGGCGCTGTGGCCTTCGCCGAAAGCTCCTTCTTCCCGGTTCCGCCGGACGCGATGCTGGTGCCCATGGCGGTCGCCCGACCGGACCGGGTCTGGCTCTACGCCACGATCACCACCGTCGCCTCGGTCATCGGCGGACTCGTGGGCTACGCGATCGGGGCCCTCCTGTTCGATTCCCTTGGGGAATGGCTCATCCGTCTCTACGGATTGCAGAACTCGGCCGCGACCTTCCAGGATTCCTACGCGCGCTACGGCCACTGGGTGATCCTGCTGAAGGGACTCACGCCGATCCCCTACAAGCTCGTCACGATCACCTCGGGCTTCGCCCATTACAGCCTGTTCTGGTTCACGGTTCTTTCGATCGTGACCCGCGGCGCCCGCTTCTTCATCCTGGCCGGATTGCTTGGACGCTACGGCGTCCAGATTCGGGCCGTGCTCGACCGGCACCTCAACGCGGTTGCGGCGATCTCCGTCGCCGTCATCGTCCTCGGCTTCCTGCTCTTCAAGGTGATCCTGTAGCGATGAATACGGCGGCCGCCCTGCGCCTCAAGACTGCTGGCCTCTGGCTGGCAATCGCTTCCGCCCTCACCGTCGGAGCTGCGCTCGTTCTGCAGTACGGATACGGCTACGCGCCGTGCAAGCTCTGCCTGACAGAGCGGCTGCCCTATTACGCCGCGATCCCCCTGGGCCTTCTGGCCCTGTTCCTGCCGGAGCGCCTGGCACGGATCGCCCTCGGGCTCGCCGCCCTCGGCCTCCTCTACGGCGCCGGCATCGGGGTCTACCACGCCGGCGCGGAATGGGGCTTCTGGCCGGGGCCGGCCGATTGCGGGGGCGGCACCGGGACGAATCCGGGCCAGGTCGGCGACTTCCTCAACGCGCTCCAGACTACGAAGGTCGTCGATTGCTCGGTGGCGGCGCTGCGGGTGGCCGGGATCTCGCTCGCCGGCTGGAGTGCCCTGGTCTCGGCCGTGCTGGCGTCGTTCGCAGGGACCGCCGCCCTGCGGCCCTGAGGCTCGGGGCGGGTCTGGTATCCGCTCAGTTCCGGTCGTCCGGCAGGACCGGGATCGCCGCCACCTCGATGCCCTCGTCGATCAGCGCGCGCGCCTCCGCAGGGGTCGCCTCGCCATAGATCGAACGGCCCTCGGTCTCCCCGTAATGGATCCTGCGCGCCTCTTCGGGAAAGCGCGCGCCGACGTGCTCGGCATTGGCCACCACGTGCTCCCGAAGCGCGCGCAGCATCGCCCGCAACTGACGCTCCGGCTCGGCGACCATGGTCACCGGCGCTTCCGCCTCCGCCTTCGCGGGCGGCGCGGGTGCACGCGCCCGATCCGTGCGGGCAACGCTCGGCACCATCAGGGCCTTGCTGACCTTGGCGCTGTCGCAGACCGGGCACGTCACGAGCCCGCGTTCGACCTGCGTGTCGTAGGAGTCGGAGGACGGGAACCAGCTCTCGAAGCCGTGTCCGGCCTCGCAGACGAGACTGTAGCGGATCATTCTGTCGCTTGCTGTGCTGCCTGATGCGCCGCTTGAGCCTGGGAAGATACGCGCTCTATGGTGAAGGGCCGACCGTGCTGCAGCGAGGGGATGCGGGCCCGGGCCTCGGCGACCTGCGCGAGGTCGATCTCCGCCAGAATGATCCCGGGCTCGGCCCCGCCGGCATCGGCCAGCACCCGGCCCCAGGGATCGACGATCAGCGAATGGCCGTAGGTTTCGCGCCCGTCCTCGTGCAGGCCGCCCTGCGCCGCCGAGATCACGAAGGCGCCGGTCTCGATGGCGCGGGCCCGCTGCAGGACGTGCCAATGGGCCTCCCCGGTCTGACGGGTGAAGCAGGCGGGTGCCGTCAGCACGTCCGCGCCCGCTTCGGCGAGGGCGCGGTACAGGGCGGGAAATCGGATGTCGTAGCAGATCGTCAGGCCGAGGGTGGCCCACGGCGTCTCGGCGAGGACTGCGCAGGCACCTCCGGAATACGTGGCGGATTCCCGCCACCGCTCGCCGCTCGGCAGGTCGACATCGAAGAGATGCAGCTTGTCGTAGGACGCCAGGATCGCGCCATCGGCGCCGATCAGGTAGGCCCGGTTGGCGATCTTGTCGCCGGACCGGACTGCGATCGAGCCGATCTGAACGACCGTGCCGGTCTGGCGCGCGGTCTCGCGGAGGGCCGCCAGGGTCTGGTCCTGCTCCTCGGCGGTGACGTGGGCGAACAGGCGCTCGCGGCTCCGCTCCACCAGGGATGTCATCTCGGGAGTCTGCACGTAGGCCGCGCCCCGGGACGCCGCTTCGCGCACACCCGCCACGGCCGCGTCGCGGTTCGCCGCGGGATCGCGCCCCGACCGCATCTGCACGCAGGCGGCCGTGAAGCGGGCCTCAGGCATCGGCCGTGTCCTTGAGCAGCGGGTCGAGCTTGCCCGCCCGATCGAGGGCGTACAGGTCGTCGCAGCCGCCGACATGCGTGGCACCGATGAAGATCTGAGGCACGCTCGTACGGCCGCCCGCGCGCTCGACCATCGCGGTTCGAGCCCCCTGCGCGCGTTCGACGTCGATCTCCTGGAAGGCCACGCCCTTCTCCTTCAGCAGGCTTTTGGCCGCTGAGCAGTAGGGACACCAGCCCGTGGTGTAGATTGTGACCGGCTGCATCGCGAACGTCGTCCCGACCGTGAACTCCCGCCATATAGGAGTGCGGGACGCGACTTGCCTATGCCCGTGTCGCCACAGGCAAACTCGGTCGCGCCATGCCGGTGGCTCCGCGGCCGGCTCAGGCAGCCAGCAGTTTTTCGACCTCGTTCACGAGATCGCGCAAGTGGAAGGGCTTCGACAGGACCTTCGCGTCCTTCGGAGCCTTGGAATCCGGGTTGAGGGCCACGGCTGCGAAGCCGGTGATGAACATCACCTTGATATCGGGATCGAGCTCGGTGGCCCGGCGAGCCAGTTCGATACCGTCCATCTCGGGCATCACGATATCGGTCAGCAGCAGCTCGAACGGCTCCTCGCGCAGCCGGTTGTAGGCCGAGAGGCCGTTGTCGAAGGACAGGACATCATAGCCCGCATTCTGCAGCGCCTTGGCCAGAAACCGGCGCATGTCGTTGTCGTCTTCCGCCAGCAGGATTTTCATCGGCCGGATCCGAGCCTTCGAGTCGAGAAGTTGATCCCATAAAGGGAGGCGATGGTAAACAAGGTGTTAGGATGGAGCGCGCAGCGGGAGCCGCGTGTCTCACGGGCGACTGCCCCAGTCGCCGGCACGGAGTGGACAGGCGGTCGATCGCGCACCACAGTGAGCACCTGCCGTCCTCGTTCAACCGCCGGGGTGTCCACCAACCGATGACTGCATCCGAACCGGTACAGCCAGACGCCTTCGGATTTGCCCCGGCCTTTGCGGTCGACGAGCCCGCGGCGCACACCCTGCCCTTCGTCTTCAATACCGGTCATTCTGGAGCCGTCTACCCCCCAGACTTCATCGCAGCCTCGCGGCTCGACGCCCTGGCGCTGCGTCGCTCCGAGGACGCCTATGTCGAGCGCCTGTTCGCGCCCGTCGTCGAACTGGGCGCGCCGCTGCTGCGGGCCAACTTCCCCCGCGCCTTCCTCGACGTGAACCGCGAGCCGTACGAGCTCGACCCCCGCATGTTCGACGGGCGCCTGCCGCCCTTCGCCAACACCCGGTCGATGCGCGTGGCCGGCGGCCTCGGGACGGTCCCGCGCGTCGTCGCAGACGGTCAGGAAATCTACGCCCGGCGACTGCCCGTGGCCGAGGCGACCGCCCGGATCGAGGGCCTGTACAAGCCCTATCACCGCGCGTTGCGCAGCCTCATCCAGCGCACGGCGCGCGCGCATGGTTGCTGCATGCTCATCGACTGCCACTCGATGCCCTCATCGAGCCTGGGCCGCGACCCGGAGATGAAGGCCGACGTGGTGCTGGGTGACCGGTATGGCACGGCTTGCGCGCCCGCGCTGATCGACGGGTTCGAGGCCGCGTTCCGGGCTCGGGGTTTTCGCGTGGTGCGCAACAAGCCCTACGCGGGCGGGTTCATCACGGAGCATTATGGCGAGCCGAACCTGGATCGCCACGCGCTCCAGATTGAGGTCAACCGCGGCCTCTACATGAACGAGGTCAGCCTCGCGACGACGCCGGGCTTTCCGGCCCTGGTCGGAGCCTTGCGCGCCGTGATCGTCGAGGTCTCGCGAGATCTCGCGGAGGTCGTTCCGCGCCAAATCGCCGCGGAATAGCGATCGCGCCGGGACGTTCGGCGGAGACGGATGCGGGAGGACCAGACAGAAAAAAGGCCACTCCCGAAGGAGCGGCCCGAAGTCTAGGGAGGAAACGCCCAAGAAGGGCAGCAGGACCGCGACGCCATCGCGATCCCGCAACGCACAAATTAAAGTGCGCCGCACAAGAAGCAAGGGCAAATCGTCGGATCCCGCTGCTCTGCGCGCATACCTGAACCGCGTGCGACGGACGCAAGACGCCCACGCTGCCTCCGGGTGAGCGATCGGCCCCGATCACCGCGTTCGCCGGTCGGGGCCTGGATCTGTGCGGTTCGGCAGCCGCGGAAATAGCGCGCCTTAGCCCTGACGCTTCAGGAGCTTCTCGATTTCAGCCTTCAGCGGCCCCGCGAGGTCGTCCCGATCGAGGGCGTAGGCGAGATTGGCCGTGAGGAAGCCGAGCTTCGAGCCGGTGTCGTAGGTCCGGCCCTCGTAGCGCATGCCGTAGAACGCCTGCGTCTCCATCAGATCGATCATGGCATCGGTAAGCTGGATCTCGCCGCCAGCGCCCTTCTTGCCATGCTCGAGAATACCGAAGATCTCGGGCTGTAGGATGTATCGGCCGGAAATGATGAAGTTCGAGGGCGCCGTGCCCTGCTTGGGCTTCTCGACCATGCCGGTGATCTGGAACGACTGACCGTAGGTCTCGCCGACGCTCACGATCCCGTACTGATGCGTTTCCTCCGGCTTCACCTCCTCGACGGCGATGATGTTGCCACCGTGGCGCTCATAGGCGGACAGCATCTGCTTCATGCAGCCGCGGCTGAGCATGTCGGGGAGCAGGACCGCGAAGGGCTCGTCGCCGACGATCTCCCGGGCGCACCACACCGCGTGGCCCAGGCCCAGCGGGGCCTGCTGCCGGGTGAAACTCGTCTGGCCCGCCTTCGGCAGGTCCTTCTTCAGTTCCTCATAGGCGGCCGTCTTCCCCCGCTCCTGGAGCGTGTGGTCGAGTTCGAACGCCATGTCGAAATGATCCTCGATCACGGCCTTGCCGCGACCGGTCACGAAGATGAAGTGTTCGATCCCCGCCTCACGGGCCTCGTCGACGACATGCTGCACGACCGGCCGGTCCACGACCGTGAGCATTTCCTTCGGGACCGCCTTCGTGGCTGGCAGGAAGCGCGTGCCAAGGCCCGCGACGGGCAGGACGGCCTTGCGGATCGGTTTCATCAAACGGTAACCCCGGAACAGGATGGAGCGACGTGGTCGGCGGTGCCGTCAGTGAGATAGCTTAACGCGAGCCGTCGCAAGGGTTCTACGTCGATAGTATGAAGCAGCGGAGCGTAAATTTCCCGTCTGCAATCGCGTAATCAGGCTCGGCGGGACGGCGTCAGGGTGGGGGGTCATGGCGGTTCTGGTTACGGGCGGTGCCGGCTACATCGGCAGCCACATGGTGCTGGCGCTGCTCGATGCGGGCCATGAGGAGGTGATCGTCCTGGACGATCTGTCCACCGGCTTCGACTGGGCGGTTCCGGAGGGCGTCAAGCTCGTGGTCGGAGACGTGGCCGACCAAGCCCTTGTCACGCAGACGATCCTTCAGCATCGGATCGATGCCCTCGCCCACTTCGCCGCCAAGATCGTCGTGCCCGACTCGGTGGCCGATCCGTTAGGTTACTACCTGTCCAACACGGTCAAGACCCGATCGCTGGTCGAGGCCTCCGTGCGGGCCGGCGTCCGGCACGTCATCTTCTCCTCGACCGCAGCCGTCTACGGGGAGCCCGAGGTCGTGCCGGTTCCCGAGGACCTGCCACTGAAGCCGATCAATCCCTACGGCCGCTCGAAGCTGATGAGCGAATGGATGATCGCCGATGCCGCGGCCGCGCACGGCTTCTCGTACGTCATTCTGCGCTATTTCAACGTGGCCGGCGCGGATCCTGAGGGTCGGTCCGGCCAGTCGACGCCGAATGCCACCCATCTCATCAAGGTCGCCACGCAGGCGGCGCGGGGGCAGCGCGCGCGGCTCGACGTCTTCGGGACCGATTACCCGACCCCCGACGGGTCCTGCCTGCGCGACTACATCCAAGTCTCGGACCTCGCCGAAGCGCATCGTCTGGCCCTCGACCACCTCCGGTCGGGCGGCGACAGCCTGACGCTGAATTGCGGCTATGGCCGCGGTTACTCCGTGCTCGAGGTCATCGAGGTCGTGAAGCGTCTATCGGGCCGCGACTTTGAAGTCAGGCTCTGCCCGCGTCGTGCGGGAGATCCGGCCCGGATCGTGGCCGAGGGCGCGTTGATCCGCGAGCGTTTGGGCTGGCAGCCCCGGCATGACGATCTGGACGCCATCGTCGCTCAGGCCCTGGCCTGGGAGGAGCGCCTGGAAACGCGCAACCGGATCTGACCGAATGATGTCCCGCAGAGGGCTGCTCGCCGCGGCGGCCTGTCTCGCCGCGGGAGAGGTCCGCGCCGAAGATACCTTCCAGGCCTTCGTGGCAGCGCTCCGACCGGACGCGGCGGCGCGGGGCGTCTCCGCGCAGACCTTCGAAGCGGCATTCCGCGGAATCACCGGCCCGGACCCCGGCATCCTGGCGCATACGCGCCGCCAGAGCGAATTCGTCCGGCCCGTCTGGGACTACCTCGTCGGCGCCGTCTCCCCCGGACGCATCGCGCGCGGACGCGCCCGTGCCGCGGCCGTCGCAACGACCCTCCAGGCCATCGAAACCCGCTTCGGCGTGCCGGGGCCGATGGTCACGGCGTTCTGGGGCGTGGAATCGGATTTCGGGGCCAGCGCGGGCAGCGTTCCCACCATCCGGGCGCTGGCGACTCTGGCCGAGGCGCGCCACCGCGGCACGCTGTTTCGCGACGAACTCCTCGCCGCTCTCACGATCCTGCAGCGCGGCGACATCACGCCCGACCGGATGAGCGGCAGCTGGGCCGGGGCCATGGGCCAGGTCCAGTTCCTGCCCTCCACCTATCTGGCACATGCGGTCGATTTCGACGGGGACGGGCGGCGCGACATCTGGGCCAGCGCGGCGGATTCGCTCGCCTCGATCGCGGCCTACCTCAAGGATCTCGGCTGGGATCCGGCCCTGTCCTGGGGCTACGAGGTGCGCCTGCCGAAAGATTTCGACCTGAGCCGATACAGCGACGAGCTCGGCTCGTTCGCCGAGCGCGGCGTTGCCCGCACGGACGGGAAACCTCTGCCCGGCCGCGGCCGGGCCAGCCTGTTCCTGCCCGGGGGCCTCGGCGCCCCGGTCTTCCTGATCACCGACAATTTCGAGGTGATCCGAGGCTATAACACCTCGGATTCCTACGCTCTGGCCGTGGGCCACCTCGCGGACCGTCTCGGCGGCGGACCACCGCTGGCGGCTCCCTGGCCGGCCGCAGGGGCGCGCCTCGACGGGCCGGGCCTTCGGGCCCTGCAGACCGGTCTGGCGGCCGCCGGCTTCTACGACGGTCCGACGGATGGCCGCGCCGGCCCGAAGCTGCGTGAGGCGGTGCGCCGCTATCAGATCAGCGTCGGATTGCCGGCTGACGGCTATGCCACGCCGGCCCTGCTCAGCCGGGTCACGGGACAGCCGGCGTCGCCGCGACGCTGATCCCCGCGAGAGGTTTAGACCCGCCGTCAGCTTCCACCTATACTGTGCGCGTTCCGAACGGGTTGGGTTCGGCGTACAGCGTACGGGATGCGCATGGTAGTCGCTCGTCGGCGTCACTCGGAACGCCCGTTGCTCCTCGGCCTCGCGGCCCTGCTGGGGCTCGCCGGTCTGTCCGTCCTCGGCGGGGGACCGGCCCGCGCGCAATGGGGCGACAGCTATCAGCAGCCCGGCGGCGGCACCTATTACGAGGCTCCGCCGCGGCGTCGGCCACGGGATGCGTATTACCGTGACGACGGCACATACGGGCGCCAACCGCGATATGCGCCGCAGCAGGAGGCGCCGCGCCAGTTCTACTGGCCCTGGGAGGACAGGCCGCAGCCGGTGGCGCCACAGCCGGAGCGCACCTACCGGGCGCCACGCTCACGTCCCCCCTACGCGACCGGGGAGGCACAACGACCGGCTCCCGCGGTGAAACGGCGGGTCCGCCCGGCGCGGGCGCCGACGCCGCCGAAGCCGGCCGTCGCCAAGACCGAGCCGAACGTCCAGATCGCCGTGTTCGGCGATTCCCTGGCCGACCATCTCGCGAAGGGCCTCGACGACGTCTTCGAGGACAATGCCGACGTCGCCGTGATCGACCGTGCCAAAGGCGACAGCGGCCTCGTACGCAAGGACGTGGTCGACTGGCCAAAGGTTGCCCAGGACTATCTCCAGAGCAACGCGAAAGTGCGCTACGCCTTCGTGATGATGGGCGCCAACGATCGGCAGCCGATCCGCGACGGGGACGAGACGGTCGATCCGCTGACGGATCGCTGGCGTGCCCTCTATCGCGCACGGGTCGAAGCGCTGGTGAAGGTGTTCGTCGATCGCAGGATCCCGCTGATCTGGGTCGGATTGCCGCCGATGCAGAGCGAATCGCTGAGCCGCGATCTCGCATCGCTGAACGAGATCGTGCGCGACAGCGTGACCAAGGCCGGCGGCACCTATGTCGATATCTGGCCGGGCTTCGTCGACGATCGGGACCGGTACGCGGCGTCGGGACCGGATCCGGAAGGACAGATCGCCAAGCTGCGCACCGCGGACGGTGTCCACTTCACCAAAGCGGGTGACCGCAAGCTCGCGCATTTCGCCGATGTCGAGCTGAAGCGCCTCATGGGCACCGTGCCGGGATCGGCCGAGCCTTCGCCCACCGCAACCGTTGCGCCGACGGCGCCGTCCTCGACCTCGGGGCCCAGCCTCGACGGGCCCGCGCCGGCAACCGACACCGCGGCGATCGATCGCCAGATCACCGCCATGCTGCCGAGCCTGCCGGAACCCCCCGGCGTGCCGGCGCTTCCGGTCAAGCCCGCGGCCGGACCTGTGGTCCCGCTGAGCCGCATGGAGGTCTCGCCCGGCGGCGCCCTCCTGAACGGGCGGCCGCGCGAGCCGGACAACCTCGGCACCGTGGAGCGGACGCTGCTGCGCGGAAACGCCCCCATGCCGCAGCCCGGCCGCGCCGACGATTTCCGCTGGCCGCCCGGCTGAGCCGGGCGCGCCTCTCTCTCGGTCGGCCTCAGCGCGGCAGGACGCTCGCGCCCATCAGGGTCTCGTCGATGGCGCGCGCCGCCTGACGTCCCTCGCGAATAGCCCAGACCACCAGGGACTGGCCGCGGCGCATGTCGCCCGCCGCCCAGATCTTCGGATCCGAGGTCTGGTAGTCGTCCTCGTTGGCCTCGACGTTGCCACGCTTGCTCACGCCGATTCCGGATTGCTCCAGGAGACCCTTCTGGACCGAGCCGGCGAAGCCGATCGCCATGAAGACGAGGTCGGCGGGCAGGACGAACTCGGTGCCGGGAATCGGCTGACGCTTGGCGTCGACCCGGGCGCAGACCACACCGGTGAGCTGGCCCTTCTTGTTGCCCTGAAGCCGGAGCGTCGCGGCCTGGAACTCGCGCTCCGCCCCCTCGGCCTGGCTGGACGAGGTCCGCATCTTCGTCGGCCAGTACGGCCACACGGTCAGCTTGTCCTCCCGCTCGGGGGGACGGGGGCGGATGTCGAGCTGCGTCACCGACAGGGCACCCTGGCGGAACGCGGTACCGACGCAGTCGGAGGCGGTGTCGCCGCCGCCGATGACGACCACGTTCTTGCCGCCCGCCAGGATCGGCAGCTCGCCGTTGCCGCGCATCGGCTCGCTGCTGACCCGGCGGTTCGACTGGACGAGGTAGGGCATCGCGTAGTGAACGCCCTCCAGCTCCTGTCCCGGGAGCTGCGGGTTGCGGGGATCCTCGGCGCCGCCGCAGAACATCACGGCGTCGAACTCGGCCTTGAGCTCGTCCACCGACTTCGTCACGCCGATGTTCTGGTTGTAGTGGAAGACGACGCCCTCGGCCTCCATCTGGCGCACGCGCCGGTCGATGTGCCGCTTCTCCATCTTGAAGTCGGGGATGCCGTAGCGCAGCAGGCCGCCGGCCTTCGGCTCGCGCTCGAAGACATGGACGTCGTGACCGACCCGGGCGAGCTGCTGCGCCGCCGCCATGCCCGCGGGACCGGAGCCGACGATGGCGACGCGCTTGCCGGTGCGGGTCTCCGCGGGCTCGGGCTTGACCCAGCCCATGTTCCAGGCCCGGTCGGCGATCGCCTGCTCGATCGTCTTGATGGCGACGGGCTGGTTCTCGAGATTCAGCGTGCAGGCTTCCTCGCACGGCGCGGGGCAGATGCGGCCGGTGAACTCGGGGAAGTTGTTGGTGGAATGGAGGTTGCGCGCAGCCTCCTCCCAATCCGACTGGAAGACGAGGTCGTTCCAGTCCGGGATCTGGTTGTGGACCGGGCAGCCCGTCGGGCCGTGGCAGAACGGGATGCCGCAATCCATGCAGCGGGCCGCCTGTTTGGTCAGGTCGTGCTCGTCGAGCGGCAGCGTGAACTCGCGGAAATGCCGGACCCGGTCGGCGGCGAGCTGGTACTTCTGCTCCTGCCGGTCGAACTCGAGGAAACCTGTGATCTTGCCCATTGGTCCGCCCCTGGGCCGGCCAGTCCGTGACTGCGCTGCCCGCGTCGTCTCACATCATGCGTGCGTGACCGGGCGGCGAACCGCCCGGTTCGGGTGTCCGCCTATTCCGCGGCCACCGGCATCCGCGCCATCTCCATCTCGCGCAGCGCCCGGCGGTACTCCACCGGCATGACCTTCACGAACTTGGTGCGGTAGCCGCTCCAATCGTCGAGGATCGCCTTGGCGCGGGGGCTGCCCGTGTACTTGAGATGGTTGGTGATGAGCTGCGTCAGCCGCTCCTCGTCGTGCCCGGACATGTCGGCCAGGATGTCGACCCGCCCCTTGGTCTCCAGATCGCCGTCCTGGTGGAAGCGACGCATCAGGTCGTCCTCCTCCTCGACCGGCTCCAGATCGACCATCGACAGGTTGCAGCGCGCCGAGAACGAGCCGTCCTCGTCGAGCACGTAGGCGATACCGCCCGACATGCCGGCCGCGAAGTTGCGCCCGGTCTCGCCGATCGACACGACCACGCCGCCGGTCATGTACTCGCAGCCATGGTCGCCCATGCCCTCGACCACCGTGATGGCGCCCGAGTTCCGCACGGCGAAGCGCTCGCCGGCAGAGCCGCGAATGTAGCACTCGCCCGCGATCGCCCCGTACAGCACGGTATTGCCGACCATGATGGTCCGGTCCTGCGGCGACTTCAGCGCGTCGCTCGGCCGGATGATCAGCTTGCCGCCCGACAGGCCCTTGCCGACATAGTCGTTGCCGTGGCCCGTCAGCTCGAGGGTCACGCCGGCCGCCACCCAGGCGCCGAAGCTCTGGCCGGCGGTGCCGGCGAGCTTCACCACGATGGTGTCGTCGGGCAGGCCCTCGTGCCCATGCGCCTTGGCGACCATGCCGGACAGCATCGCTCCGGTCGCCCGATCCGAATTCCGGATCGTGTCGGTCAGGACCACGGGCTCGCCGGTCTCGATGGCGCGCTGGGCACCCGCGATCAGGCGACGGTCGAGGACCGTGTCGATCGGGTGATGCTGCACCTCCACGTGGCGGATCGCCGTGCCCTCGGCCACCTTCGGCCGATGGAACAGCTTGGTGAAGTCGAGCCCGCGCGCCTTCCAGTGGGCGATGGCGTCGACCTTGTCGAGCAGGTCCGAGCGTCCGACCGCTTCCTCCAGCTTGGTGAAGCCCAGCGACGCCAGGATCTCGCGCACCTCCTCGGCCACGAAGAAGAAGTAGTTCACCACGTGCTCGGGCGTGCCCTTGAAGCGCTTGCGCAGCACCGGATCCTGCGTGGCAACGCCCACCGGACAGGTGTTCAGATGGCACTTGCGCATCATGATGCAGCCGGCGGCGATCAGCGGCGCCGTCGAGAAGCCCATCTGGTCGGCGCCGAGCAGGGCCGCGATGATCACGTCGCGCCCGGTGCGGATACCGCCGTCGGCCTGGAGGGCGACGCGCCCGCGCAGGCCGTTGAGCACCAACGTCTGCTGGGTCTCGGCCAGCCCGGTCTCCCACGGCCCGCCCGCATGCTTGAGCGAGGTCAGCGGCGCGGCACCGGTGCCGCCGTCGAAGCCCGAGATCGTGATGTGGTCGGCCCGCGCCTTGGCGACGCCGGCCGCGACCGTGCCGACACCGACCTCGGAAACGAGCTTCACCGACACGTCCGCCGACGGATTCACGTTCTTCAGGTCGAAGATCAGCTGGGCCAGATCCTCGATCGAGTAGATGTCGTGGTGGGGTGGCGGCGAGATCAGGCCGACGCCCGGCGTGGCGTAGCGGACCTTGGCGATCTTGGCGTCGACCTTGTGGCCGGGCAGCTGGCCGCCCTCGCCGGGCTTGGCACCCTGCGCGACCTTGATCTGCATCATGTCGGAATTGACGAGGTATTCCGTCGTGACGCCGAAACGGCCGGACGCAACCTGCTTGATCGAGGACCGGCGCGAGCGCCCGTCCGGCAGCGGCTTGAACCGCTCGACCTCCTCGCCGCCCTCGCCGGAGTTCGAGCGGCCGCCGAAGGAGTTCAGCGCGATGGCGAGCGTCTCGTGCGCCTCCTTGGAGATGGAGCCGTACGACATAGCGCCGGTGGCGAAGCGCTTGACGATCTCGGAGGCCGGCTCGACCGACTCCAGAGGGACCGGCTGACGGCCGATCTCCGGGGCCGACTTGATCCGGAACAGGCCGCGCAGCGTCTTGAGCTGGTGCTCCTGGCGGTTCACAAGATCGGCATATTCCCGGTAGCGCTCGGGCACGTTGAGGCGCACCGCGTGCTGCAGCGTGGCCACCGTGTCCGGCGTCCAGGTGTGGGTCTCGCCGCGCAGGCGGTAGGCGTACTCGCCGCCGACATCGAGGGCGTTCCGGTAGACCGGCGCGTCCCCGAAGGCGTCGCGGTGACGGCGCACCGTCTCCTCGGCGATCTCGGCCATGCCGACGCCCTCGATGGTCGTCGCCGTGCCGAAGAAGTCGCGGCCCACGAAGGTCGAGTTCAGGCCGACCGCGTCGAAGATCTGGGCGCCGCAATAGGACTGGTAGGTCGAGATGCCCATCTTGGACATCACCTTCAGCAGGCCCTTATCGATCGCCTTGATGTAGCGGTAGATGATCTCGTCGTCGGTGAGATCCGGGGGGAACTCATCCTTCATCTCGAGCAGCGTCTCGAAGGCGAGATACGGGTTGATCGCCTCGGCGCCGTAGCCCGCCAGGCAGGCGAAGTGATGCACTTCGCGCGGCTCGCCCGATTCGACCACGAGGCCGACCGAGGTCCGCAGCCCCTTGCGGATCAGGTAATTGTGGACGGAGGCCGTGGCGAGAAGCGCCGGAATCGGGATCCGGTCCGGCCCGACCGCCCGGTCGGTGAGAACGATGATGTTGTAGCCGCCGCGCACCGCAGCCTCGGCCCGGTCGCAGAGGCGGTCCAGCGCCCCGTCCATGGCCTGCGCGCCCGACTCGGCCGGGTAGGTCATGTCGAGCGTCTTGGTGTCGAACCGGTCCTCGAAATGGCCGATCGAGCGGATCTTCTCCAGGTCACCGTTCGTCAGGATCGGCTGGCGGACCTCCAGGCGCTTGCGCCGGGAGGCGCCTTCCATGTCGAGCAGGTTCGGCCGCGGCCCGATGAACGACACGAGGCTCATCACGGCCTCCTCGCGGATCGGGTCGATCGGCGGGTTCGTGACCTGCGCGAAGTTCTGCTTGAAGTAGGTATAGAGCAGCTTCGACTTCTCGGAGAGCGCCGAGAGCGGCGTATCCGTGCCCATCGAGCCGACCGCCTCCTGGCCGGTGACGGCCATGGGCTGCATCAGCAGCTTGAGGTCTTCCTGGGTGTAGCCGAAGGCCTGCTGGCGATCGAGCAGGCTGACGTCGCCGCGCGACTCGCGCGGCTGCACCGGGCGCAGATCCTCCAGGACGATCTGGGTGTTCTTGACCCAATCGGCATAGGGGTGCGCGGCGGCGAGCTCGCCCTTGATCTCCTCGTCCGAGACGATGCGCCCCTTCTGCAGGTCGATCAGCAGCATGCGGCCCGGCTGGAGGCGCCAGGATTGCACGATCTTCTCGTCCGGGATCGGCAGGGTGCCCATCTCGGAGGCGAGCACCACGAGGCCGTCATCGGTGACGATGTAGCGGGCCGGGCGCAGACCGTTCCGGTCGAGGGTCGCGCCGATCTGGCGGCCGTCCGTGAAGGCCACGGCGGCGGGGCCGTCCCACGGCTCCATCAGCGCGGCATGATACTCGTAGAAAGCGCGCCGCTCCTCGGTCATCAGCGGATTGCCGGCCCAGGCCTCCGGGATGAGCATCATCATCGCGTGGGCGAGCGGGTATCCGCCCTGCACGAGGAACTCGAGGGCGTTGTCGAAGCAGGCGGTATCCGACTGCCCTTCGTACGAGATCGGCCACAGCTTCGAGATGTCGTTGCCGAACAGGTCGGAATCGACGCTCGCCTGACGGGCGGCCATCCAGTTGACGTTGCCCCGCAGCGTGTTGATCTCGCCGTTATGGGCGACCATCCGGTACGGGTGCGACAGCCGCCAGGTCGGGAACGTATTGGTGGCGAAACGCTGGTGGACGAGGGCGATCGCCGAGACGAAGCGCTTGTCCTTCAGGTCGAGGAAGTAGCCGCCGAGCTGCGTGACCAGCACCATGCCCTTGTAGACGATGGTCCGGGACGACACGGAGACCGGGTAGAACTCCTTCACCCGCGGGTCTTCGAGGGCGTAGACCTTGTTGGAGATCACCTTGCGGGCGACATAGACCCGGCGCTCGAACGCGTCCTGGTCGGAGACCGAGGCCGGCCGGCCGATGAAGACCTGACGGTGATGCGGCTCGGTCGCCTTCACGGCCTCTCCGAGATCCTCCGGATCGACCGGCACGTCGCGCCAGCCGAGCAGCGGCAGGCCCTCGGCGGCGAGCGCCGATTCGACGATCTCCTGAATGATCGCCCGCGGCTCGTCCGCCTTCGGCATGAAGAACTGGCCGATCGCGTACGAACCCGCCGGCGGCAGCTCGAATCCGAGCCGCGAGCATTCATCGGCGAAGAAGCCGTGCGGAATCTGCGTGAGGATGCCGCAGCCGTCGCCCATCTTGGGATCGGCGCCCACCGCACCGCGATGGTCGAGGTTCTCCAGGATCTTCAGACCCTGCGCGACGATCGCGTGGGTCCGGCGGTCGTGCATGTCGGCGATGAAGCCGACGCCGCAGGCATCGCGCTCGTTCGCGGGATCGTAGGAACCCTCGGCTTTCGGAAGGGCGGGATCGCGCACGATGAGCGGCGTCGCGCCGCCGCGCGGGGCGGCAGCCTGGGCCGTGGACGCAGCAAACTCTTCGGCAGCCCTGCGTTGTGACATGCTTCGTCTCGTCCTTCCCTCGAACCCGTCCGCAGCCAAGAACCCGCGAGCATGTTTCATGCCCGCAAGCCGTCGGCGCCCGGCGCTTCGGCCTCTTGCCGCAGGCCATCCGGCCGGTCCGGGTGGACACGTCCGTCGGCTTGCGTTCATCGAGGACCCAGACCGCTCAGGGAGCGGTGCGCTGGCGCGCCCGTATCCGTCAGCCGAAGAACTCGCCCGCGCGCGAGACGGCGACGGCCGGGGTGCACGGCCGATGGGACAGTTGTGCTGTCCTAAGTCGCAAAACTGCCAGATTGAAATGTTTTCAGCAAGAGACTGCTGGCGGCTGCGGCGTCGCCGCTCTGGATGAGGGGGCGGACCCGGCTCCCGGCCTCCGCAATCTCGCCCGAATCGCGGGTTCTACCGGGCAGGCCGAGCACAAGCGGCATGCGGGGCAACGACCTCGCCGGCATGGTCGAGGTCCGGGTCCACCGGCCCGGACCATGCCGGAACCGGACACTCTGCCGGGTCTCCAAACCGAGAACGCACAAGAGTGACGATGAAGAGCAGAGTTGCACGCCTCCGACGACCGACGATCCTGACGCTGGGCGCGGTCGTCCTATCGGCCGCGACCTGCCTGGGTGCATCCAGCGGCGCCCACGCGCAATTCGCTTTCGAGGATGAGGTCCTCCCCCCGCGCGTCGTGGCTTGGCGCCTCGCAGACCGCGGCTTCAGCGGCCTGAGCCGCCCGCGCTTCGACGGGCGGGTCTACGTCGTCGAGGCCGTCGGCCCCGCCGGCGTGCCGGTGCTGCTCTTCGTCGATCCGATGACAGGGGCGATCGTGGGCCGCCAGCGGACGGGCGCGCCGGAAACCTACGCGCGGCTTGAGCGGCCCACACCCGGATTCGGCTGGACCGAGGACGAGGCCCTCCCCCGTCGCGCGATCCGCCCGGCCCCGCCCGCCGAGGACCCGATGGCGCGACCGCAGCGCCGACCGGGTGGCGAAGCCTTCCGACCGGACGTCAATCCCGACGGGCTCAACCCCGACGGCGTCGTCCGCAGCGCTCCGTCCAGAAAGGTCGCACGGGCGACGCCCGCGCGCACGCCGGAGCTGAAGACGCCCCACCGCACCTCACCCGAGGCGCCGGCCCCCAAGATCGCTCCCGCCGACACGGCCAAGAGCGATCCGAATCCGCCCTCGGCGCCCGAGACCAAGGCGGCATCGATCGAGAAATCCCCCTCGCCGGCCCCGACGACGCCTGCTGCAGCACCCTCGAAGCCGGCCGGAGGCCCCGTCGCGGACGCGGCCAAGCCGGCCGTGAAGGACTGGAAGGACCCGCCGTCGGACAAGAAGCCGGTGCGGGTGATCGGCGGCGCCACCATCGTCCCGGGCCCGTCCGAATAGGCGCGCAGGCTCCGGCCTCGGCGTCACCCGCCGGTGCTCAGCCGCCGGCGGTCAGCCTCTCTGCGCCCGTGAAGACCGTGACGGTATCGGCTCGCGCGATGGCGCAGAGCGTCAGGCCATAGGATCGGGCACGTTCGAGGGCCAGCGACGTGGGTGCCGAGATGGCGACGATCACAGCCGCGCCGAGCCGTGCGGCCTTTTCAACCATCTCGAACGAGCAGCGGCTGGTGATGACGAGAAAGCCCTCGTCCGCGGGCGTGCCCGCCCGCATCAGGGCGCCGATCAGCTTGTCGAGGGCGTTGTGGCGGCCGACATCCTCACGGACCGCCGCGAGGCTGCCGTCGCGGCGAGCCCAGGCCGCCGCGTGAACGGCGCGCGTCTCCGCGCCGAGCACCTGCGCCCGATCCAGCTCGGAGAGCGCTCGGGCAATGGCCGGTAGAGCGATCCGGACTTCGGACGCGGCCCGCCCCCC
This sequence comes from Methylobacterium sp. UNCCL125, assembly GCF_900116795.1. Lineage (NCBI taxonomy): Bacteria > Pseudomonadati > Pseudomonadota > Alphaproteobacteria > Hyphomicrobiales > Methylobacteriaceae > Methylobacterium > Methylobacterium sp. UNCCL125. Next base: position 65,402 of record NZ_FPBW01000005.1, on the reverse strand, counting down.
GGCCCGCGGCAGTTGCGCTAGATCCTCGATGCCACAGACGCCGCAACCGGTCCGGCCGCTGATGGCGCGCTTGCGCGCCAAGTGCTCGCGAAGCCGACCGGGCGCCAGATCGACGTGAAGGCGCAGGCCGTCCTCGGCCATCTCGACCCGGGTCGCGCGGATCTCGTCCACGCTGTCCACGATCCCTTCCGTGAGGCTGAACCCGTAGGCGAAATCCTCCAGATCGGCGGGCGTCGCCATCATCACCGCGTGCGGCACGCTGCCGTAGACGAGGTTGACCGGCGCCTCCGCTGCGAGCGCCCGCATGTCCGGCTTCGGCGCCGAGCCGTCATAGGCCATCACCTGCATGGACACCGGCACCGCGCAGGGCGGCAGACCGGACGTTCGACTTCCGGTTTCCGTCGACATCTCGAACTCCGATGGGGTGATACGAACGGCCGGCGATGGCTCATCCCCCGCGCCATGCGACCGTGAATGATTTCGCCGTTCCCTAGTGCGCCGACGCCACGAGACACCGCCAACTGGCTGGAAAGCGCGCGATGCGACGCTTGTGCGGTTGCACCTCGCCGGCCCTTGTGGTCTGAAGCCCCGGTCGGATAATGCCGGGTGACACAACCGGTACTCCGTCACGTCGGTACAATCCCGCACGCAGTCAAGACGGGACGGTTCGGCGGCAGCCAGATAGTTCAAGGGAGCCACGAGAGGCAGATGCGGACGGTGCGGACGATCAACCGGTCACTCTGGAGCCTCGCCGCTCTCGGCGCCCTGCTCTTCCCGATATCAGGCGCGCAGGCTGCGGGCTTCGGTCAGCCCGTGCCGTGGGAGATGGACCGGCAGATTCCGGTCACCGACAACGCGCGCGACATCCTGAACTTCGAAATCGGCCTGCACTGGCTGTCCCTCGGGATTTCCGTCTTCGTCCTGGGGCTGATCCTCTGGTGCATCTACCGCTTCAGCGAGAAGCGGAACCCGACGCCGTCGCGCACCACGCACAACACCGCCATCGAGATCGCCTGGACGATCGTGCCGGTGCTGATCCTGGTCGCCGTCGCAATCCCGTCCTTCCGCCTGCTGCGCACGCAGCTCTCGGATCCGAAGGCCGACATGATCGTCAAGGTCATCGGCCACGCGTGGTACTGGTCCTACGAGTACCCGCAGACCGAGGCCGGCGGCGGCTTCACCTTCGACGCCAACATCGACGAGGACAAGCAGCCGCGCCTGCTCCAGACCGACAACGAGATGGTCGTTCCGGTCAACAAGATCGTGAAGATCCAGGTCACCGCTGCCGACGTGCTGCATTCCTGGGCCATGCCGGCCTTCGGCTTCAAGATCGACGCCGTTCCCGGCCGCCTGAATCAGATGTGGTTCAAGGCCGACAAGGAAGGCACCTTCCACGGTCAGTGCTCGGAGCTGTGCGGCCAGCGCCATGCCTACATGCCGATCGTGGTCCGCGTGGTCAGCGAGCAGGCCTATGCCGAATGGCTGAAGGAGGCGAAGACCAAGTACGCCCGCATCGACAACGGCACGAGCTTCGCCGAGGCCCGCTGAGCCCCGGCTGACCGAACCGAACCCATCAGATTCACAAGGCATTCGAATCCATGGCTACAGCCGCAGCCCATGCCGGGGCCCACGAGGTCCACGACCACAAGCCATCGTTCTTCGCCCGCTGGTTCCTGTCGACGAACCACAAGGACATCGGCACCCTCTACCTGCTGTTCGCCTTCTGCGCCGGCATGATCGGCGCGTTCCTCTCCTTCGGCATCCGGATGGAGATGGAGGCGCCCGGCCTGCAGTATTTCTCGAATCCCGCGACCTACAACGTGTTCGTCACGGGACACGGCCTCATCATGGTGTTCTTCATGGTGATGCCGGCGCTGATCGGTGGCTTCGGCAACTGGTTCGTGCCCCTCATGATCGGCGCGCCCGACATGGCGTTCCCGCGCATGAACAACATCTCGTTCTGGCTCACGGTGGCGGGCTTCTGCTCCCTGCTGTGCTCGCTGTTCGTCGAGGGCGCGCCCGGCGCGTCCGGCGCCGGCACCGGATGGACCGTCTACCCGCCACTCTCGACCGCCGGCCATCCCGGCCCGGCCGTGGACTTCGCGATCTTCGCCCTGCACCTCTCCGGCGCCGGCTCGATCCTCGGGGCGATCAACTTCATCACCACGATCCTGAACATGCGTGCCCCGGGCATGACGCTGCACAAGATGCCGCTCTTCGCCTGGGCCGAGCTGGTGACCGCCTTCCTGCTGCTGCTCTCGCTGCCGGTTCTGGCGGGCGCCATCACGATGCTGCTCACTGACCGCAACTTCGGCACGACCTTCTTCGACCCGGCCGGCGGCGGTGACCCGATCCTGTACCAGCACCTGTTCTGGTTCTTCGGTCACCCCGAAGTGTACATCATGATCCTGCCGGCCTTCGGCATCGTCTCGCACATCATCGCCACGTTCTCGCGCAAGCCCGTCTTCGGCTACCTCGCGATGGCCTACGCCATGGTGGCGATCGGCGTGGTCGGCTTCGTCGTGTGGGCGCACCACATGTACACGGTCGGCCTGTCGCTCCAGACGCAGTCCTACTTCGTGTTCGCCACGATGGTGATCGCGGTCCCCACGGGCGTGAAGATCTTCTCGTGGATCGCCACGATGTGGGGCGGCTCGATCCGCTTCACCGCGGCGATGCACTGGGCGGTCGGCTTCATCTTCCTGTTCACCGTCGGCGGCGTCACCGGCGTCGTGCTCGCCAACTCGGCGGTCGATAAGTACCTGCACGACACCTACTACGTGGTCGCGCACTTCCACTACGTGCTGTCCCTGGGTGCCGTGTTCATCATCTTCGCCGGTGTCTACTACTGGTTCCCGAAGATGACCGGCCACATCATCCCCGAGTGGGCCGGCAAGCTGCACTTCTGGCTGGCCTTCATCGGCGCGAACGTCCTGTTCTTCCCGATGCACTTCCTCGGCCTCGCCGGCATGCCGCGTCGCTACGCCGACTATCCGGATGCCTTCGCCCAGTGGCACAAGGTGTCGACCTACGGCGGCCACATCTTCGGCCTCGGCATGTTCGTGTTCGTGATCGGCGTGGTCCTGGCCTTCCGCTCCAAGGAGCGGGCCGCGGACAACCCGTGGGGCGAAGGCGCCACCACCCTCGAGTGGACGCTCTCCTCCCCGCCGCCCTTCCACCAGTTCGAGACGCTGCCCCGCATCGTCGACGAGCCGGGCGCGCACTGATAGAGACCTCGCGAGGGCCGCATCCGCGGCCCTCGCCCTTCCCCGGAGGCCGGTCGGCCGACCTGCCGGCAAGGGCGAGCGTTGAGGGCGATCCGCACGGGCCGAGGACGACGTCCTGGGCCCCGCTCACGCCGACTCTTGGAACACGTCGAATTCGAGAACCGACTCGGCCGTGACGCGCGCGGCCGGGCGCCGACACAGCAGCGGCAGACGCGATGACGAGCCTGACGAACACGATCGGACCGGAGGTCCCCGCCCCGGCCCTCACGAGCGCCGGCGGCGACGTTCCGGACTATTTCGCCCTGCTGAAGCCGCGGGTGATGGTCCTCGTCATCTTCACCGCCCTGGTCGGCATGGTGGTCTCCCACGGGCACGTGCAGCCGGCGATCGGCGCGATCTCGCTGCTCGCCATCGCGGTCGGCGCCGGTGCCTCCGGCTGCCTCAACATGTGGTGGGACGCGGATATCGACGCCGTGATGAGCCGCACGGCGACGCGGCCGATCCCTGCGGGCAAGATCACGTCGGAGGAAGCCCTCGGCTTCGGCCTGTTCCTGTCGGTCGCGTCCGTCCTGGTGCTGGGCCTCACCGCCAATTGGCTGGCCGCGGCGCTCCTGGCCTTCACCATCGTGTTCTACGCGGTGGTCTATTCCATGTGGCTGAAGCGGGCGACGGCGCAGAACATCGTCATCGGCGGCGCCGCGGGCGCCCTGCCGCCGGTCATCGGTCAAGCGGTGGTGACCGGCTCGGTGGGCATCGAGTCCCTGATCCTGTTCGCCATCATCTTCATCTGGACCCCGCCCCACTTCTGGGCGCTCGCCCTGATCAAGGCCGACGAGTACGCCCGCGCCGGCATCCCGATGATGCCGAACGTCGCCGGCCCGGCCTCCACCCGCCGCCAGATCGTGTGGTACTCGCTGCTCCTCGCGCCCCTCGGCCTCGTGCCGGTCGCGCTCGGCTTCGGCGGCCTCGTCTACGCGGTGGTCGGCCTTGTGGGCGGCCTCGGTATGGTGGCCTTCAGCATCCGGGTTCTCCGGAACCGCGAGGGCGATGCCGAAAAGCGTGCCGCCATGGGCATGTTCGGCTTCTCGATCCTCTACCTGTTCGCGCTGTTCTCGGCGCTCCTGGCCGAGCAGAGCTTCGGTCTGTTCCGCCCGGTCCTGGGCTGAGCGCCATGGCGGATCCCGAGATCCAGTACCGGCCACTCACCCCCGAGGAGGAGGCGCGCCGCCGGAAGCGCTCCGTGGCCATCGCGCTGGCCCTCGGCGCCTGGGTTTTGCTGTTCTTCGTGCTGACGATCGTCAAGCTCGGACCGCAGATCCTGAGCCGGCCGCTCTGAGGAGTTCGCGATGACAGCTGCCCCTTCCGGTCCGGGTCGCGGCGCCAAGCGTACCGCCATCGCCTGCGCCGGTCTCGCCGTTGGCATGGTCGGCCTCGCCTTCGCGTCGGTCCCTCTCTACAACGCGTTCTGCAAGGCGACTGGCTACGACGGAACGCCCCGCCAGGGGCCGGCGCTCACCGCCTCCGCGGCACGCACCGACGACAGCATGGTCGTGCATTTCGACACGAACGTCGCACCGGGGCTGTCCTGGAAGTTCGTCCCGGAAGTGAGCCGCGTCGAAGCGAAGCTCGGCGAGACGAAGACTGTCTTCTTCCGGGTGCAGAACGTCGGCAGCGCACCGTCGGCGGGTGTGGCCACCTTCAACGTCCAGCCCGGCCTGATGGGCGGCTATTTCGTCAAGATCGCCTGTTTCTGCTTCAACGAGCAGACGCTTCAGCCCGGCGAGACACTGGACGTGCCCGTGGTGTTCTATGTCGATCCGGCCGTCCGGGACGATTCGAACACCGCGCATCTCTCGGAGATGACGCTATCCTACACGTACTTTGCCTCCAAGAACGGCCAGCCGGTCAAGGCGACGGTGGCGAAGTCCGGTTCTTCGGAGACGAAGGGCGATTTCTGATCGCGGACCCGTGACAAGACGGGGCTGCACCGACTAAACGTTCGGGCAAGCTTGGGTGTGGTGTCGGCCGCGCCCGGCCAAGAGCAAGCAACGAACAGCGTAAGGCCGGATGCCGGGAACGGCGCGGGGCACGAGGGTGAGGAGCGACGGGACGATGGCCGAGGCGCACGCCAAGAATCACGACTATCACATCCTGAGTCCGAGCCCGTGGCCGTTGATCGGGGCCTTTTCAGGCTTCCTGATGGCGTTCGGCGCCGTGTTCTGGATGAAGAGCCTCCAGATCGGGACCTTGAGCCCAGGCCCCTACATCTTCGGGGCCGGCACGATCGGCGTCCTCTACACGATGTTCTCGTGGTGGCGGGACGTCGCCCACGAGGCCAATTCCGGCGATCACACCCGCGTCGTCCAGCTGCACCACCGCTACGGCATGATGATGTTCATCGCCTCCGAGGTGATGTTCTTCGTCGCGTGGTTCTGGGCCTACTTCGAGGCCGCGCTCTACACCGCCGATCCCATCCAGGTCTCGCGTGTGGAGTTTACCGGCGGCGTGTGGCCGCCGAAGGGTATCGAGGCCTTCGATCCCTGGCATCTGCCGCTCCTCAACACGCTGATCCTGCTGACCTCCGGCACCACGGTGACCTGGGCCCACCACGCGCTGATTGAGGGCGACCGCAAGGGCCTGAAATACGGCCTGTGGCTGACGATCATCCTCGGCGTTCTGTTCACAGCCTGCCAGGCCTACGAGTACAGCCACGCCGAATTCGGCTTCTCGGGAAGCATCTACGCGTCGACATTCTTCATGGCGACGGGCTTCCATGGCGCCCACGTCATCATCGGCACGATCTTCCTCGCGGTCTGCCTGTTCCGCGTCTATGCGGGCCAGTTCACCCCGCGCCAGCATCTCGGCTTCGAGTTCGCCGCCTGGTACTGGCACTTCGTCGACGTCGTGTGGCTGTTCCTGTTCGCCGCCATCTACGTGTGGGGCTCGGGCGTCTTCCACGGCGGCGGCGCTCACTGAGACCGAAGCATCCCGCCGATGCATGGCGGACCTGCGAAGGGCGGCTCAGGCCGCCCTTTTGCATTTCCGACGCTTCGTGATCCCCATATCGGATAGGACGGCCCGGGCGCGGGACGACCGGGGTCCGCGCGGAGCTGTTCTGGAGTATGCCCGTGGACAACCGAACCTATTCGCCGCCGCCCCCGATCCCCACCGGCCTGCGCGGCCGGTGCCCGCGTTGCGGCGAGGGCCATCTGTTCAAGGGGTTTCTCACCCTGCGCCCCTCCTGCGAGGCCTGCGGCCTCGACTACGCGCATTTCGACTCCGCGGATGGGCCGGCCTTCTTCGTGATGTCGATCGTCGGCCTCATCGTCGTGGGCCTCGCCCTGTGGCTGGAGATCACCTACGAGCCGCCGATCTGGGTTCACGCCACGGTGGCACTGACACTCTCCGTCGGGCTCAGCCTGATCTTGGTTCGACCGCTCAAGGGCCTTCTGGTCGCCCTTCAGTTCAGCAATCGGGCCGAGGAAGGGCGCTTCGAGCCGTGACCGCTGCCGAAACGAAACGGGCTGCCTGGCGCGATCTCGTCGCGCCGGGAATCGCGTCCTTGATCGCTCTGGCCATCCTGCTCGGCCTCGGGACATGGCAGCTCGAACGCAAGAGCTGGAAGGAAGACCTGATCGCGCGGATCGTTCGGCAAAGCCGGGCCGAGCCCGTGGCGCCCCCAACGCCGGAGGCCTGGAATCCGGAGCGTGACGAGTTTCGGCATGTCCGGGTCTCCGGGCGCTTCCTCAACGACCGGGAGACCCTCGTCCACGGCCTGGCAGCCGGCGAGACGCCGGGACGCGCCCTGCAAGGCTTCTATGTTCTCACGCCCCTGCGCCGCGACGACGACAGCATCGTGTTGATCAACCGGGGCTTCGTGCCCACGGAACTGAAGGCGCAGGGTGATCGTCGGGATGGCCTGATCGAGGGGCCGACGACGGTCACTGGAATCCTCCGGTCCAGCGAGGCCCGGGGGATGTTCGTGCCGGAGCCCGACCCGGCCCGTGGCGAGTGGTTCAATCGGGATATCGCCGGCATCGCCGCGGCCCGCGGCCTCGGCGCAGTGGCGCCCTACCTGATCGAGGCCGATGCCGTCCCGGGACAGACGACCTGGCCACGGGGCGGTCAGCTGCGCGTCGACCTCCCCAACAACCATCTGCAATACGCGTTCACGTGGTTCGGCCTCGCCGCCTGTCTGATCGGCGTCTTCTCGGTCTTCGCGTGGCGCCGCCTGCACGATTCGGCCGAGCCCCGGGCGGCCTAGGACAAAATCGAACTCTTTGGCTCCCGGCGAGGAAAAGTCTCGCGGGGTCCGGCTGAAAAACAGCAACCCGTTCCTTTGACCGCGCGCCGTCGCTCCAGAATACTTTCTGTGTTCTGGATCGATCGGCCGCGCAGTGCATAGTGTATTCAGTTCGCGGCGATCTTCCAAAGACGACACGGCGCATGGCCGCCGTGCAACTGAGGTAGCGCCGGATGACAAGCCATTTCGCCGATGACCCGCGGCGCGAGCCGATCCGCTTCGCCTACTGGGTGCCCAACGTTTCCGGTGGGCTCGTGATCAGCAAGATCCCGCAGCGGACGAGCTGGGATGCGGAGTACAATCGAAAGCTGGCCCAGATCGCCGAGGCGGCGGGGTTCGAGTACGGGCTGACGCAGATCCGGTTCACCGCCGGCTACGGGGCTGAGTACCAGCACGAATCGGTGGCCTTCAGCCACGCCCTGCTTGCCGCGACGACCAAGCTCAAGGTCATCGCCGCCCTTCTGCCCGGACCGTGGCATCCGACCCTCGCCGCCAAGCAGATCGCCACGATCTCGCAGCTCACCGAGGGGCGCATCGCGGTGAACATCGTGTCCGGCTGGTTCTCGGGAGAGTTCCGGGCCATCGGCGAGCCCTGGCTCGATCATGACGAGCGTTACCGCCGGTCCGAGGAATTTATCCGGAGCCTGCGCGGGATCTGGACGCAGGACAACTTCACCTTCCGCGGCGATTTCTATCGCTACAGCGACTACACGTTGAAGCCGAAGCCCGCCCAGCCGCTGCCTGAGATCTTCCAGGGCGGTTCGTCGCGGGCGGCGCGCGACATGGCGGCCCGCGTCTCCGACTGGTACTTCACCAATGGCGGCACGCCGGAGACGATCCGGGCCCAGGTGGACGACATCCGCGCCAAGTCGGCCGAGACCGGCAATTATCCCCGGATCGGCGTGAACGCCTTCGTGATCGCCCGCGACACGGAGGAGGAAGCCCGCGCCGTCCTTCAGGAGATCATCGACAATGCCGATCCCGAGGCCGTGAAGGCTTTCGGCCACGAGGTGAAGAATGCCGGCAAGGCCTCGCCCGAAGGCGAAGGCAACTGGGCGAAGTCGAGCTTCGAGGATCTCGTTCAGTACAACGACGGCTTCAAGACCAACCTGATCGGCACGCCCGACCAGATCGCCGAGCGGATCCTGGCGCTGAAGGATGCCGGTGCGGACCTCGCGCTGCTGGCCTTCCTGCACTTCCAGGAAGACGTCGCGTATTTCGGCGCGCACGTGATCCCCCGGGTCCGCGCCCTCGAGGCCGCCCGGAACCGGCATGCCGAGGCAGCCTGAGCGTCGCACGCCGATCCGTATCCTGCCTGACTGGAGTGAGCCATGAACATCGCCGTCGATGCGCGCACGCTCGCGCCGGAGCGCCGTCAGGGCGCTCCCGGCCCCGCGCGACCGCCCTCCCCCGCCCATGTGATCCGTGACGATGCCGAGGCGCTGGCCGTCGCCCAGCGGCTGGCTGCCGCGTTCCGGGGCGGCGCCTCGGAGCGGGACCGCCACGCCGCACGACCGCTGGCGGAACTCGACGCCTTCTCTCAGAGCGGCCTCTGGTCGATCAACGTGCCGCGGGCGTATGGCGGCCCGGAGGTCTCCTACCGGACCCTGGCCCAGGTGATCGCCATCCTTGCGGCTGCCGATCCATCGATCGCGCAGATCGCCCAGAACCATCTCGGCATCCTGGCGGCCATCCGGACCGTGTCGGACGAGGCGCAGAAGCACCTGCTCTTCTCGGAGGTGTTGCGCGGAACGCGGTTCGGCAACGCCTTCTCGGAGCGCGGCACCAAGCGGGCGGCCGATTTCGACACACGCTTCACCGATGACGGCGACCACGTCGTCGTGCGGGGCCAGAAATTCTACGCCACGGGCGCCCTTCTCGCGCATCTCGTGCCGATCGTGGCGCTCGATGGAGACGGGCGTGCTTGGTACGCCATCGCCGAGCGGGACGCGCCCGGCCTGACGGTAATCGACGACTGGTCGAGCTTCGGCCAGCGCGGTACGGCCAGCGGGACCGTGCTGATCGAGGACGTGCGGGTTCCCAAGAGCCATCTCGTCCCCGCCTGGAAGGGCTACGAGGCGCCCACCGCCGACGGCGCGGTGTTCCAGATTATCCAGGCGGCCGTCGATGCCGGGATCGGCCGCGAGGCCCTGGACGACACGATTCGCTTCGTTCGCGACAAGGCCCGCCCCTGGATCGATAGCGGGCTGGAACGGGCCTCGGACGATCCCTACACGATCCACGCGATCGGCGATCTGACCATCCGGCAGCACGCCGCCGAAGCGCTGCTCGACCGGGCCGGGCTCGTCCTCGACGCGGCCGTAGCGCGACCCGATGCCGAGGCGGTCGCCGCGGCACAGATCGCCGTGGCCGAGGCAAAGGTGCTCACCACCGAGGTGGCCTTGGCGGCGTCAAACAAGCTCTTCGAGCTGTCGGGCACCCGCTCGACCCTGGCGGCGGAGAACCTCGACCGGCACTGGCGGAACGCCCGCACGCACACGCTGCACGATCCGGTCCGCTGGAAATACGCGATCGTGGGCAACCACGCCCTGAACGGCGTGAACCCGCCGCTCCACGCCTGGAGCTGACCGGGCCCTACAGCACGGGCAATCCCCGGGCCTTCGCCTCCTCGCCGGGCTCGACATGGATGGTCACCACGGCGCCGGGGATCGTCGTCTCCAAGGCGGTCTCCAGCCGGTCGCAGATCGCGTGGGAATCCTCGACGGTCATGGCCCCGGGGACGACGAGGTGGAAATCGATGAAGGTGGCCTGACCGGCGGAGCGGGTGCGCACGTCGTGCGCCTCCAGCGCGCCCTCACCGTGCTGCGAGATGAGCGACCGGATCTGGCTCACCATCTCGGCCGGGGCGGCCCGATCCATCAGGCCGTCCACCGATTCCCGGACCATGCGGAAGCCCGACCAGAGGATGTTGAGCGCCACCAGCCCGGCCACGACGGGGTCGAGGACCGGGTATCCGGTCAGGATGACGGCGCCGACGCCGGCAAGGACGCCGCAGGACGTGACAACGTCGGCGAAGACGTGACGCGCATCGGCGATCAGAGCCGGCGAACGCCAGCGCTTGCCCCACCGCATGAGTGCCACCGCCCAGGCGGCGTTGATGATTCCGGCCCCGAAGTTGATCGCGAGGCCGATCAGGGGCGCGTCGAGGGGCTCCGGAGCGAGCAGCCCGGAATAGGATTCGCGCAGGATCAGCAGCGCAGCCACCACGATCAGCGCGCCCTCGATCACCGCGGAAAAGAACTCGGCCTTGTGATGTCCGTAGGGATGGTCCTCGTCGGCCGGACGCGCGGCGACCCGCAGGGCCACGAAGGCGCCCACGGCCGCGACCACGTTGATGATGCTCTCCAGAGCGTCGGAGTACAGGGCGAGGCTGCCCGTGAGCCACGCGGCGTAGAATTTCAGCGCCGTGACGGCGAGGCCGATGCCCGCGCTGAAGAGGGCGGCTTTCTGGGTGCGGTCCATGGATTGCGCCGTTGGGGTGACGCCGCGCCCATACGGCACCCGCCGCGGCCAAGGCCACGGCAAAGGTTCGAGACCGTCGAAAACGTGTTAGCCGCGGCTATGTCTCCGACGGGGTCTCGCGGCCCCGGGCAACCTCGCGCCGTCGGCTCAGCTCCGCCTTGGCGTGGGCGACCTCGGCCTTGCGGAGATAGCGCCGACGCTGCCAAGCGAAGCGCGTCGCGGCGGCCAGGGTCTCCAACCGAGCGGCCTCACGCTCCCAATAACCGAGGAGCTGGCCGTCCAGGGTGATGGACCGGCGTGGCGCGCGGGGGGGCACGCGGGTCGTCACGCGGGGCGATCCCGCGACGCCGGCGGCTCGCCCGTCTCGGCGACGACCAGCGCGTCCGGATCACCGCGGAAGCTGCCGGCACCGGTATCCGGAACGGGGACGCCGGGGCTGCCGAAGGGCTGGCTCGGATAGGCCGATTCGAACTTCGCGCGGGCGGCTTCGGGATCCTCGGCCTTCAGCACGATCTCGGCTGTGCCGGGCAGCGGCCAGCGGGGGTCGGCGTCATCACGGGGGCGAACGGCGTACCAGGGCATGGATCGAAGACCTCGCGTCTCGGTGACGCGGAAACGGGCGCACTCCCCGGCGGTTCCGCGGTTGAAACCGCGTGCCGTTCGGTGCAGGCAGCCGGCGATGCGCGTGGACCTCTTCGATTTCGACCTGCCGGAAACCAGCATCGCCCTGCGCCCGGCCGAGCCGCGCGATGCCGGGCGGCTGCTCGTGGTGCAACCCGGCCTGCCGCCGGCCGACCAGACCGTGCGCGACCTTCCCGGCGCCCTCAGGGCGGGCGATGCCCTGGTCTTCAACGACACGAAGGTGATCCCCGCGCGGCTGAACGGTGTCCGCACGCGTCCCGGCGCCCCGGGCCAGCGCACGGAGGTGTTGCTTCACCTGCGCGAAGCCCCGGATCGCTGGCGCGCCTTCGCCCGGCCGGCGAAACGACTCGCTCCGGGCGATGCACTGCGCTTCGGCGCACTGGGCGCCACCGTCATCGAGAAGGCCGAGGCCGGCGAGATCGTCTTGGCCTTCGACCGGTCCGGGCCCGAGCTCGACGCCGCCATCGCCGCCGAGGGCGCCCTGCCGCTGCCGCCCTACATCGCGGGCAAGCGCGCCACGGATACCCGGGACACCACCGACTACCAGACGGTCTACGCCCGGCATCCGGGAGCGGTCGCGGCGCCGACGGCGGGCCTGCACTTCTCCGAGGCGCTGCTGTCCGATCTCGATGCCGCCGGTCTACGGCGCCACCACGTCACGCTGCATGTCGGCGCCGGGACCTTCCTGCCGGTCAAGGCCGAGGATACCGACGCACACCGCATGCATGCGGAGATCGGCATCCTTGACGCCGCCACGGCCGACGCCCTGAACGCGGCGCGGGCCGCGGGGGGCCGGATCGTCGCGGTGGGCACCACGGCGCTGCGCCTTCTGGAGAGCGCCGCCGGCCCGGACGGGACGCTCGCGCCCTTCTCGGGGCCGACCGAGATCTTCATCACGCCGGGCTATCGGTTCCGCGCGGTCGACGCGCTCGTGACCAACTTCCACTTGCCGCGCTCGACGCTGTTCATGCTGGTCTCGGCCTTCTCCGGACTGGAGACGATGCGCGCGGCCTACGCGCACGCGATCGAGGCGGGATACCGGTTCTACTCCTACGGCGACGCCAGCCTGCTCTTCCCGGGCCCGCGCGCGGACATCCCATGACCGACAGCGTTCCCTTCGGATTCAACCTGCTGGCGCAGGACGACACCGCCCGAACCGGCGTCATCACGACGCCGCGCGGCACCATCCGCACACCGGCCTTCATGCCGGTGGGCACCGCCGCGACCGTCAAGGCGATGTATCCCGATCAGGTCCGCGACCTCGGCGCCGACGTGGTGCTGGGCAACACCTATCACCTGATGCTGCGGCCCGGCCCGGAGCGCATGGCCCGGCTCGGCGGCCTGCACCGCTTCATGAACTGGGATCGGCCGATCCTGACGGATTCCGGCGGCTTCCAGGTGATGTCCCTCTCCGCCCTGCGGAAGATCGACGAGCAGGGCGTGACCTTCCGCTCGCATATCGACGGCACCGCCCACCACATGAGCCCGGAGCGCTCCATCGAGATCCAGGGTCTGCTCGGCTCGGACATCCAGATGCAGCTCGACGAATGCGTGCGCCTGCCGGCCGACCATGCGGCCATCGAGAAGGCCATGCATCTGTCCCTGCGCTGGGCCGAGCGCTGCCGCGTCGCGTTCGGCGAGCAGCCCGGGCGGGCCATGTTCGGCATCGTCCAGGGCGGCGACGTGCCGGCCCTGCGCGTCGAGAGCGCGCGCGCGCTGACGGATCTCGATCTCAAGGGCTACGCGGTAGGCGGCCTCGCCGTGGGCGAGCCCCAGGAGGTCATGTTCGCCATGATCGAGACGGTGGAGCCGCATCTGCCGGCGGCGAAGCCCCGGTACCTGATGGGCGTCGGTACGCCGGACGACATCCTCGGCGCGGTCGCCCGCGGCATCGACATGTTCGACTGCGTGATGCCGACTCGCGCCGGCCGGCACGGCCTCGCCTATACGCGCCACGGACGGGTCAACCTGCGCAATGCCCGCCACGCCGAGGACACCGCGCCGCTCGACGAGGCCTCGACCTGTCCGGCGGCCCGGGATTACTCCCGCGCCTATCTGCACCACCTCGTTCGGTCGAACGAGATCCTCGGGATGATGCTCCTGACCTGGAACAACCTCGCCTATTATCAGGACCTGATGGCCGGCGCCCGCGTGGCGATCCGGGACGGCCGCTACGCGGATTACTGCACCAGCACCCGCGCGGGTTGGGCCCGGTCCGAGCGCGCCGCCGCCTGACCGCCCAATTCAGGGATGTGCCAGCACGCGGTAGACTCCGTCCGGATCGTCATGGCCCGTCGCGACGGCAGCCTTCAGATCCGAGACGAGCCGCGCCGCCACGGGTAAACGGTAATGGAGCGCGTCCCAGTAATTCGCGTCCTCGGTCGTGAGCGGCGAGATCCGGCGGAAATCCACCACGACGGCGCCGCGGCGTTTCCCGATCATCGCGGTGCGCGCCTTGCAAGCCGCCTCGCGCCGGCCCGCTGCAGAGTCCGGTGCTCCCTGCGCCGCCGCATGGACCGGCATGAACGCCACGATCTTCAGCGCCTCCCCCGGCACGCGGCCGAGCAGATCGTCGAGATGGGCGAGGGCCGGCATCGGGGCGCCCGGTGCGTCCGCGGCGGATGACTCGACGGCCCCCGCTCGGATATGCGCCCGCGCGCGGTCGAGGTCGTAGCGCGCCTCCGATGGCGTGAACACCGCATAGCCGTCGCCGCGGATCCTCGCCCGTGCCAGCCCGAGATCTGCGAACCCGGCTCCGACGGCCGTCGTGACTGAGCGCAAGCTCATCTGCCGCAACACGTCCCCCGGCGCTCCGTCCGCGTAGAGCCAGTCCGGAAAGGCGTTCGCGGTTCGGGCCGGCGGATCGGCGGCGCACCACGTGGCGTCGAGGCCGAACAGGACCGCGCGGATCGGCCTGCGTGCCAGGAACAATCCGGCGAGGCGGGTCTGCTCATCGGGGGTGGCGGCATTCATAGCCAGATTGGCGAACCGCACGCCGAAGGCCGCGTCCAGCGCGACCGGGTCGAGCAGACGTGCGGTCGAGGTCCCGAAGACCGCCGCGTCGAACGGACCGCCGCGGGCGATCTGCGGGTAGGAGAGCCGTTGATTGGTGTCCATGATCGGTCCCGGCGGACGACCGGGCGCGGCCCGCAATCCGTAGGGGTCGATTGCGGCCACGAGGCCGATCGCCGCCAGGCCCATGATTGCGGCGGCCACGACGAAGGTGCGGGCGAAACCGCTCCATGCTGACGGGTGGTCGATCGGGCGGTGAGACGGCGCGTCCATCGGCGGGCTCCATACGCCATTCCGCCGCCCGCGTCGCAGCCTGCGACACCGGGCGACGGCGCACCCCCGTGGGTTTGCTCGACCAGGGACACGGGCATGCGCGGAGCCATCACGCCGCCTCCACCGCGACTGACCGCTTCGTCGCGGCACCCAGACCCATTTCAGATCGAAAAACCTTCGATTCACCATCCTGGACGGAGGCGAAGGCCAAATCCTGATCGAGGCCGTTGGAGGCGCATGGTCTCCTCCGCGCCGCCTGAGAAAGACCCCCTCGCGACGGCGGCGGAAGCGGTCGCCGATCTTCCGACGAATGTCTTCGTTACGCGGTGGCAGCAAATCACGGGTGAGCCGCCCGCGATTCTCTTGAACTCGTATTCCGAGATGATCGCGCTATTGGTGGCGAGCGTGCCCATGGCGCCGTTTCCACGTCACGGGCCTGAGCCCGACGAGGCGGGTCTCGACCCCGGTGCGGGCCGAGATCGAAACGAGCCATGACGATCAAGCCGTCGGCGGCCTGTAACTGGGTCCAGCGCCACATCTGGCGGCAGCACGCGCGCGACGCCCTAACGCCGTTTGAGGTCCCGTGCGATAGGCAGGAGTGATACGCGCTCCGTCCGGGTTCCTCTGCTGCTACCCGCCCGGCGTGCTTTGGATCGGCCATCGAATCCGCGCACCCAGGACATCAATCTGATCGCGGCACAGGAACTTGTACTCTGGGGCGCCCTGCGGCCAAACGCTGGGATCGCTGGCTATGCCGAGGCCATTGACGATGAACGAATGCAGCGAGCGGCCGGACAGATTGTCATCGAACTCTATATAGAATTTGTCGCTAAGCCCATTTATCTTTAACAGCTCTTTTAGAGCCGCGACCGCGCTGATTATTGCTTCTGCGCCGTTTGTCATGGCTTCCTCCGAAAACGGAGGTACCACAACCTACGGTAAGCGTCTGTGGCAGTATCGCTACAACCTACGGCGCCCTGTCAGCGCGCCATCGATCTCCGCGGGGTGCGCACGCCCAGCCTCAGTGATGAACCATGCTGAGATTTCACGGCCCTGGCCCTGGGCGGATTGTGACACCACCAGCCCCAGCTTGAGCAGGACCGGCATCGCCGACGGGTAAGCCTCGTGCCGCAGCCCTTGCGGGTAGAGCAGGCAAGCACGGACCGCGGCGAGCTGTCGGACGCGGAGAGGTGCGGAGGGTTCTAAGGGCATCCGCAGAGAGGGTTTCTGTCGGGATAGCTGTCGGGGCAGCCATTCCGGTCTCTGCTAAGTTTTGGTCGGAGTGGCAGGATTTGAACCTGCGACCCCCACGTCCCGAACGTGGTGCGCTACCAGACTGCGCTACACTCCGAAGGCCGTCCCGCGTCTCCGCCAAGGCCGGCGAGCGGGTGTATAGCCGCGCCTTTCCCCCACCGCAAGCGCGGTGTTGCGCCTTTTCAGCCGAGATGTTCGGGCCAATCGTCGGAGAGCCGGTGGCTCGTGATCGCCACCGCGGCCGAGCGCACCGCAACCGTGGCGAGATGGTCCGCGCCGCAATCGAGATCCGCGAGACTCCACGGGCCGTCCAGTGTCCAGGATCCGTCGCCGACCGCCCGGAGGAGACGCGGGGCTTCAGGCGGAACGGTGACGCTGAACCGGTCGAGGGGCAGCGACAGGCCGCTGCCGAGCGCCTTCACCACGGCTTCCTTGCGGGTCCACAGACCGAAGAAGGCACGCTCGACCGTGCTCCGGGATGCTCGGGACAGGGCTGACACCTCGTCGGCGGCGAAATGCGCCCGCGCGATCCGCAGCGCGTCCACGATCGGCCGGACGGCCTCGACATCGACACCGATGGGCATGTCGCGCGCGATGCCGATCACCGCCCGCGCTCCGGAATGCGACAGGTTGAACTGCCAGGCGCCTCGCGTCGCACCCGCGAGCTCCGGCTTGCCGCCGGGGCCGGCCGTGATCTCCACTTCGGCCGGCGGGAGACCGAGCACGTCGGCGAGCACCGTTCGGAGCGCCGCGTGGCTAGCGACGAAGCGCGCCCGATCCGCCGGCCGCAGGAACCGGTCCGCGCGCAGGCGCTCCGCGCCGTCGAGTACGGCGTCGCAGCGATGGAGCCGGTCCGGAGAAAGCCCGAGATCGACGATCCAGACGCGAGCCGCGCTCACGCGAGGCCTCGCGGGGGCGGAGAGCTGGCGCTAGCGTCGGCAGGGCGAAACGGCACGGGCGGGCATCCGGTGAGGGCGGTATGAGCAGCATCGGAAACAAGCCCGCCTCCCGCAAGGAGCGGCGTGCGCGATGACCCCGATTGCCGCGGGTTTCGGCAGCGCCCCCTCGGACAGGCCGAGCCTGCACCGGCGAAGGGTCCGCTACGGGGTGTTCTTCGCCACCTATCTCTACCAGGGCCTCATCGCGGGCTTCTCGCTCACCGCCCTCGCCAACCATCTGGCGGCGCAGGGCGTTTCGTCGGCCGAGGTCGGCGTTCACTTCGCCCTGGCGGGACTGCCCTGGACGTTGCAGCCCCTGCTCTGGGGACCCTGGGTGGACCGGGCCGGCGACACGCGAATGGGCCGGCGTCGGCCCTTCGCGGTCGCAGCGCTCGTCGGATGCCTCGCGAGTCTCGCGCTCCTCCTCGTCGTCGAACGCAACGCCATCGGTGCCTTGGGACTGGTCTTCCTCGTTCACAGCGTGTTCGCGTCGCTGCTCGACACCGCCTGCGACCGGATGATCATGGACCATGTCCCGGCGCACGAGCTCGGCCGGGTCAGCGCCTGCACGCGCGCGGGCTTCGTGGCGGGAACCAGCCTCAGCGCCGGGCTCTTCGGCTGGATGCTGGCGACCTGGGGATTCGCCGCGAGCAGCCGCTGGCTGCTCGTCGCCGCGATCCTCGCGAGCCTGCCGATGCTGCTGATCCGCGAGGCGCCGACTGACGCGTTCCTGTCCCGCGAGCGCCGCGGAGCGGCACCGCGCCGCGTCCCGGTCCGGCGCTTCCTGCGCCGGACCGTCGTCGCGCTCCAGCGGCCGCGTGCCCTGCGTCTGCTCGCCTTGTGCTTCGGCCTGGACGCCGCCCTGGGACTGTTCGAGCTGCCCTTCTCGATCGATCTGCTCCAGCGTCAGGGCTGGGATGCCGCCGGTCTGTCGCGCCTTCAGGCGATCCTGACCCTGGCGAGCGGCACGGCCGGCGCCATCGCGGTGGGTCTCTGGTCGGATCGGGCGGGGGCAGCAGCGCCGTTGCGCGCGCTGCTCCTGGGAAGCGCCGTCACCTTCGCGCTCGCCGGCAGCCTGATCGGCGCCGGCCTCATCGGGGCGGCGGGACCGGTGATCCTGGCGCTCACCAGCGTGCTGCCCGGCCTGCTGATCGTCGCCCTGATGCCGGCCCTGCTCGAGTCGAGCCGGGGCCGACCGGGCGCGGCCACGCAGTTCGAAGTCTACATGGCCGCCATGAATCTGGGCTCGGTCGCCGGCACCGCCGTCGCGGGCTGGCTGGCGCCCCTGCTGCCGCTGCACGGGGTCGCCGTCCTCGTCGCCGCAACATTCCTGGCGGCGTTCCGGATGGCGGGAGACGGCGGCCTGCTCAACTCCCATGCTTGAGGGAACAGGGGACTGCGCGCCACGGCCGACTCCCCGTTGGCCGCCGATGCGTTAGAACCCCGCCATGGCCGTTACGAAATCCGATCCGCTCGATCTCGACCTCACCGCCGAGGATGCGCGCGCCGAGTACGCGCGGCTGTCGGACGCGCTCCTGGAGGCCGACCGGCTGTACTACCAGGAGGACGCGCCCGAGATCTCGGACGCCGAGTACGACCGGCTGCGCCGCCGCCTCGAGGAGCTCGAGGCGCGCTTTCCGGATCTCGCCGGCACCGGCGCGGCCAGCACGTCGGTCGGCGCAAAGCCCTCGGAAAAGTTCGCCAAGGTGCGGCACGCCGTACCCATGCTCTCGCTGGGAAATGCCTTCGACGATGGGGAGGTGGCCGAGTTCGTCGCGCGCGTGCGTCGCTTCCTGGGCTGGCCCGACGAGACACCCCTCGCCTTCACGGCCGAGCCCAAGATCGACGGCCTGTCCCTGTCGCTGCGCTACGTGAACGGGCGGCTCGACACCGCGGCCACCCGCGGCGACGGCGAGGTCGGGGAGAACGTCACGGCCAACGCCCGCACGGTGCAGGACATCCCGGCGGCGCTCGCGGGGTCCGGCTGGCCGGAGATCTGCGAGGTGCGCGGGGAGGTCTACCTGTCCCACGCCGATTTCGCCGCCATCAACGCCCGGCAGGAAGCGGCCGGCAAGCCACTCTTCGCCAACCCGCGCAACGCCGCGGCCGGGAGCCTGCGCCAGCTCGATCCCGCGATCACCGCGTCCCGTCCGCTCCGGTTCTTCGCCTATGCCTGGGGCGAGCTGTCGGCGCCCATCGCGGAGACGCAATCCGGCAGCCTCCAGCGCTTCGCGGACTGGGGCCTGCCGGTGAATCCCCGCACCGAGACCTTCACGGACACGGAGGCGATGCTCGGCCATTACCGCCGCATCGAGGCGGACCGGGCCGGGCTCGGCTACGACATCGACGGCGTCGTCTACAAGGTCGACGACCTCGGCTTGCAGAAGCGTCTCGGCTTCGTCTCGCGCTCGCCGCGCTGGGCCCTCGCCCACAAATTCGCCGCGCAGGAAGCCACGACGGTGATGGAGGACATCGTCATCAATGTCGGCCGCACCGGCTCCCTGAACCCGCTGGCGAAGCTGCGCCCCGTGACGGTCGGCGGCGTCGTCGTCTCCAACGCCACCCTCCACAACGAGGGCTACGTGAGGGGCGTCGGGGCGGACGGCGAGTTTATCCGTGAGCCTATCGCGGAGGGGATCGGCGCCGACGGTCAGCCGATCCTCGTGCCCCGCGACATCCGCGTCGGCGACACCGTGACGGTGGTGCGGGCCGGGGACGTGATCCCCAAGGTCATGGATGTCGACCTCACCAAGCGTCCGGCCGGGTCGCAGCCCTATGCGTTTCCCGAGACCTGTCCGGCCTGCGGCAGCCGCGCCGTCCGCGCCATCAATCCGCGCACCGGCCGCCCCGACGCGGTGCGCCGCTGCACCGGCGGCCTGATCTGCCCGGCGCAGGGCGTCGAGCGCATGAAGCACTTCGTGTCGCGCAACGGCTTCGACATCGAGGGGTTCGGCGAGACCTATATCGAGGTCCTGTTCGAGGCCGGGCTCGTGCGCCAGCCCGCCGACCTGTTCCGCCTCGATTTCGAGGAACTCAAGGCCGCCATCGTGGCGCGACGCGAGGCGCTCTCGGCCGAGCGGCGCGCGGACTCGGCAACGGCCGAGCCACCCAAGAAAGCCGCCAAGAAGAAGGGCGAGGACGACGACAAGGCGATCAAGAACCTGCTCGCCGCCGTCGAGGCACGCCGGGCCGTGCCGATGAATCGCCTGCTCTTCGCCCTCGGCATTCCGCAGATCGGCGAGGCGACCGCCAAGGCGCTGGCCAAGCGTTTCACCGACATGCCGACGCTCATCGCGGCGATCCAGGAGGCCTCGGCGGCGCAGCCCGGACCGGATTGGGTCGAACTCACCGCCGTCCCGCGCGTCGGAGGCACCACCCGCGACCGGCTGCTCGATCTCGGCTTCCCGGAGGACGACGCCGCGCCGGCCAAGGAGCGGACGCGCCTGAGCGCCGTCCAGCGCGAGAACCTCCTTGCCCATTACGGCGACGTCGACGCGGTGCGTGCGGCGATCGCGCGCGCGGCGGCGCAGCGTCCCGGGGATGCCTACCGGGTCTTCGCCGATGACGGGGAGATCGGCCCGGTAGCGACCGATGCCCTGCTCCTGTTCTTCTCCGAGCCGCACAACGCCGATGCCGTCGCGGCTCTGCTCGACGCGGTCGCGGTCGAGCCGATGGAGCGGCCCGCCTCGGCCTCCGCCTTCGCGGGGAAGACCGTGGTCTTCACCGGCAGCCTGGAGAAGATGACCCGCAACGAGGCCAAGGCGGTGGCCGAGCGCCTCGGCGCCAAGGTGTCCGGCTCGGTCTCGGCCAAGACCGACCTCGTCGTGGCCGGCCCGGGGGCCGGCTCGAAGCTGAAGGACGCCCAGAAGCACGGCGTCCAGGTCGTGTCGGAGGACGATTGGCTGGCGATGGTGGCGCAGGGTTGAAGCCCGGATCCGAGCGGCCTAGACGTCGCGGGGAACACCCCGAGAACTCCCACCCGGCATGGTTGACCCTGGATGACGGTCCTGGCCCTCGACTTCGAGACGGCCAACGAGCGGCGTGACAGCGCCTGCGCGGTGGGCCTCGCCTGGATCGCGCAGGGTCGGGTCGTCCGCCGGGAGAGCCATCTGATCCGGCCCCCCGAGATGCGCTTCGCGCCGGGCAACATCCGGGTTCACGGGATCCTGCCGGCCGACGTCGCCGACAAGCCGGATTTCGCCACCGTGATGGCGCCCTATCTCGGCGATCTCGGGCGCGGGCTGATCCTGGCGCACAATGCGAGCTTCGATATTGGCGTCCTGCGGGCCGGCCTGACGCGGGCGGGCCTGGCGGTTCCCGATCTCGCGTATCTCTGCACGGTCCAGGTGGCGCGCCGGGTCTTCCCGGCGCCGGAGGGATGCGGGCTCGGCAAAGTGGCGCGGCGCCTCGGCATCCGCTTCGAGCATCACGATGCCGGCGAGGACGCCTATGCCTGCGCGGAGATCGCCCTGGCTGCGATGCGCGAGCGGGCGGTCGCGGACGTGCATGCCCTCGCGGCCGCGCTCGGCCTGCCGGTCACGCGGGCGGTCGGCGGCCCGGCAGGACCGCGTCGCGGCCCGGGGACGATCAGCGGCCGGGCCCTGGCGGCCTTCCCCGACGAGCCGGCAGCTTTGCGATTCGCCATGCGGGGCTCGACCGGCAACCGCTACCATGTCAGCCTGGAGGAGCGGCCGGGCGGCCCGGAGCTGCGCTGCACCTGCACCGCCGGCCGCTACGGCATGCGCTGCCGCCACGTGAAGGCGCTGGAGGTCGGCGACGTCACCGACCTGCTCTCTGACAATGCCGCCGACGTCGTCCTCCTCGCCCGGATGCTCGGCGCGAAGACGCGGGTCGCGGGCGCGGCCTGATTCCGCTCAGGCCGCGTCGAGGCAGGTGCGGAAGGCCGCCACGGCGCGGTCGATATCGGCCGCCGCGATGTGGCGGTGCGTGACGAGCCGAAGCCGCTGCCCGCCGAGGGGGCGCGTGCGAATCCCGAGCGCGTCGAGATCCGTGATCCAGCGCGCGCTATCCCGCCCGGTCCGGCCGAGGTCGACCTGCACGATGTTGGTCTGCGGCATGGTCGCCGAGAGGCGCGGCCGCAGGGCGTTCAGCCCCTCGCTCAGCTGCCGGGCTCGGTCGTGATCCTCGGCGAGGCGCGCACCCATGACGGTGATCGCCTCGAGGCCGGCCGCGGCCATGATCCCCACCTGCCGCTGCGTCCCGCCGATCATCTTCCGCAGGCGCCGCGCCGCCGCGATGACCGGCCCGTCGCCGGCCAGCACGGCGCCGACCGGGGCGCTCAGGCCCTTGGACAGGCACAGCGACACCGTGTCGACATGCGCGGCGAGATCCGCCGGCGCGACGCCGAGATGCGTCGCCGCATTGAACAGGCGCGCCCCATCGAGATGGACCGGGATGCCGCGCGCCCGGGCGAGATTTGCGACCGCCGCCATATGGGCCGGCGGCAGCACGGTGCCCCCGGCGGCGTTGTGGGAGGTCTCCAGCGCGATCATGGCCGTCCGGAGCGGGCTGGCATTCGGGCTGAGGGCGTCCTCCAGCCGGTCGAGGTCCATGGCGCCGTCCGTGCCGGCGACCCCGTACAGGAAGGCACCGGTCAGGGTCGCGGCGCCGCGCTCGGTGTTGAGCATGTGGGCCTGGGCTTCGAGCAGGATCTGCTCGCTGCGCTGGACCTGGGCAAGGATCGCCAGCAGATTGCCCATCGTGCAGCTCGGCACGAACAGGCCGGCCGCCTTGCCGAGCATGGCGGCGGCGGTCTCCTCCAGCGCGCGGGCGGTCGGGTCGGCATCGAGCCCGTCATCGCCCAGCGGTGCCGTCCGCATCCGCGCGTACATCGCCTCGGTCGGCCGCGTGACGGTGTCGCTTCGCAGGTCGACGACGGACGGCGCGTCCGCCGTATGGGTCAGATCGTCTCGCATCTTGGACTCGCCGGCCACCCTATCGGTACGCGGCCTCGTCGCCGGAATCGGTCGGGTGAGCCAGGGCCCGCTTGAGCACGTCGCTCATCGGCAACTCCAGGTTTATACCCTTCGGCGGGATCGGCTGCTCGAAATACCTGCCGTAGAGGCGGGCAACGGTGCCGTCCTGAATCAGCTCGATCACCGCCTTGTCGACGGCCGCCTTGAAGGCCGGGTCGTCCTTCGGCTCCAGGATCCCGTAGGGCGCGAATTCCAGGCCCTTGGTGCCGATCTTGTAATCTGCGGGCCGCTTGGCGCCGGCCACCGTGGCGTGGGCCAGGGCGTCGTCGTTGATGGCGCCCGCCGCGCGGCCGGTCTCGAGGAGCAGGAACACCTCCGCGGTGTCCTTGGCCGGCATCACCTGGATGTCGAGCTTGTCGCGGACGTTGATCCGGGTGGCGACGCGCTGGGTCTCGCCGCCGGCCTGCGCCGAGATGGCCTTGCCGCGGAACGAGGCGATGTCGTCCACATCCACCGGCGTATCCTTCTTGGCCACCAGCACCACCTGCGCCACGAAGGTGGTCGGCGCGAAGGAGACCAGCTTGTGCCGCTCGGGCAGGTTGCTGGCGGTGCCGCATTCCAGGTCGATCGTGCCGTTGTTGATCAGCGGGATCCGGGTCGCCGACATCACCGGCACGTGGCGCACCTCGAGCTTCGGCAGGCCGAGGGCGGCCTTGAGCTTCTGCGCGACGTGCTCGCATATCTCCAGCGAATAGCCCACCGGCTTGGCGTTCTGGTCGAGGAAGCCGAAGGGCGGCGACGCGTCCGGGAAGCCGAGGCTGATCTGTCCGGTCGTGCGGATCTTGTCGAGGCGCCCCTCCGCGGCCGACGGCGCGGCGAGCCCGGCCCAGCACAGAGTGGCCAATAGAAGCGGCAGCGTCCTCGACACGATCCGAACCCCGTCGCTATGTCTGAACCGGTTCAGCGCCGGGCCGTCCGCCAGGGAGTCGGCCCGAAGCTTTGCCGTGCGATCCTAGGAGCGGCCGCGCGCGGGCGTCCAATGCCGATTCACCTGCCGAGCATACGGATCTGATATGGCCGAGCGGCGCATGACCTTCCGGCACATCGAGGCCTTCCGGGCCGTTGTGGCCACCGGGTCCATGACCGAGGCGAGCCGCCGGCTCCACACCTCGCAGCCGCAGGTGAGCCGGCTGATCGCCCAGCTGGAGGCGATCACGGGCCTGCCCCTGTTCGATCGGAGCGGGAGTCGGGTCGTACCGTCCCTCGACGGCACGCGGTTTCACGCTGAGGTCGAGCGCGCCTTCGTGGGGCTGACCAGCCTCGAATCCGCGGCCGCACGGATCCGCGCCTTCGGGGCGGAGCGGCTGCGGGTGGCCGCGATGCCGCGGCTGGCGGGCGGGCTCCTGGCGCGGGCGGTCGTGCGCTTCCGCGCCGCGCATCCGGACGTGATCGTGGCGATCCATTCCGGCGACGACGAGACCGTGAATCACTGGCTCGCCACCGGCTTCTGCGACGCCGCGCTGACGATGCTGTACGGCGACGCCCCGGACGCGCATCGCGAACATGTCGAGACGCGTGCCTGCGTCGCCGTCCTGCCGCAGGACCATCCCCTTGCCGCGCAGGCTCTTCTAACCCCTGCGGATTTTTTCGGCGTACCCTTCGTCGCCTCCTCGCTCGGGAGCGCCCTGCGCAACCGGACCGAGGCGATCTTCGCGGCAGCCGGGATCACCCTGACCATCACCGCCGAGGCCGGCCTCGGTGCATCGATCTGCACCCTCGTCTCGGCCGGGCTCGGGGTCAGCGTGATGAACCCGCTGGCCGCCTACGAGGAGGCGAAGATCTCGCCGATCGCGATCCGTCCCTTCGCCCCCGCCCTCCCGGTGCATTTCGCCCTGCTGTTCCCGCCCGACCATGCCCGTGGACGGCTGATGCGGGCTTTCGGCGCCTGCGCGCGGGCGGTGCTGCTGGAAGAACTCGCTCAGCTGCCGGACGCCGCGATCGGGCGTCCGGCACCTCCGTCTCAGGCGGCGCGCTTCTCGGCGCCCGCATAGAAGGTGCCGCCGCGCGCGGCCATCGCTGTCAGGTTATCGGGTGCCCGGAACCGGGGGCCGTGCTTGGCCTCGAGCGTCCGCGCGAGGTCGACGAAGGCCGCCGCACCCATGAAGTCGATGTACGACAAGGCCCCTCCGGTGAACGGCGCGAAGCCGAACCCGAGGATCGAGCCGACATCGGCCTCGCGCGGGTCGGTGACCACGCCCTCGCCGACGGTGCGGGCGGCCTCCAGCGCCTGCACCACCAGAAGCCGCTGCTTCAGCTCGGTGAAGTCGACGGCGTCCGGGTCGAGGCGGTTCGGCTGCAGGTCCTTCAGGCCGGGCCAGAGACGCTTGGGCGCGCCTTCGGGGTAGTCGTAGAAGCCCTTGCGGTTCTTGCGACCGAGCCGGCCCTGCTTCTCGACCATCTCCGACAGGATCGCCTTCTGCGCCGGGTCCACGGCGCCCTGCCCCACCTGCGCCTCGGTGGCCTTGGCGATCTTGAGCACGAGGTCGAGGGCGACCTCGTCGTTGAGCGACAGCGGCCCGACCGGCATGCCCGCCTGGCGGCCGGCGCTCTCGATCATGGCCGGCGGAACGCCCTCGGCGAGCATTTTGTGCCCTTCGAGGATGTAGGCGCCGACGCAGCGGTTGGCGAAGAAGCCGCGGGCATCGTTCACGACGATCGGGGTCTTCTTGATCAGGCGCACGTAATCGAGGGCCGCGGCGAGCGCCGCATCCCCGGTCGCCTCGCCCTTGATGATCTCGACGAGCATCATCTTCTCCACGGGGGAGAAGAAGTGGATGCCGACGAATTGCGCCGGCCGCTGCGAGGTCCTGGCCAGCCCGGTGATCGGCAGGGTCGAGGTGTTGGAGGCGAAGATCGCGTCGGGGCGGATCACCGCCTCGACCTTCTGGATCACCTCGGCCTTCACCTGAGGATCCTCGAACACCGCCTCGATCACGAGGTCGCAATCGGCGAGCGCGCCGTAATCGGCCGTGGCCTGGATGCGGCCGAGAAGCGCGTCGCGATCGGCGGTCTTGGCGCGGCCCTTGTTGATCTGGCCGGTGATGAGGGTGTGGGCGTAAGCCTTGCCCTTCTCGGCGGCCTCGACCGACTGGTCGACGAGCACCACCTCGAGGCCCGCCTGCGCGGTGACGTAGGCCACGCCCGCGCCCATGAAGCCGGCCCCGATCACGCCGACCCGGCGCAGGTTGGCGGCCGGCACGTCCTTCGGTCGCCGCGCGCCCTTGTTCAGCTCGCCCATGGAGATGAACAGCGTGCGGATCATCGCCGCCGCCTCGGTGGAGCGCAGGATGTGGGCGAAGTATCGGCTCTCGACCCGCAGGGCGAGGTCCATCGGCAGCTGCAGGCCCTCGTAGACGGAGGCCAGGATCGCCTTGGCGGCCGGGTAATTGTCGTGGGTCTCGCGGCGGTAGATGGCGTTGGCCGGCGGCCAGATCATCATGCCGGCGGGGGAGTAGACCTTTCCGGACGGGGCCTTGAACTTCGCCACATCCCAGGGCGCCACCGCCGAGCCGCCCTCACGGATCCAGGCCTTGGCGCGCTCGACGATCTCGGCCTGGGGCGCCACCGCGTGGATCAGCCCCATGCCCTTGGCCATGGGCGCGCGGATCTGCTCGCCCTTGAACAGCATCTGGAGGGCGTCGCCGGTCTGCATCAGGCGGGCGACGCGCTGCGTGCCGCCGCCGCCCGGGAACAGGCCGACCTTGATCTCCGGCAGGCCGACCCGGGTCTTCCCGTCGTCGGAGGCGATCCGGTGGTGGCAGGACAAAGCCAGCTCGAAGGCGCCGCCGAGGCACAGGCCCTGGATCGCCGCCGCGAAGGGCTTCCCGCAGGTCTCCAGCCGCCGGAACAGCAGCGACAGGCGCCGGGACGCTTCGAAGAAGTGGCGCATCGCCACCTCTTCGCCCTGCTCGGCCTTGAGCTGCTCGTAGGCCCGACCGAGTCCCTGGAGCATGGTGAGGTCGGCACCGCCGGAAAAATTGTCCTTGCCGGTGGCGATGACGCAGCCCTTCAGGGCCGGATCGGAGGCAACCCGCTCGATGATCTGCTCGAGCTGGTCCATTACCCCCTCGGTGATCACGTTCATCGAGCGGCCGGGCATATCCCAGGTCGCCAGGGCGATGCCGTCGGCATCGGTCTCGAAGCGGAAATCGGTCAGCGTCACGGTGCCGTCCTCCCTGGGTTGCGCCAATGATCCACCGGCGAGCTTGCATTAAGGTTGTGTTGAGCGCCGACGCTCATGGTGGCGGCGTCGGCGAGAAGAACCGAAAGCTGCACATGACGAAGGACTCCGGCTGCCGCGCCTGTCGCGCCGGCACCACGCTCGACTTCGATTTCACGATGGCGTTCCAGCCGATCCTCGATCTCGCAGACGACTCCGTCTGGGCCTACGAGGCGCTGGTGCGCGGCCCGAACGGGGAATCCGCCTATACGATCCTCGACCAGGTGACCGACGAAACGCGATACCAGTTCGATCAGGCCGCCCGCGTCAAGGCGATCGAGCTCGCCGGGGCGCTGTTTCCCCGCGACAGCACCACGCGTCTCTCGATCAACTTCATGCCGAACGCGGTCTATGAGCCGAATGCCTGCATCCGCGCCTCGCTGGAGGCCGCGCGACGCATCGATTTCGCCCATCAACGCATCATGTTCGAGTTCACCGAGCAGGAACGCTTCCGGGACATCGGGCACGTGAAGGACATCGTCGCCGCCTATCGGAAGCAGGGATTTCTGACGGCCCTCGACGATTTCGGCGCCGGCTTCGCGGGGCTGAGCCTGCTCGCCAACTTCCGTCCCGATCTGATCAAGATCGACATGGACGTTCTGCGCGGCCTCGACGGCGACGCCGGACGGTACGCCATCGTGTCGGGTGTGGTCGGCATCGCCCGCGCCCTCGGCGTGACGGTGCTCGCCGAGGGCGTCGAGACCGCTGCCGAACTCTCCGCCCTGCGCAGTATCGGGATCACGCTCGTGCAAGGCTACCACTTCGCCAAGCCCCTTCTGAAAGCGCTCCCCCCGGTCGCGGGCTTCGCGCCCGTGACAGCCGCGCGCGCCGCCTGAGATCGGCCTCACGCGCGCGGCCTCCCATCGGCTATTTCGGAGCCGGAGCGGGCGCCGCGGCCGGCGGCACGGGCGGCATCGGCGCCGCGCCGGGCTTGGGTGTGTTGTCGGTCGCCGCGGCCACCGCCAGCATATTCAGCAGCTTGGTGACGGAGTTCTGCGAGATCGCGGTCACCGAGGAGTTCGGATCGGCGTTCATTGTCTGGAACTTGAGGTATGTCGGGTCCGAGTAGATCTCATCGAGATGCTTCAGTTCGGTGAGGCTGAATTTCTCGGCGTAGTCCTTCGACAGCCCCTCGACCATGAGGGCGCGCTGCTTGTCGAACTCGGTCAGGAGTTCCTTGCGCACGGCCTCGGCGCGCGCCTCCGGCATTGCCGCCACGGTCTTCTCGAGGGCGACGTTGAACCCGGTCTGAAGGTTCTTGATCAGGGTCTTGTTGACGAGGGTGGTGGCCGCGGCCACGCGGTCCGCCGCATCATCGGCGCGCGCAGCGACCGGCAGGCTCAGGGTGACGCCCAGACAGAGCGTCGCAAACAGGCGGTTCAAGGGCTTGTCTCCCGTTGTTTTATCGTCCGGCCCAGAGACGGGCCGAGCGTCGACCGCGCCTCTAGCAGCGTTACCGGACTTTGGGGAGCGGCGGCACGCCGCTCCCGTGCACGCGATGGCTCACACCCGCTCGATGATGGTGGCGGTTCCCATGCCGGCGCCGATGCACAGGGTGATCAGCGCCCGCTCCTTGCCGGTCCGCTCCAGCTCGTCGAGGGCCGTGCCGAGGATCATCGCTCCGGTGGCGCCCAGAGGGTGGCCGAGGGCGATGGCGCCGCCGTTCACGTTGACGGCCTCCGGATCGAGGTCGAAGGCTTGGCAGAAGCGCAGGACCACCGCCGCGAAAGCCTCGTTGACCTCGAACAGGTCGATATCCGACAGGCTCAGGCCAGTCTTCGCCAGGATCTTGCGGGTGACGTCCACCGGCCCGGTGAGCATCAGGGCCGGGTCCGAGCCGATATTGGCGAAGGCCCGGATCCGGCCGCGCGGGCGCAGGCCCGCGGCCTCGCCGGCCGCCCGGGAGCCGATCAGCACGGCGGCCGCACCGTCGACGATGCCGGAGGAATTGCCGGCATGATGGACGTGATCCACGCTCTCCACGTCCGGATGCGCGTCCGTCGCCACGGCGTCGAAGCCGCCCATCTGGCCCATCTGCACGAACGACGCCTTCAGGGCGGCCAGCGACTGCATGTCGGTGCCCGGGCGCATATGTTCGTCGCGGTCGAGCAGGGTGATGCCGTTCACATCGCGGACCGGAACGACGGACCGGTCGAACAGGCCGTCTTCCCAGGACTTCGCCGCGCGCGCCTGCGAGCGGACCGCGTAGGCGTCGCACGCGTCGCGGGTGAAGCCGTACTTGGTGGCGATCAGGTCGGCCGAGATTCCCTGCGGCATGAAATAGGACTTGATGGCGATCGCCGGATCCACCGGCCAGGCGCCGCCCGAGGCGCCGATGCCGATGCGGCTCATCGATTCCACGCCGCCGCCCACCGCCATCTCGTGCTGACCGCTCATGACCTGTGCGGCGGCGAAGTTCACCGCGTCGAGGCCCGAGGCGCAGAAACGGTTGATCTGCACACCCGGAACATGCGCGCCGTAATCGGCCACCAGCGCCGCGGCCCGGGCGATGTCGCCGCCCGCCTCCCCGACCGGATCGACGCAGCCCAGGATCACGTCGTCGACGAGGGCCGTGTCGAGCCCGTTGCGGACCTTGAGGGCGCGCAGCGCCGTCTCGGCCAGCCGGAGCGCGGTCACTTCGTGGAGGGCGCCGTCCGCCTTGCCGCGACCGCGCGGCGTGCGAACGTGGTCGTAGATGAAGGCGTCCGTCATCAGCACTCCCCGGGGCGTTGATTGTCGCCGGTCGACGACGCGGCCTTACAGGGCCGTCTCCATTCGCGCCAGTCTGCCACGGGGCGCGCGCCCCCGGCCAGTCCTGGAGGGAGGGACCGGCAGAGGGCGCGTGGCATCGGGGTCTGATGGGGCGCTGCTGGTCCGGACGCCTTCCCGATCAGGCCACGGGGGACGGTCCCGCGGCCGATCCGGAGCGAATCTGCTCGGTCGAGAGCAGGTTCGTCCGGGACGTCATGCAGGTTCGACTAGTCCTGAAGCATCCGCTTCAGGAGCTCGACTTCATCGCCGAGCACCGCGTCTTCGCCGATCTGCTTCTCGATCTTGCGCACGGCGTGCAGCACCGTGGTGTGGTCGCGGCCACCGAAGCGGCGGCCGATCTCCGGCAGGGAGCGCAGAGTCAGGACCTTCGACAGATACATGGCGATCTGACGCGGCTTCACCACCGCGGCGGTGCGCCGTTCCGACAGGATGTCGGACCGTGAGACGTTGTAGCGCGAGGCGACCAGCTTCTGGATGTCCTCGATCTTGATGCGCTTCGGCTCGCGATTCTTCACGAGGTCGCGGATCGCGCTCTCGGCGGTCTCCATCGTCACGGCGGTGCCGGTGAGCGTCGCGTGGGCCAGCAGGCGGTTCACCGCACCTTCGAGGTCGCGGCCGTTGGCGGTGATCGCCCGGGCTACGTAGGTTGCCACCTGGGGCGAGACGTCGAAGCCCGGATGTGCGGCCCGGACCGCGGAAAGCCGCGCCGACAGGATCGAGACCCGCAGGGCTTCGTCGAGGGCGGTGATCTCGACGACGAGGCCGCCGCCCAGGCGCGAGCGCACGCGCTCGTCCAGAGCCTCAAGCTCGGTCGGCGGCCGGTCGGACGCGACCACGACCTGGCGGCCGGCATCGATGAGCGCGTTGATCGTGTGGCCGAACTCGGCCTGGATCGACTTGCCCTGGATGAACTGGACATCGTCGAGGATCAGCAGGTCGATGCCCCGCAGGCGCTCCTTGTAGGCGAGCGCCGACTGGGTCTTCAGGGCATTGACGAAGCCGTACATGAACCGGTCGGCGGTCAGGTAGATCACCCGGCGGCCGGCCTCGCGGGCGGCGTGGCCGATGCCGTGCAGCAGGTGCGTCTTGCCCAGCCCGACGCCGGCATGGAGATAGAGCGGATTGTAGAGGGCGCCCTCCCCCTGGTGGTTGGCGACCCGCTCGGCGGCGGCATGCGCCAGGGCATTGGAGCGCCCGATGACGAAGCTCGCGAAGGTCAGCCGCGCGTCGAGGGGCGTGCCGCTGAGGTCGCCTCCGGCGTCGGCATTGCGCGCCTCGGCTGCGGGCGCAACGGCGGCGATCGGGATCGGCGCGCTCGTGGCGTGAAGGCGGGCGAGCGGACCGCTGGCCGGGCCCGGCTTGGCGACGCCGGCGGCGACAGGACGGGCCGGGGCCCCGGTGCCGCGGACGCCGACCTCGATCCGCGCGATCTCCTCGACCTCGGCCTTGAACGTGTTCAGGACGCGGTCGAGGTAGTGCGACTCGATCCAGCTCTTGAGGAAGCGGGTCGGGACGGTCAGCCGGGCCGTTCCGCCGGCGACGGCCTCCAGCTCAAGGCGGGCGAACCAGCTCGCGAACACATCCTCGCCGAGTTCGGCCCGCAGCCGACGCTTCACCCGGGCCCAGGCAGACCCGTAATCCACAGTGCCGCCGCCGCTGCGGCCCCCGTCGTCGTCACTCGCCACCGTTCCGTCGACACGCATCACTGGCTCTCCCGACGCGGCCCGCGGAAGTCCGCAGTCCGCGCGTACGCACGATTTACGCCCTCAGCGTCCCGCAAGAACCGGCGGGACAGAGTCCCCTGGACGGAGTCAACCCCACCGCGAGGAACTTTTGCCGATTGGGAGAGCCTATCAACAATTACCTACGGTTCCTTTAACAGTGGGACTTGTGGGGACGGCGCGGATTCCCATTCGGAAGTGTTCCCGGCACGGCTGAACACGGGCGCTAGAGTCTTGGCGAATCAGATTGATTCGCTTGAGTCCCGAAATCGTCGTGTTTTGCTTGCCCGGTGTCAGTTTCTGTTAAGCTACACGCCGTTTCCGGACTCTGCAATCGCGTTGATTCTTGGATAGGGTTAACGGTTTCGGTGGCCGCACAGAGCCGGCATAGAGCGATTGCGCCCGGACAGCGCGCACGAAAAAGCCCGGCGCGAAGGCCGGGCTTGAAAACGTCTCGGTGGTGCGTGGGCGTTAGGCGGCCAGCGCCTTCACGCGGGCGGCGAGGCGCGAGACCTTCCGCGAGGCGTTGTTCTTGTGAACGATGCCGTGCTGGGCGGCGCGCATCATCTCGGGCTCGGCAGCGCGGAGGGCGGCGAGCGCGTCCTGCTGGTTGCCGGTGGCGATGGCCTCCTCGACCTTGCGGACGAAGGTCCGCATGCGCGAGCGGCGCGAGCGGTTGATCGCCGTGCGCTTGGCGATCTTGCGGGTCATCTTCTTGGCCGAAGCGGTGTTGGCCATGTAAGTCCTCGTGTTTCTCGTCGGGCGATGCCGACGGGCCGGCTTGGCCGGAAATCGGTCGTCGCGTCAGGTTGTCTGGCGATGGCCGAGACGCAGCGCGCGCGAAAGCGCGGCCTCTCGGCGAAGCGGCTTCTATAGTGAGGGGGGCGCCGCGCGTCAACGCGCCCGGAGCCAAATCCGGTCGCCGGCTTCGGCCACAGCCGAGGATCCGGACAGCATTCGACCGGCCCGACCGAAGACATCGGAACGAAGAAGCCGGCACTGCTGGCGCAACGATGAGTGCTGGCCGCGTTGCGCAAGAGAGCTTCGGCTATTCCGGCCAACGCAGCGCCGCCGCCGCCGCCAGCGTTCCGACCACGGCAGCGATCAACGTCAGTGCTCCGAGCACGGCCAGCGGGACGAGGAACGGCACCGTCCCCCCGCTCGCCGCCTGGGCGGCCGAGACGCCGAAGATCAGCGTCGGGATCATCAGCGGCAGAACCAGCACGGCGAGGATCAGTCCGCCCCGCCGGATCGAGGCCGTGAGCGCGGCGCCCACCGCACCGATGAAGCTCAGAGCCGGCGTGCCGGCGAGCAGCGTCAGCGCGGAAGCGCCCATGGCGGTACCGTCGAGGGCCACCAGCAGACCGAACAGCGGCGCGGCGAGCGCGAGCGGCAGGCCGGTGGTCAGCCAATGGGCCGTCACCTTGGCGAGCACCACCAGTTCGAGGGGCACCGGCGCGGCGGTCATCAGGTCGAGGGAACCGTCCTCCTCGTCGGCCTGGAACAGGCGGTCGAGGCCGATCAGGGTCGACAGCACCGCGGCCAGCCACAGGATCGCGGGACCGATCCGCGACAGCAGGTTCAGGTCCGGCCCGAGCGCGAAGGGCACCAGGGCGACGATCATCAGGAAGAAGACCAGCGACAGGGCACCGGAGCCGCCGACCCGGCCGGCGAGGCGCAGGTCGCGGGCGATGAGGGCGAGGACCGCGCGGATCATGCCCAATCCTCGGGGACGTCGGCCACGGGCGCCGCGGCGGAAGCCTCGATGCGCAGTTCCGCCGCGCCGGCGAGGCCGAGGGATTGGTGGGTGGCGGCGATCACGAGGCCACCCCCGGCCCGATGTCCTTCCATCAGTTCGGCGAGCACCGCCTGCGAGGCCGTATCAAGGGCTGCGGTGGGCTCGTCCAGGAGCCAGAGCGGCCGGGCGCAGACGAGGAGCCGCGCCAGGGCCACACGCCGCCGCTGTCCCGCGGAGAGATAGGCCACCGGCAGATCGTGGGCGTGACCGAGGCCGAGCCGCTCCAGCGCGTCGCGCGGATCCAGGCGCGGCGCACCCAGGAGCCGTTGCGCGAACAGGAGGTTCTCGCCCGCCGTGAGGGCACTCTTCAATCCGTCGCGATGGCCGACGGCATGCAGGCATTCGGGCAGGTTCGCTTCCCCGACCTCGGCGACGGCGATCCGCCCGGCATCGGCCCGCAACCGGCCCGACAGGATGGCGAGCAGGCTCGATTTGCCCGCACCGTTCCGCCCGGTGATCGCCAGGGCATCGCCGGGTCCGAGGGCGAAGGACAGGTTGGAGAAGATGCGGCGGCCGGAGCGGCGGCAGGCCAGATTGTCCACGCTGAGCCGCACCCGATACCCCGCCCTCGTCCCGCTGCCGCGCAGCCGCTCCGCGAACCGCCGACTCCATGCCCGATTGCGCCGCGGAACGGAACCGCACGGCCCAGCTGAGCTTTCGTTCTGCAACGGAGGATTGCCCATGGCCGAGGCGAGAAACCCGAGCGAGTCCGAGGTGGCCGCGACGCCCGATGCGGTGGCCGGCCGCGCCAAGGTCGAGGCGCGCATGGCGCAATGCACCCCCGAGGAGCAGGCGGCGTTCTGGGAGGCAGTCGGCCGATGCTTCGGCGGCGGCAAGCCCCCGGAGATGAAGTCGGCCTCCGGCTGATCAGGCCCCCTTGCGGGTCAGGGCCCGCAGGGCACCGCGAAACGTCCGCACATCCTGCTCGGTCAGGCTCATGCGATGGAGCATGTCGCGCATGTTGCGGGCGATGATCTCCTTCTTTTCCGGCGGATAGAAACCCGCCGCGTCGAGCGCGGCCTCGAGGCTTCCGAACAGAGCGACCAGCGCCTCGCGGGTCGCCGGCGGCGAGAGGAGCTCGCCCGAGAAGGGCAGTTGGGCCCGGCCGCTCGCCTGCCGCCACGCGTAGCCGACAAGCAGCACCGCCTGCGCGAGGTTGAGCGACGGAAAATCCGGAGAGACCGGGAAGGTGATGATCGCGTCGGCGAGCGACACCTCGTCGTTGGTGAGCCCGACCCGCTCGCGGCCGAACATCACCGCGGTGCGCTGCCCTTCCCGCGCCACGAGTTCGCCCATGGCCTCCTCGGGGGCGAAGACCCGCTTCATCTGCCCGCGCTCCCGCGCCGTGGTCGCCAGCACGTACCGGCAATCGGCGATGGCTTCGGCGACGCTGCCGAAGATCGTCGCCCGATCCAGGACATGCGTCGCACCGGAGGCCGCCTCGCGCACCCCCTTCTTGGGCCAGCCGTTCTTCGGATTGACGAGCCGCAGCTCCGACAAGCCGAAATTCGCCATGGCGCGCGCCGTCATGCCGATATTCTCGGCGAGCTGCGGCTCCACCAGGATCACGGCCGGGGCGATCCCCGGCGGGAGTTCGGTGACCTTCCTCGGGGCGTCGCCCGGCACGTCTCGGCTCGTCATGCGGGCCGTCTGACACGGGCAGCCCCGCGCCGTCGAGGGTCGGGTGACGAAGCCGGCCGGATGACAGTGCGCGCCTTCCGTCGCCGGGTGGCCCGCGCTATGTCGCGGGGCGATTCCGGCCCGGGGCGCCCCACAGGGCACTCGGGTCGACGACCGCACGGCCCTTGCATGCCGTGCGCGGGGACAACGCGGGAAGGCATCGGTCCATGGCGAAGATCAAGGTAGCGAACCCCGTCGTCGAGCTCGACGGCGACGAGATGACCCGGATCATCTGGGCCGAGATCAAGAACAAGCTGATCCACCCCTATCTCGATGTCGATCTCGAATACTACGACCTCGGCGTCGAGCACCGCGACGCCACCAACGACAAGGTCACGGTCGACGCCGCCGAGGCGATCAAGCGCCACGGCGTCGGCGTGAAATGCGCCACCATCACGCCGGACGAGGCCCGCGTGAAGGAGTTCAACCTCAAGGAGATGTGGCGGTCGCCCAACGGCACGATCCGCAACATCCTGGGCGGCGTGATCTTCCGCGAGCCGATCATCTGCAAGAACGTGCCGCGCCTCGTCCCCGGCTGGACCCAGCCCTTCGTGATCGGCCGCCACGCCTACGGCGACCAGTACCGTGCCACCGACTTCAAGGTGCCCGGCAAGGGCCGCCTGACCATCAAGTTCGAGGGCGATGACGGCACGGTCATCGAGAAGGAGGTGTTCAAGTTCCCCGACGCCGGCGTCGCCATGTCGATGTACAACCTCGACCAGTCGATCATCGACTTCGCCCGCGCTTCGATGAACTACGGCCTGGCGCGCAAGTACCCGGTCTACCTCTCGACCAAAAACACCATTCTCAAGGTCTATGACGGCCGGTTCAAGGACCTGTTCCAGAAGGTCTACGAGGAGGAGTTCGAGGCGAAGTTCAAGGCGCTCGGCCTCACCTACGAGCACCGCCTGATCGACGACATGGTCGCCTCGTGCCTCAAGTGGTCGGGCGGCTACGTCTGGGCCTGCAAGAACTACGACGGCGACGTGCAGTCCGATACGGCCGCGCAGGGCTTCGGCTCCCTCGGCCTGATGACCTCGGTGCTGATGACGCCGGACGGCCAGACCGTGGAGGCCGAGGCTGCCCACGGCACCGTCACCCGCCACTATCGCGAGCACCAGAAGGGCCGCGAGACCTCGACCAACTCGATCGCGTCGATCTTCGCCTGGACCCGCGGCCTGTCGCACCGGGCCAAGCTCGACGGCAACGACGATCTCGCCAAGTTCTCCGCGACCCTGGAGAAGGTCTGCGTCGACACGGTCGAGGCGGGTCACATGACCAAGGACCTCGCGCTCCTCGTCGGCCCCGATCAGAAGTGGCTCTCGACCACCGGGTTCCTCGACAAGGTCGACCAGAACCTGAAGACGGCGATGGGCGCCTGAACTCCGGACGAAGAGCGGCGGGCGTCCTCCGGGACGCCCGCCGTTTCGTATCAGCGCTCCGCCGGCGACCGCTTCACGCCCCGCCTGCGCGCTCCTGCGGGCTGGTCTCGGCCAGGGCCCGGGCGACCTCGAGAAGCAGGAGGTCGATGACGGCCCGCATCAGCGGGTCTCCGACCGTGTCGACGAGTTCGCGCACCCGCAGGCACTGTGCGGCGAGCGCGTCCAGGGCCACATCCTTGCTGTCGAACATCATCCTCAAGCCACCAGGTAAGCGGGTTCGGAGACCAGGACCGAATTGCTGTCGCCGCGGACCGCGCGCAGCTTGGCGAGGGTTCGGGCATCGAACCGGGCTGTGGCCGCCATGATCTCCTCGCCGGCGATCTGAACCGGCAGGCCAAGGGGCTGCGGGCGGAAATGCAGCTGGATCACGTGGATCATGTAGAGGGTCGGCATCTGCAGCAGCAGGCTGTTGACCCCGTGGGCGAGCCCCCATTCGACGATGCCGGTGAGCAGCGCGATCGAGACCGGGTTGACCACACGGCCCTTCGCGCGGTGCGAGCGCGCCACGCCCTGGCGGGTCCATTCCCAGATCTGCGGGCCGACCGGCCGCTCGACCTCGCAGAGCTGAGGCAGGACATCGGACAGAA
This sequence comes from Methylobacterium sp. UNCCL125, assembly GCF_900116795.1. NCBI lineage: Bacteria > Pseudomonadati > Pseudomonadota > Alphaproteobacteria > Hyphomicrobiales > Methylobacteriaceae > Methylobacterium > Methylobacterium sp. UNCCL125. Next base: position 28,055 of record NZ_FPBW01000005.1, on the reverse strand, counting down.
GATGCGGGCGCGTTGTCGGCAGCAGCCGGCTGTAGCCAATGACGGCGTCGCCCTCCATGGCGAGGAAGTGGACCGCATGCGGCGTGTCGAACTGGTCGATCTCCCGGCCATCCGGGCGGGCGAGTTCGGTCCAGCCTTTCTCTGCCACGAAGATGTCGTGGCGCAGGCGCCAGGCCTGCTCCATCGCATCGGCGTAGCGATGCGCGTTGGCGGGGGTGACGATATGGATCACGAAGTAACCTCACGTTGGATTGACGTGGGTTTTCTTCGTTTCGCGAAGACCTGGGTACTACGAGAAACCGTAGGGTTTGCGTGCGTGAGCGCCCACCGGTCCAAGACCTTGCCGGGCCCGAGCGGGTCGCGCTCGCGCGCGCTCCGGAGCCGGCCGTGTCGGCCCTACGTGATCAGGCCGGCACGCAGCGCCTGCGCCACGGTGTGGGCGCGGTTGACGGTATCGAGCTTCGCCCGCGCCGAGCGCAGATGGTAGTCAACCCCGGCTGCCGTGATGCCCATGACCATACCGATCTCGACATCGGTCTTGCCCTCGGCCGCCCATTGGAGGGTCTCGCGCTCCCGCGGCGAGAGACGCGCCGGCGCCTGCGCGGAGGGGCGGCTGTTCATCAGCAGGAGCTGGCCGACCGCGTAGGTCGCCACCAGATTGACCGCGACGCGCTCGGCCGGATCGATCTCGATCCGATCCCCGGACACGCTGATCCCGCCCGGCTCGCCATCGAGGGTCACGAACGGGATCGTGATGCCGGCGCGGATACCGAACTCGCCGGCCTCGTTCATGATGCGGCTCGCCATCGGCGTGTCCGGCGGCACGGTGCTCCATTCGAAGGGCGTCGCGCTGGTGCAGAGCCGCCGGACCGTGGGATCATGGAGCGCGTAGCCCCGCGTCACGTACCGGCGTGCCCACCCCTCCGGCATGGTGCTCGTGAGGACGAATCCGGCATGCCGCCGCGCCGGCAGGCCAGGCGTCGGAACGATCCCGGCCATCACGTACGACACCCCGTAGCGGGTGAAGGCGTCGACCAGCAATCGCGCGATCTCGTCGGGCGCCGCAGCCCGCTCCAGATCGCGCAACACGCTGAAGGTCCTGTCCAGGTGCTTCGAATGCGGCATGCCCGATCTCAACGTTGGTGCACGCATTGCGACAAATGATACATCGAGCGCAACCTGAGGATGGCATCGCCGACGCTGAAAGGCTAGGGTGGCGGTGAGAAGCTCTGCCGTTTGAATCGGTCCAGCGGGCAGAACGCGAGTTTCAACGGGATGACAGACGACGTGACCCCGCCGACGACGCGCTGGCTTCTGGAACGGATCGCAGTCACGCTGAACGTCTGCCCGACCTATTTCCTGCAGAACGACCGGCTCGCAGCGACAGAGCAGGATCAGATTGACGAGCAATCCGCCGAGGCCGCCGCCTTGTTCCGGGCGATCAAGTCACCGGCACGCCGCGACGCGGTCCTGAAGCTCCTGCGCGAGATGACACGCGAGACCTGACGGCGCGCGCCGCCCGTCTCGCGGTGTCCCCGCCGGCCTCATGCCGCCACGAGGAGCGCGGCCCCGGCAACCCCCGAGAGGACGAGGCGCATCCGGCCGAGCCAGAGCGGAACGAGGCCGCGGCGGGGCAGATCCTGATCGATCAGCCCCCAGGCGAGCACCAGGGCGCCGAGGATCCGCAGATCCCAGGGTGCGGGCGCCGCCATTGCCGCCCAGGCCACCAGGGACGGCACGATGGCCACGAGATAGTCGCCGTTGCCGGCATTGCGCGCCGCGGCCGCGCCCCAGCGGATCCCGCCCAGGAACGAGGCGATCACCGCACCGTAGGCCGACAGAATGGTGCGCGGCGACAGGCCGATGCTGCTCAGGCCGCCATCGGTGCCGGAGACCGCGAGGGCCGCAAATCCCAGGAAGGGAATGAGGCCGGCAATGCCGAGGACGATGGCGCTCAGCGGGACAGAGTTCCGGTGCGCCATCCATCCTCCGGGCATCGGCAAGGGTTGGCGACCCGCGCGATCCGACCGCGGTCGATGCCGCCCCGCCGGAGCGTTCCCGCATCGCGGCACGGCGGTCAAGGTCGGCGCGGCTGCGGCGCCGGCTTCAGGAAAGCCGTCAGCCCCGGCGGGCCGAGGCCGTGGACGGCACCGCGCTGGGCAAAGGCGCCCCGAGCAGCGACATCGGCGGGCTGGCGGGGGCCTTCGACGCCGGCGGCTCGTTCACCGCCGCGTCAATCTTTCGCGGCTTGAAGTTGGCCGCGAGGCTCTTCGCGCTGGCGAGATCGGCGGGGCTCAGCTTGTTGGCCACGTCGTCGCGCTTCTTGCCGGCATCGTCGTCGCCCTGGCTCGCCGCGGCCGAGAACCACGCGTAGGATTGGATCAGGTCCTGCGTCAGGCCGAGGCCGCGGGCATAGAGCACGCCGAGATTGTACTGGCTGTCGCGGACACCGAATTCGGCTCCCTGGCGGAACCACGAGGCCGCGGACGCGAAGTCCGGCTTCCCGTTGGCGACCGGGTTCTCCGCATAGAGCACCGCCAGATTGTGCATGGAGCGGGCATGACCCTGCTCGGCGGCACGGCCGTACCAGAGCTTCGCCTTGTCGAGATCGCGGACGACGCCGGACCCCTTCTCGTAATGGCCGGCGAGCTTGTACTGGGCGGGGGCGTAGCCAGCCGAGGCCAACTTCTCGTAGAGCTTTGCCGCGACCGACAGATCGCGCGGCATGCCGCGGCCGTCGGCCTCCCGGGTGGCGAGGTCCCAGATGGCCGTGCCGTCGCCTTCGAGGGCGGCGAGCTTCACCTTGGCCAGCGCCGGCGGCAGGTTCCCGAGATCGGCCTGCAGGGTGTTCATGCCGGAGACCTGCGGCACCGCCGGCTTGGCGGTGGAGTGCGTCTCCGCGGGAGCGGGATTCGGCAGCGACTGGGTCGTGGTCGGATCGGCCACGGCCGGCTTCGCGTCCAGCGTCTCCTTGGCGGCGTCCGGAGCCTTCTTCTGGATGTCGGCGGCATCCCCGCGTGACGGCGCGATCTGGCTCGCCGGGGCGGGCGTTTGCGGCTCATCCGCGCTGCGCATGGTGATCGCCTGGAGCGCGCCCAGCGCCAGCACGATGGCGGCGAGCCCGAGCAGGAGCGGGCGGCGGCGGCGATCGATCTCGGCGCGCAGCCGCGCGAGCCGCCCCGTCGTCGCGCTGGGCAGCAGCGCGGCCCGCTCGCCCCGGGTCTCCCGGCGCTCCACGGGCGCTTCCGCGACCAGCTCCGCTTGCGCGGCCTGGGCGGCCCGTCGCGCCGCGGCGATGAAGCTGGTCTTGATGTCGGTCTCGGAGGTTGCGTCGGCCGCGATCCGCGCGGCGGCCGCGTCGCCGATCCGCTCCTGCATCGGCCGGCGGGCCGACGGCTCTCTGGGCGAGCGCGGCTCGCGCGGCGGACGGCCGCTGCCGGGCTCGAGCAGGTCGTCGGCGAGGCGGGAAGCCTCGATGCCGTCCCGCCGGGGCTTCGCGCGCGCCTCGACGGGCGCGAGGGTCGCCTCCGCGCTCGTCGACGACATCAGGCGCTCGTCGAGGGACGGGACCCGCGGCGGGACGGACTCGGCCGGGCCGAGCCGGACGAGAAGGCGCTCAAGGGCCGATTGGACGCCATCGAGGGTGGCGCCGAGCCGCTGATCGGACGCGACCTGCCGGGCCTGCATATCGGCCAAGCTGGCGCGGAGGAGGCCAATCTCCCCGGACTCGGCCGTGCCGAGACCGGAACCCTGGAGGGTCTGGGCCACGGCATTGCGCGCGGCGCGCTCCACCACGGCCTCGGTCGGGGCGGAGTCCCGGAGAGCCGTCACCTGCCGGAGCAGGTCGCCCATGGTGCGCTCGAGGCCGGCCAGCGCCGGATCGACGCTCAGCGGCGCGTCGAGGCGCCCCGCCAGAGAGACGACCTGCCGCTCCAGGGCGTCGAGCCCTTCGTGCTCAGCCCGGGCGCCGACCTGATCGACCTTGTCGGCGAGGCTGCGCAGCATGGCGTGGATCGACGCCATCCCGTCCGGACTGGCGGCGGCTTCACCGGTCCGCTCGGACCAATCGTCCCGGGCGCAGAGGAGGTCGACCTTCTCCGCAAGCGCCTGGATCTGCTCCGCCAGCGCCGCCGGCGCGGCGATCTTCACGTCGCTGCGGATCTCCTCCAGGATCGGGCGCAGGTCCGGACCGGCGCTCAGACTCTGCAACTGCGCAATCTGCGCGCTCAGCGCCTGAAGGCTCTGCGCGAGACCCTGTATCCGCTCCGGACCCGCCAGGGCACCGATCTGCCGGCGAATCTCCTCAAGCTCGGCAAACAGGCCGGCGAGGGTGCGACCATCCGGATCGGCCGCGCCGGTCGCCGCCGCGGAATCGAGGCGCTCGGCCAGGCGGCGGACATCCTCCGCGACGCGGCTGTGGACGTTCTCGGCCACCTCTTCGGCGAGGCGCTCGACCTGCGCCCGGACCTGCTCGATCGGCACCGCGATGGCGGTGAGATCGGTTCCGGCCTGGGCCCGCTCGATGCCGCTGGCCAGGGTGATGACAGCCTGCTCCAGGGCGCCGATATCCCGGCTCGTCGCCAGCTGGTTGATCGCCTCGCGCAGGCGTGTGGTCTCCTCCTGAAGCTCGATCAGGGCGGTCGACGGGGCGACACCTTCCTCGATCCGGGCTTCCAGCCGGCGCGCGAGGTCCATGCGCATGCTGGCGACGACGCCGCCATCGGTCGCGGACATCGCGGCCCCCGGCCCGGCGGTCTCGGCGAGCTCGCGCTGCCGTTGCCGGATGTCCTGGACCGCATTGCGGATGTCCGCGGCGGCGGGGCGCGCGCGACGGCCGGGCTGGCGCGTGGTGGCAACCTGCTCGCCGAGCTGGGACATGCGCCGCTCGATATCGCCGAGCCGTTCGGTCACCTGCTGGACGGGGGCCGCCTTAAGGGCCCGCTCGATGCGGGCTTCGATCTCCGCGAGGCGCCGCGCCTCCGCTTCCTGGGCGGCACGCCGCTCATGGTCGAGGGCCCGGTCGAGCCCGTCCAGGCGATCCATCAAGGCGGCGATGCCCTGGCCGTAGGCGTCGGCGCGGGGCTCCGGGTTCTCGCCGTCCGGAGCGGCCGGGGCGGATCGATCCGGCGCCGCATCGGGCCGGACGGCACCGGAACCGACCTGCTCGGCGCGGTGGCGGCGCCGGTGCCGCCGGTTTCCCGGCGCGGCCGATTGCTGCTGCGGCACCACCGAGGCGATCCAGGTCTCGAGCGGCACGCCCGCCCGCGCCGCCACGTCGCGCGCCGCGTCGAGCACCTCGGGATCGAAACTGTCGAGCTGCGGCATCGCGTTGCGGGTCATCGGTGGCCTGTCGTCGGCAGCGGTCGGCGTCCGTTTCCTCTGCGCAGGGCGGACCGGAATTCGGTATCCACGAACACACGCGTCGGATCGTTCGAGGCGACCATTAACTTTCTTGGTAAACACGAGGTTAAGGTTCACCGGGCCCCGGTAATCGTCGCGAGCGACCGGCGGCGTGGGACGGGTGCGCTGGTCCGGCGGCGACGGGGTCGAGCCGTTGCTCCGGAGGCGGCGGGGCGGTTACATGCGGCCAAGGCAGCGGGCCGTGTCGAGGGGCCTGCACCAGACGGGGGAAGCCAGAGATGCCGCAGTATCGCGCTCCGGTTGAGGACACGCTGTTCCTGCTCACCGATGTGCTCGGCTTTCATGCCCGGGACAACCTAGCTGGCTTCGCCGATGCCTCACCCGATGTGATCGAGGCCGTCCTGCGCGAGGGCGCGAAGCTCGCCGAGGAGGTCCTGGCCCCGATCAACCGGACAGGCGATCTGGAGGGCTGTCGCCGGGACGCCGACGGCACGGTACGCACGCCGACGGGCTTCAAGGCCGCTTACGACACCTACGCGAGCGGCGGCTGGATGGGACTTTCGGTGCCCGAAGCCTATGGCGGCCAGGGCCTGCCGCACACGCTGAACACCGCGATCCAGGAATTCGCCTCGGGCGCGAACCTCGCCTTCGGCATGTATCCCGGTCTGACGCAGGGCGCGATGGCGGCGCTGCTGGTCCACGGCACGGAGGAGCAGAAGGCGCTGTACCTGCCGAGGATGGTCGAAGGGGCCTGGACCGGCACCATGAACCTGACCGAGCCGCATTGCGGCACGGATCTCGGGCTGCTCAAGACCAAGGCTGTGCCGAACGGCGACGGCGCCTACAGCATCACCGGGACCAAGATCTTCATCTCGGCCGGCGAGCACGACCTCGCCGAGAACATCGTCCATCTCGTCCTCGCCCGGATCGAGGGGGCCCCCGCCGGCACCAAGGGCATCTCGCTCTTCGTGGTGCCGAAGGTTCTGGTGAACGCCGACGGCTCCCTCGGCGCGCGCAACGGCGTGTCCTGCGGCTCCCTCGAGCACAAGATGGGCATTCACGGCAACGCCACCTGCGTGATGAACTACGACGGCGCGACCGGCTGGCTCGTGGGCCAGGAGAACCGCGGCCTCAACGCCATGTTCGTGATGATGAACGAGGCGCGGCTCGCCGTGGGCGTCCAGGGGCTCGGGCAGTCCGAGGTCGCCTACCAGAACGCCGCCGCCTACGCGAAGGATCGCCTCCAGGGCCGGGCGCTGACCGGCGCGAAGGCGCCCGACAAAGCCGCCGACCCGATCATCGTCCATCCGGACGTGCGCCGCACGCTGATGCAGATCCGCGCGTTCAATGAAGCGGCCCGCGCCCTCATGCTCTGGACGGCGCTCCAGGCCGACATCCTGCACCGTTCCGAGGATGCCCGGGAGCGGCAGGCGGCCGACGATTATCTCGGCCTCATGACGCCGGTGGTGAAGGGCGTGTTCACCGATCGCGGCTTCGCCAATGCGGTCGAGGCGCAGCAGCTGCTCGGCGGCCACGGCTACATCGAGGAATGGGGCATGTCGCAGTTCGTGCGCGATGCCCGCATCGCCATGATCTACGAGGGCGCCAACGGCATCCAGGCGATGGACCTGATCGGCCGCAAGCTGCCGAAGGATGGCGGCCGGGCGATGATGACCTTCCTGGGCGAGGTCCAGACCTTCCTGAAGGACCACGGCGAGGATCCCGCGATGGCGCCGTTCACCCAGCCGCTCCAGGCCGGGCTGAACGATCTCCAGGGCGCGGTGATGTGGCTGATGCAGAACGCCTTCGCCAAGCCCGACAATGCCGGGGCCGGCGCAACCGACTTCATGCACCTCTTCGGCCTCGTGGCCCTGGGCTACATGTGGGCGCGGATCGCCAAGGCCGCCCAGGCCAAGCATGCCGAGGCGCCCTCCCCGCGCTGGGAGTCGAAGCTGACGAGCGGCCGGTTCTACATGGAGCGGATGCTGCCGGAGACTGCCCTGCGCCTGGCCCGCATCAAGGCCGGTGCGGACAGCACGATGGCGCTGGCGGCGGACGCGTTCTGAGCGTCCCACGGGCCGTCGCGCCAGAGCGCGGCGGCCGGCAACGTGGCGTCCCCGCCTTTGCGAGCGTCGCGAAGCAAACCAGCCGTGCGACGCTGACCCAGTGCCCGCTGCCCTCGGTCGCCGCGCCGCGCGCGCGACGACGGCGGAGCCGGCTCGTGGCGCGGGACCGTGTCAGCCCTCGAGCGCGGCGTCGAGATCGTCGATCAGGTCCGCCGGATCTTCCAAGCCGATCGACAGGCGCACCACTTCCGGCCCCGCCCCGGCGGCGGTCTTCTGCGCGTCGGTGAGCTGGCGGTGCGTGGTCGAGGCCGGATGGATGATCAGCGACCGGGTGTCGCCGATATTGGCGAGGTGCGAGAACAGCTGGAGGTTCGAGACCAGCTTCACGCCCGCCTCGTAGCCGCCCTTCAGACCGAAGGTGAACACGGCACCGGCGCCCTTCGGCGTGTAGCGCTTGGCCAGCGCATGGTAACGATCGGTCTCCAGCCCCGGGTAGCTCACCCAGGACACGGCCTCGTGCTTGGACAAATGGGTGGCCACCGTCAGCGCGTTGTCGGAATGGCGCTGCATGCGCAGCGGCAGGGTCTCGATGCCGTTGAGGATCAGGAAGGCGTTGAACGGCGAGAGCGCCGGACCGAGGTCGCGCAGGCCCAGCACCCGGCAGGCGATGGCGAAGCCGAAATTGCCGAAGGTCTCGGCCAGCACCATGCCGGAATATTCCGGCCGCGGCTGGCTCATCATCGGGTAGCGCGCGTCGCCCGCCCATTGGAACGAGCCGCCGTCGACGATCAGGCCGCCGATCGAATTGCCGTGGCCGCCGAGGAACTTCGTCGCCGAATGGACGACGATGTCGGCGCCGTGCTCGAAGGACCGGATCAGGTACGGCGTCGCCATGGTGTTGTCGACGACGAGCGGGATGTTGTGCTTCTTGGCGATCTGCGACAGCGCCGCGATGTCGGTGATGACGCCGCCGGGATTGGCGATGGATTCGCAGAAGATCGCCTTGGTGCGCGGCGTGATCGCCGCCTCGAAGGAGGCGGGATCGTCGTTGTCGGCCCAGGCCACCGACCAACCGAAGTTCTTGTACGAGTGATTGAACTGGTTGATCGACCCGCCGTAGAGCTTGTTCGAGGCCACGAACTCGTCGCCCGGCTGCATCAGGGCGTGCATGGTCAGGAACTCGGCCGCGTGGCCGGAGGCGACCGCCAGGGCGGCGGTCCCGCCTTCGAGGGCCGCGATGCGCTCCTCCAGCACGGCGTTCGTCGGGTTGGTGATCCGCGTGTAGATGTTGCCGAAGGCCTGGAGCCCGAACAGCGACGCGGCGTGATCGACATCGTCGAACACGAAGCTGGTGGTCTGGTAGATCGGCGTGGCGCGCGCGCCCGTGGCGGCGTCGGGGGCGGCGCCCGCATGGATCGCCAGCGTGTTGAAGCCGGGCAGGCGGTCGGACATCGTCGGGTCTCCTCAGAGCACCCGAGCCTGTACGCCCGCCCGGGAGTTCGGCGCAAGGCTCCGCGAGGGCTGACGCGCCGGAGTCGGTTAGGCCTCCGGCCTGGGGCCGATGTCCATATGGGGCTGGCCCGCATCGACCAGGGCCCGATCCACGGCTTCGATGGCGAGCAGCGTCCGGGTCAGATCCTCCGCCATGGAGATCGGCGCCACGTCGAGACCGCCCAGGCGCCGGGCGATGGCATTCCGCTGGCGCGCCAGCGCGGCGCGGGCCCGGTTCAGCTCCTCGATCTCTTCGATGGTCATCCGCGCGTCCTCTCCTCGACTCAGCGACACCGTCATCAACTCCCCGGCGTCCAGTCGATATTCGGTCGCTGGGCCAGCATGCGCTCGAAGTAGTTGGCGACGGCCTGCGCCCCGTCGGTGTGCATCATTGCCACGGGATGCGCGAGATAGGCGCGGGCGAGATCGAGGGGAATGCGTCCGCCCTGGAGCGCGTTCAGCACCTCGTCGATGAAGGCGTCATTGGCCTCGTTGAAATCGCTGGACAGCTTCTTGCGGTCATTGATGGCCTTGATCGGCATGCAGACTTCCTGTTGCTCGGTGCCGGTGTAGCATCCGGTCGACGGGTTCGGCCCGGATCGCGGCGCGATATGGTCTGACGCGGCAAGACGGCGCAAATCGCGTGCGGGCCCGCGCGGTTCGGTAACCGTCCGCGATCGTCGCATGGAGCGGATTGCTGCGCTGCGGCGTTACTGCTCTATGTCGATCGAAACAACGCACTCCCATACGGTCGAAATCGTCCCGTGCAGGGACGATCCCCGGTGCTTCCGCTGGATCATCCGCAGCCACGGCGGCACGGTCGTCGAAAAGTCGCCCTACGCCTTCGTAACGCGGAACGGAGCCCGCATTTCCGGCGAGTGCTGGATGCGTGAGCATTTCGGCGACGGGCAGGCCGCCTAGCTGGGCGCCCGACATCCGAGATCGACCGCACCGTCCGATTCTGTACTCTCGGTGAGGTGGCCGGCTTTCAGGCTGCGTCCGATACCCGGAATCCCTGAGACACCGAGATCGCGAAGGGTGGCGGCCGCCCGTACCCCGAGCCGATGCACAGGACGCACGCAACCTGGGCGATAATACTGAGACGAAAAGCATCGGTTAAGCATTACGCTTTTGCGCGAATTCCTTTGTCAGAACTTTAATGACCACCCTGCAGTATCGTGTCGATTCTGTTTCAGAGCAGGGCGCGGATGATGCTGAGCGGCGACGGGACGTTCCGGGACGACGAGTCCGCGTCGCAGATGGGGTCTGTGACTTCCATCGAAGGGTCGAAAGTTCATCTTGAACTCGGGCTCCGGAACGGGCGACCGAGCGTGAGGGTCACGGTTGGCAATCTGGTCCGGATCCGTGCGGGTGGGGCCATCCTCGTGGGCATCGTCACGACGTTGGCCTCGGCCCACGAGCGCGGGCGAGAACCCGGGGCCTTTGCGAGCCTCGACCTGCTCGGCCAGATCATCGAGACGAACGGCGTGCCTGGATTCTGCCGGGGCGTGACCTGCTACCCGGCGATCGGCGACACGGTCGAGCTGCTGTCCCCCTCCGAACTGCGAATCGTCCACCAAGTGTCTGTGGCCAACACGGCGGCCGTCGGGGCGCTCTACCAAGACCCCGAAACCCCCGCCTGCATCAAACTCGACGACCTTCTCTCCAAGCACTTCGCCGTTCTCGGCGCCACGGGGGTCGGCAAGTCGAGCGGCGTGACCATCATCTTGGACGAGGTGATGCGCGCCAAGCCGGCAGTGCGCATCTTCCTGCTGGACGTACACAATGAATACGCCGCCAGCTTCGGCGACCGCGCGAGCGTGATCAATCCACGGACGCTCAAGCTGCCGTTCTGGCTGTTCAACCTCGAAGAGATCGCCGACGTGATCTACGGCGGGCGTCCAGCCGTGGACGAGGAGATCGAGATCCTCGCCGAAGTCATCCCGCTCGCGAAGAGCAAGTACGCCCAGTACAAGGAGGCGAGCGACCGGCAGATCGTGAAGCGGACACTGGGCAAGGCCGGCGGCTACACGATCGACACGCCCGTGCCCTACGTGCTCCAGGACCTGATTGCCCTCATTGACGAGCGGATGGGCCGGCTGGAGAATCGCGTCTCCCGGATGCACTATCACCGTCTGATCACGCGGATCGAGGCGATCCGGAACGATCCGCGGCACGGCTTCATGTTCGACAACGCCAATGTCGGCGGCGACATGATGGGCGAGATCCTGGCGCACCTGTTCCGCCTCGATCCGGATGGGCGGCCGATGACGATCATGCAGCTCGCCGGCCTGCCGAGCGAGGTGGTGGACGCCGTCGTCTGCGTCCTGTCCCGGCTGGCGTTCGAGTTCGGCATCTGGAGCGAGGGCGCGATCCCGCTGCTGTTCGTGTGCGAGGAGGCGCATCGCTTCGCCTCGGCCGATCGCTCCGTCGGCTTCACGCCGACCCGCCGCGCCCTGTCGCGCATCGCCCGCGAGGGCCGGAAACATGGCGTCCATCTGGGCTTGGTCACGCAGCGTCCGGCCGAACTCGACGCGACCATCATGTCGCAATGCAGCACCCTGTTCGCCATGCGGATGACGAACGCGCGCGATCAGGCCTTCCTGGCCGCAGCGGTATCGGACGCCAGCAACCTGCTCACCTTCATCCCGTCGCTCGGGACGGGCGAGGTCATTGCCTTCGGTGAAGGCGTTCCGATCCCGGTCCGGATGACGTTCCGGCGCCTCCCGTCGATCCGCCAGCCGCGCAACGACACGAGCGGCGCCGCGGCGGGGGACGGCGCGGCGGTCGCCGGCGCCGGCTTCATCGGTGCCGTCGTGGAGCGGTGGCGGGGCGCGACCATGAACAAGGTCGGCGGCCAAGACCACGATCCGATCGGCGCCGTGCGTCTCGGACGCGAGACGGGTCCGGAGGGGGCTCAGGGCGCAGCGCTCGATCACGTGCATCGTCGGCTGCTCCGCCGTCCCCTCGACGCCGGCGACACCGTCTCGCAGGCCGGACCACACGCTGCCACGCCGCTCTGGCAGCAGGGCGGAGTATGAGCGCCCCGACTTCCCCGACGCCTCAGACCCTGCTCGAAGCCGTGATCCAGACGCTCCCCGTGGGCGTCGTGGTCTTCGACGAGCAGGGAGGGTGCACCCTGGCCAATGCCGCCGCGCGCGCTCTCGGCGACAGCGCCGTCCACGCGCTCGCCGCCGCGGCGGGCTCGTCTCGGGAGGCCGCGCATGTCGAGGCCATCGGCGATCGTGTCGTCGAGGTGCGCACCCACCCGGTCACGGAGGATCACGGCAGCTTCACGCTCACCACGGTCACCGATGTCACGCGTCATCACAGGATTCAGCGGGAGCTGATCACCAAGGCCTTCATCGACGCCCTGACCGGGCTTCCCAACCGGACGATGTTCGAGCAAAGCATCGGCGAGGTCCTGGCCGGTTCACGACCCGGGGACCGTTTTGCCCTGGCCTTTATCGATCTCGATAACTTCAAGCACATCAACGACTATTACAGTCACGCCGCGGGCGACGCCCTGCTGCGCAAGATGTCCGACCGGATCCGCGCGACGTTGCGCCCGAGCGACCTGCTGGCCCGCATCGGCGGCGACGAGTTCGTGCTCTTGCTCGATCCCGTCCTCGATCGGGACGACGCGCTGGCAGCCGTGCGCGCCATCTCGGAGCGGCTCAAGCAGCCGTTCTTCATCGACGGGCACGAGATCTTCGCCTCCGCCTCCATCGGCGTGAGCCTGTTCCCGGACCACGGCGACACCTATGAGGTCCTCGCCCGGCAGGCCGACAACGCCATGTACCGGGTGAAGGGCGAGTTGAAGGGCGGCGTCAGCCTGTTCGACGACGCGATGAGCCAGGCGGCGACGGCCCGGATGGCTGTGGAGCAGCGGCTCCGGCTGGCGATTCGCGACCGCTGCTTCTGCTGCGCGTTTCAGCCGAAAGTCGACATGCGCACCCATGCCGTCACCGGCGTCGAGGTGCTTCTGCGCTGGCGGGACGAACTCGGCATGATCCAGGCGCCGGGCGATTTCATCGCCCTCGCCATCGAGCTCGGCCTGATCAACGAGATCACGCTCCAGGTCCTGGCCGAGACCGTTCGGTCGATGCCCGATATCGATGAGGTGTTTGGCCCGGACGTCACCGTGAGCCTCAACATCGCCGCGAAGCAGGCCTGCGATGTGCCCTTCATGACCGCCTTCTGTGCCTCCCTCGGCGAGACCGGGCTCGCGGAGCGTTTCGTCCTGGAGCTGACCGAGGAGGCCTTCTTCACGGCGGGCCGCTTCCAGCGCGACGTGCTCCCGCGGATCCGGGCGATCGGAGCGCGGGTCTCGATCGACGATTTCGGCGTCGGCTACTCGTCGCTGTCGGCCTTGGCGGACATCACCGCTGACGAGTTGAAAATCGATCGCTCCTTCATCACCGACATCGACAAGCGACCGCGCAGCCAGATCGTCCTGAAGGCGATCGAGTCGCTCGGTGCGGCGCTCGGCATGTCGGTGGTGGCCGAAGGCGTCGAGACCTACGAGGAGGTCGCCTACCTTCTCGGGGCGACGCAGATCCGCTGCGCGCAGGGCTATTACTTCGCTCGCCCGCTCCTGCTCGATCAGATCGGTCAGGTGGAGCCGCGCCTGTCCGGATCACGCCATCCTTCGCCGCGCAGCCGCGCCTCGGAGTTGCGTATGCCCAGTCTGCTGCGGCGGGCGTAAAAGGCCACAGGCCGCGAAAGCCATCCTCTCCCCGTGGTTGAACGCTGCCGGGACAGACTGGGAGGACGCGACTCCGCCGCGAGACGGATTCCGGCGCGGCTTGAGGGGCATGATCGCCCCGCGTTCACGCCGACGGCCGAAAACTTCATCCGGCGGATCACCACTTGGCCCAGCGGCGACTCCGATCGCCTCAACCCGGCTACTCCCACGGGCCGCTTAGGCAGGGCCGTCGCTCAAACAGGCTGAGGCGGCCTCCGCGCCAGGTTCCAGCGCGCAGGCCTCGGCGCCGGCCGAGCCAGGGCCTTTTGTCCTCTGGAGGCATCCGAACGGCCCACGCTGCCGCACGCGGTCCCCAAGCGGGCGGCCCAGACACCGGGCGCAGATCCGAATGACCGGTGTCGATCGGGGCGGCCCCAGGGGGAACGCCAACGGCTTGACCCGACCGCTGTCATTCCCAGTTTTGGCCACCTTCAGGTGCTCTACCTCCGACCCAAAGACCATCAGGCCGCTGTGCCGTACGAGCAGTCCCGTGATCCGATTCGAGAACGTCACGAAAATCTACCGCGCCAACGGCGCGCCGCGAATCGTCCTGGACCGGGCATCCTTCACCCTGAAGCAAGGTATCTGTTACGGCATCCTCGGCATCAACGGTGCCGGCAAGTCGACGACGATGCGGATCCTGGCGGGCACCGAGGAACCGACCAAGGGCAAGGTCTATAGAGGCCGGCGTGTATCGTGGCCGCTGGGCTTCGCGGGCGGATTCCATCCCAAGATGACCGGCCGCGACAACGTCATGTTCGTAGCCCGGATCTATGGTGAGGATCCGCGGAAAGTGCTTGATTTCGTGGAGGATTTCTCGGAACTCGGGAGCTATCTAGAGCAGCCGATCTACACCTACTCATCGGGCATGGGCGCACGGCTCGCCTTCGGCATGAGTATGGCAATTCCGTTCGAGACCTACCTGATCGACGAGCTCACCTCGGTCGGCGACGCGCGCTTCTCCAAGCGGTGTGACGAAGTCTTCTCCGCCCGTCGCAAGAATGCCGACATCATCATGATTTCCCACTCGATGGAGCAGCTCCGCGAGTGGTGCACTCAAGGCATCGTGCTGCTGAACGGGCGGGCAATCGTCTACGAAGACATCAACGACGCGATTGAGGTCTACAGACGTCTCAATGCCTGAGTTTCAGCGCAGACTATGATCGGCCGACGCATAGGTTTTTGAAATCAACGGGCTCGGAGCTCGAAATCCGTTTCCCGAGATCATTTTGCTGGTGACACAAAATAGCGGCGCCAAGCCATTCGATCTGGGCAAGCACACAGGGGCCAGAAGGCCGGTCCGCGCCCCCCTTCAGCGGCTTGCCGGCGCGACTCGTCTCGACGTGGTCGAAATCTCGACCCAGCGCGGACGCATTCCCTCTGTCGCCAGATCGACGCGCGCGGTGCCGCCCCCCGGAACCAGCGCCTCGATCGGAGACGACCGCATTCCAACCGGAAGCGGCCTTTTCGTACGCCCTCGATCCCGGTCTGCGCCTCGATCCGATGACGGTACCGCCCCTCCCCGGGGAATGCGTTGGCCGCCACAACCGAAACCCGCTGGCGGAAGGGGTGGGATTCGAACCCACGGTGGAGTTGCCCCCACGGCGGTTTTCAAGACCGCTGCCTTAAACCACTCGGCCACCCTTCCGGACGGGTCTGCGGCGTTACGGTTACGGCCGCGGCGGAGGCTGCGTCAACAGGAGAACAACCGGTTGACCTTCCGAAGCATTCCGCCTATCTCACCGCCCACGCCCGGCGCCGCTCGATACGGAACGGGTTTCGCCCAGCCCCATCCGGTAGGGATGCGCTCGGCTGCAGGCTTTGGGGGATAGTTTAACGGTAGAACGGTGGACTCTGACTCCTCTAGTCCTGGTTCGAATCCAGGTCCCCCAGCCACCTGTCACCGCTCCGTAGTTTCCGCTTTTGACTGAGATTGGACTGGCCCGTTGGCCGGACCGACCGGACGCGTGGAGTCGTGTTTGCGCGTCCCGGTGATGGTCTCAAGCTGAGCTGTTTCTCGCCTCGGGAACACGCATCGCCAATCGAGCGTGGCCAATCGCAGGCGCAGTCGGGTCTCCCCGGCAAACGCCCCTTCTGAGCAGCCAATAGACACCGTATCCGTGACGGCGCTCTCAGGCACACTCATCAAAAGGTCAGATCGCCGGTCCCGGCCGCGCAAAAGCCTTGCGCTCTGAGGCGCGGAGACCCGTTAGAACGAGTAGTTCCGACCAAGTTTCGGCGTGACACCGCGATGCCCCTCGGCCGCAGCCCGCACGGCCGCGAGACCTACGCCGACCTGAAGCGATGCCCTGCATCTACCCCGCACCTCTCCTGTCGGCGCAGGGCGACCCCGTTGCGTTGAGCGGCGGCCCCGGCCGGGAAGATGATCGTCGGCGCTTGGCCTCCGCGTCACGGATTCGGTAGGGCCCACCTGCGAGCGACCAACCCGCGTCGGATCGAAGGTCCGCCGCAATACCGCGCGCGCACTCCCTGAACGCGTCTGCCGTCAGGCCGCCGGGGCCGTGAGCTTGGACCGCACGCCGAGGACTTGGTGCAGGATGCGCCCGAGTTGCTCGGCCGAATAAGGCTTGTGCAGCAACGTGAATCCGTGGTCGCTTTCCTGGGCGAGCACGTGGCTGTACCCCGACGTGAGGACCACCGGCAGATCCGGCCACCGCTGCTGCAGCTCACGCGCCAGCGCGACGCCGCCCATGCCCGGCATGACCACGTCGGAGAAGATCAGATCGAACCCATCACCGTCGCGACCCAGCCGGTCCAGCGCTTCCTCGGCGTTGCCGGCCCATGCCGTCCGGTAGCCCAGATCCTCCAAGATCTGGGTCGCGAACTGGCCGACCCCGATATTGTCCTCGACGACCAGGATGCGTTGACCCGAACCCAGCGGGGCCAGCCCCATTTCCTGGATTCGCTCACTGGACGACAGATCGCACGCAGCCACCTCGGGTAGATAGAGCGTGAATGTGGTGCCCCGGCCGACGACGCTCCGGACATCCACGTCGCCGCCCGACTGCTTGGCGAAACCGAAGACTTGGCTCAACCCGAGACCCGTGCCTCGACCAACCTCCTTCGTGGTGAAGAAGGGCTCGAAGATCCGCTCGATCCGGTCCGGCAAAATGCCGGTCCCCGTGTCGGTCAGGGAGACCGCCACGAACGGCTTCTCGCACCCTGCATGGCCGCGAACAGCCGGCAGCGCCGCCCCCCCGGTGACCCGGAGGATGAGCGTGCCTTCACCGTCCATGGCATCGCGGGCGTTGACGGCCATGTTGACCAGGGCCGTTTCGAACTGGCTCACATCCGCCCGTACATGACAGGCGGTGTCCGGCACCTCGATCAGCACCTGCACGCGTGCGCCGGTCAGCGTGTCGAGCATGTCGGCGATCGCACTCACCCGCTGCCCGGCGCTGAACACCTCCGGCTTCAGCGCTTGACGGCGCGCGAAGGCGAGGAGTTGGCCGGTCAGCTTGGCGGCCCGGTCGACCGTCTCGGAGACCGCGTCGAGGTAGCGGCGCTTGCGGACCTCCGGCAGATCGGGCCGACGCAAAAAATCGACGGATGAGCGGATGATGGTCAGAAGGTTGTTGAAGTCGTGCGCCACTCCGCCCGTAAGCTGGCCGACCGCCTCCAGCTTCTGGGATTGGCGCAGGGCTTCCTGGGCCAGGACCAGCTCGGCCTGATCGCGCAACCGCTTTGTCACGTCCATGACGAACTGATAGCAGCCCGTGCGCTCGCCATCCGCACCGCGCAGGGTGCGGAAACTGATCTCATAGGCGGGGCGGACGCGTCCGGGATCGCCGAACTCCTGGACGAGGGTGATCTCCTCGCCGGCCAGCCCGCGTCCCCAACCCGCTTTGACCTGCGCTTGGTGTTCAGGCTGATCGGCCAGAAGGTCGAGCATGTTGTCGCCGACCTTCGGCCGTACGCCATAGATGCGCTCGAACTCGTCCGCGTTCGCCTTGTTGATGGCCAGGATGTTGTAGTTGAGATCCGACGCCATCACCATGATGTCGGTTCTTTCGACGATCGTGGCCAATAGATTGCGCTCGGCCGTGCGCTCCGAGACCTGAAGTTCGAGCGTCTCGTTGAGAAGCTGTAGGCGGCGCTCGCTTTCGGCCAGCCGTTGCTCCGCCTCCCGGCGATGGCTGAGATCCGCCGTGACGACCAGCAGGTTCTTGAACCTGCCCTGCCCATCGTCGAGACGTCTGACGCTGCTGCTCGCCCAGATGGACGTGCCGTCGGGACGACGATAGAGCTTGTCGAGGGCGGAACTGTGCCCGGTCTCGAACGCCTGCGCGATCGTCGCCAAACTCTGCGGGATATAGGCTGGATCGGTCACATCCGCGACGCCGACCGAGAGAACCTCGTCTGCGGACCGTCCGAGAATGCGGCACATCTCCGTGTTGACCCGAAGATAGCGGCCGCTCGCATCCACTTCGGACAGGCCGACGGACGCAGCCGAGAAGATCGCCGCCAGACGCTCCTCGCTCTCGCGCAGCGCCACTTCGGCACGGGCCCGCTCGGTGGCAGCCTTGACGCGCTCGCCGACCTCCCGGATCAGGTTGCCTTCCGCTGGCGTCCAGGCGCGCGGGGTCGCGCTCTGCACCGCGAGCAGGCCGACCCATTCGTCACCCCGAAACAGAACGACATCGACGAAGGCGCCGACCTGGCGTGACCGTAAGCCCGCCCGGGCTTCGACAGTGAACCGGGGATCCGAGGGCACGTCGTCGACCGCGACGACCACGCCGTCGCGGTAGGCTGCCAGCAGGTCCGGGCCAAACGCCGCCAGCGAGTGCTCGCCGATGATCGAGCCGACGCCGTGGACGTACTCGCGTTCGACCGTCATCAGGCTGCCGGCGATCTCGGCGTAGAATACGCGGCTCGCACCGACCCGCTCGCCCAGACGCCGGGCGGCCACTTCGACGATGTCGGTGGGCGTGTTCAGCGGCCGAAGCGCGTCGCTCAGATCCAGCAGGAACGATTGTCGCTCCTCGCTCTCGCGGAGCGTCGCATCCGCCTCCTGCCGCTCCCCCTCGACGAACCGTTGGTCCGCGATCTCAGTGCAGGTGCCGTACAGGCCATCCACGCGCCCGGCCGGATCGCGGATGGGCACGTAGGACAACGAGAACCGGCCCCCGTCGGGCGACCTCACGACGTGTTCGAACGCGGCCGTGTCAACGGAGCGACCGGAGCAGGCCTCGTCCACGAAGGATCCAAGCTCGGCGCCGAGGTCGTGCCAGACCTGGAGATAGTCGCGACCGAGCGCAGACGGATGCGCGGCGCCGAGAAGCCCGACAAAGGAATCGTTGTAGAGGAGCCTGCGCTCGGGCCCCCAGATGACGAAGGTCGGCTGCCTCGAACCGAGCATGACGCCTGTCAGCGTCGTCAAGGATGGCGGCCAGGTCGCGGGATGGCCGAGCGGTGAGGCGTCCCAGTCGTGCGCGCGCATGAGCGCGCCCATCGCGCCACCGCCCATCAGGCAGGCTGGGATGCACATCGTCACGTTCGAACTTCTGTGCATCACGGCGTGGCGCTGCTTCACGGGGCCTCAGGGATTGACCGAGCGGACTGCTTCCGCGGTTGAGCCCGAACGATCGCGCGTATGCGCCGCCATGACGGCGCGCCGAACGACCCTTCAGTTGCCGCCCTGAGAGAAGGCAGGCCCGTTCACCGTGTTGGCCGTGACACGCGACAGGCTCGTGCATCCAACACCCTAGAGCGGTCTCATGGCGAGCCGAGGTTGTCAAAGCCATGGACGGCTGACCGGCGGCGCAATCGCCAACCTTTGAGAGTCGTCGCGCACCGGAGATCTGGCGATGCCGTTCGGCGTGGTGCGCCCGCTCCATCTCCCGATCCTGCCGCCCCCGCCAGGTCGCGGGCGCCAGCGAAGATCGTCCTTCCCGATGCGCCAGGGGAACGCCGCCATGCGTGACCAAGCCGCTCCGACCGGCGCTTCCACAATCCTGGGGATCAGCCGAGCTTCAGACCTCTGCGCGAGGACGCGGATGCCGGTTCGGCACGCGGTTCCCGGCGGCATCGGGATGACCCTTCTCATCCCTGCAGGCCACGCCCGCCTGGTCACCGGCGGCCTCGGAGGCCTCATCGGCTGAGTCGAACCAGGCCGCGCCGTCTCGCATCAGCGCGCCCGGCGCCGCGGCTTGGGGTCGTGACAATGCATCTTCGGCGGTGCCGTCGCACAATCGATGGAACAGGTCTGATCGCGCCGGCAAATCCATTGCAAGGCCCCCGTCTTCATACAGGAGCCGGAGCAATGACGGTGCGGCCCATCCATCGGTTCGACAAAGGTGGCCGGCGCGTCCGGCGACCCCGCACTTGGCTGCACGGAGCCGGCAAAGGCGAATGCCGGAAGGATCAGGAGGGCCGACACGCGACGTCTCATAAGACCGCCCTCCCCGATCGGCAGCCACCCTCGGCTGCCGGAGCCCCACGACAGGGCGACACAGGAGGTTACCGGCGTTCGGAGATCGCGAATGCAGGGATGATCAATGACAAGTCATTTCATCCGGCTCCGCGCAGGGGCAGCCACGATGCATCTCCTGGCCGGCAATGCTTGATTCGTGCTCGCGTCGGCCGGCGAGAGCCGGAACGGCGGGACCCTCCGGCGGTACATGCGTCCGATTCAACACAGCGAGGCGTGGCCGGGCTGCTGGAGCACGGATGTCGTCGTTGGGCAGGCTCCGCATAGCCCTGTGCAGGACACGCCGGCCTTCACGAGGGCGACGCTCGCAGGACGCGACGGTCCAGATTGACGGCATCGCGCCCCGCCCGAAGCGTCAGCCCCCGGAGCGGATCGGTCTCCGCGACCGGGGGTCTCTCGGCGGCCTCAGTGGCTGCCGCCGAGATAGGCCGCCCGGACGGCCGGATCGTTGCGCATTTGCTGCGCCGGGCCCTGGAAGCGGATCCGACCGTTCTCGAGCACATAGGCGTGGTCGGCGACGCCGAGCGCCGCCATGGCGAACTGCTCGACGAGCAACATGGTGACCTGCTCGGCCTTGAGCAGGCGGATGATCCGGAACACCTCCTCCACGAGCTTCGGGGCGAGGCCCATCGAGGGCTCGTCCAGCAGGAGGATCTCCGGCCGCAGCATCAGGGCCCGGCCCATCGCGAGCATCTGCTGCTCGCCGCCCGAGAGGGTGCCGGCAAGCTGTGTACGCCGCTCCTTCAGACGGGGGAACATCTCGAAGGCGCGCTCGCGGTCGGCCGCGACGTCGCCCTTCGGCCGCGCGCCCGTCAACCGGGGGAAGGCGCCCAGGGTCAGGTTGTCCTCCACCGAGAGCGTCGGGAAGACGCGGCGGCCCTCCGGCGAGTGCGCGAGGCCGAACCGGGCGACGTCGTGGCTTTCGAGGCCGCCGATCTCGCGCCCGTTGAGGCGGATCGAACCCGCCCGCGGGCGGATCATGCCCGACAGGGCGCGCATCGTGGTGGTCTTGCCGGCGCCGTTCGAGCCGATCAGCGCCACGACCTGCCCCTTCGGGACCGCGAAATCGAGGCCGTGCAGCACCTCGACCTGACCGTAGCCGGCCGACAGACCCGTGACCTCAAGCATGGGTCAACTCCTCGTCGGCGACCGGGCTGCCGAGATAGGCCTCGATCACCTTCGGGTCCGCCTGGACCTCGCGGGCGCTGCCCTCGGCAATCTTGTGGCCGAAATCGAGGACGCTGACGCGGTCGCACAGGCCCATGACCACGTCCATGTGGTGTTCGATGAGGATCACCGTGATGCCGGCGTCTCGGATCTTGCGGATGATCGCCGTCAGCTCGGCGATGTCGGGGGCGGTGAGGCCGGCGGCGGGCTCGTCGAGGAGGAGCAGGACAGGATCGAGGGCGAGCGCGCGACCGATCTCGAGGAGGCGCTGCTTGCCGTAGGGCAGGTTGCGGGCCTCCACCTGCGCCAGGGCGTCCAGGCCGACGAAGTCGAGGATCGCCATGGCGCGGGCGCGCTGCTCGCGCTCTTCCCGACGGCGGCGCGGCGTGCCGAGGATCGCGTCAAACAGGGTGCCGCGGAACCTGTGGTGGAGCCCGACCAGCACGTTCTCCAGCGCCGTCATCTCCCGGAAGAGCTGCACGTTCTGGAAGGTGCGCGCCACGCCGGCCGCCGCGATCTCGGAGGGCGTGCGCCCGTCGAGGCGCTTCGAGCCTTGGCCGCGGGCCAGGGTCACGCTGCCGCCGGTCGGCCGGTAGATACCGGTCAGCACGTTCATCATCGTGCTCTTGCCGGAACCGTTCGGTCCGATCAGGCCGTGGATCGTGCCGGGCCGGACCGTGAGGTCGACGCCGGCGAGGGCCTTGAGGCCGCCGAACTGCATCAGGGCCTGCTCGACGGTGAGCAGCGGGTCGGCACCCCGGCCGCCGCTCTGGACGCTGAGCGCCGCCCCCTCGGCGTGGAGGCTCTTGCCCTCGGCGGTGTGGGCCGGCCGGAGCGCCGGGATCTTCTCTCGGACGAAGCCGACGATCCCGTCCGGCAGGTAGTACACCACGAACAGGATCATCAGACCGAAGACCGTCAGGCGGAAATCGGTCACGGATTCGAGCGCCAGGGTCGCCGGGAAGAAGGCGAGGCAGAGCCCGACCGGCACCAGCAGGGCGAAGCGGTCCTCCCGGCGCCGGAGGAAAGCGAGGACGCCCACGATCAAGGCGGCAAGGGCGATGAGCCCCGCCATGATCCGCACCAGCTCGATATCGGCCAGCACGTTGGGCATCATCACGACGATCGCGGCCCCGATGATCGGCCCCGCCCGGGATTTGCGCCCGCCCATCGTGACGGCAAGCAGGAACAGCACGGTCAGCTCGAAGCCGTAGGAGTTCGGAGCCACGTAGCGCTCCGACCACGCGAACAGCGCACCGGCGAGACCGGCAAGGGCTGCCGAGATCACGAAGGCATAGACCTTGTAGCGGTAGACGCTGACGCCCATGCAGTCGCAGGCGATCGGCGAGTCCCGCAGCGCCTCGAAGGCGCGGCCGTAGGGAGAGCGCACCACCCGGTTGACGACCAGGATTGTGGCCAGCAGCGCGACGCAGACGAGGTAGTAGAATTCGAGCTTGCGCCCGGCTGCACCCCACGGGGCCTGGAGGCCGAGGAGCGAGAAGTCGAGGACGCGGGCCGGCGGCAGGGTGATGCCGAGGGGGCCGTTGGTCAGGGGCGTCAGCTCGTTGATGAAGATCTGAATGATGGTGCCGAAGGCCAGCGTCACCATGGCGAGGTAGGGACCGGTGACCCGCAGCGCCGGGACGGCGAGCAGCACGCCGAAGGCCGAGGTCACGCCGATCCCGGCCAGGATGCCCCACCACACGCCGAGCTTGAAGTGCAGGAACAGCACCGCGGCCGCGTAGGCGCCGACCCCGAACAGGCCGGCATGCCCGAGACTGACTTGTCCGGTATAGCCGACCACGATGTCGAGCCCGAGAATCAGGATCGCGTAGATGGCGATCACCACCACGAGGTGGATGTAATACGAACTCGTCACCACGTGCGGGAAGGCGGCGAGACAGACCACCAGCAGCACGGCGCCGAGGGCGCCCACGTGGCGGGACAGGCTCGGCGCGGCGGTCGGGACGGGCGCGTCGGCGGGGGCGAGGGTCTGCGCCATGGCTCAGGCTGCCGGGAGAGATGCGCGGGCGGTCACGGTCAGACCTTCTTGATGACCGCCTTGCCGAACAGGCCGACGGGGCGAATGGAGAGGACGACGAGGAGCAGGATCAGGCCCGGCACATCCTTGTAGCCGGTCGAGATGTAGAAGCCGGTCAGCGTCTCCGCGACGCCGAGGATCAGGCCGCCGACGATGACGCCGAGGCCGGATTCGAGGCCGCCGATGATCGCCACCGCGAAGGCCTTCAGCGCCAGCACGGAGCCCATCGTGGCCCCGGTCAGCGTCACGGGCGCCACGAGCACGCCCGCGAAGGCCGCCGTCATGGCGCTGATCGAATAGGACAGGGTGATCACCTTCTGGGTGTTGATGCCCATCAGACCGGCGGCGTCGATGTCGTTGGAGGTGGCGACGACCGCCTTCCCCCAGATCGACTTGCGATTGAAGATCTCGACCGCGAGCATCATCAGCAGCGCCCCCGCGACGATCAGCAGTTCCATCGGCAGGATGCGGACGCCGCCCACTTCGAGGGCAGTCTCGGGGAGTGGCGAGGGAAATTTCAGGTCGTCGCGGCCCCAGACATTCTCGGCGACGTTCTTGAAGATGATGCCGAGGGCGATGGTCGCCATGATCCATCCGTATTCGGACTTGATCTTCACGGCCGGGCGCACGCCCAGGCGCTCGACCACGGCCCCGAGGGCGAAGCCGAAGACGAGGACCAGGGGGATCATCAGCCAGTAGCCGACGAAGGGCACCAGGGTCAGGCCGAACAGGGCCCCGAGCGCCAGCGCCTCGCCCTGGCCGAAATTGAGCGTCTTCGAGGTCGCGAAGGTGAGCTGATAGCCGAACGCGATGGCGGCGTAGATCATGCCGACCGCGACGCCTGAGGCGATGAGCTGAAGCAGGATGGCCATGGATGCGTTGTCACCGGAGGGTCGTCCGGCCGCGCGGCGCGCGCCGCGGGACCGATATGCGACGTGCCGGCAGGCTGGAGTGCCGCCGGACTCTGGGGCACCCGCGCCCGGGTGGGCGCGGGCGTCGGGACCTCAGTTCGAGGACTTCTCCTTGACGCGGACGACACCGGCGTTCTTGGCGTCCTCATCCTTGGCGTAGACGATCTTGCCGTCCTGCACCTTCCCGAACACGACCATGTTGCGCGAGATGGCGTTGTGGTCCTTGGCGGTGAAGGGCTTGTCGTAAGTGGTGACGACGCCCTCGACCTTCTCGTTCAGGTTCTCAAGGGCGGTGCGGATCTTCGCGCCGTCGGTGCTGCCCGCCTGCTTGATCGCCGCGGCGAGGAGGTAGATCGAATCGTAGCCCTGGGCGCCGGCCACGGGGGTCGGGATCTTCGTGACGCCGTAGGTCTTGTAGTAGTTCTCAAGGAAAGCCTTGCGCTTCGGCAGCGTCTGGTCCTCGATGAACGTCTGGGGCATGACCACGCCGTTGCCGTTCGCGCCGGCGATGTCGATGAAGCTCTGCATCGAGGACGGCCAGCTGGTGATCATCGGCACCTTCCAGCCGAGCTTGGCCATGCCGTTGGCGATCTGGGCCAGCTCCGGCCCGATCCCGTAGGCGAGGATCACCTCGGCGCCGGCCTGCTGCGCCTTGAGCAGCTGGGCCGTCATATCGACGTCCTTGATGTTGAACTTCTCGACCGCGACCGGCTTCACGCCCTTCGTGCCGAGATACTTCTCGATATCCTCACGGCCGAGCTGGCCGTAATTGGTCGAGTCTGCGAGGATCGCGATCTTCTTATGGCCCTGCGCGAGGGCCTCATCGACCATCAGGCCCGCCTGCAGCACGTCGTAGGCCGAGTTCCGGAAGACGTAGTTCGAGTCGTAATCCGGCTCTTTGAACTGATTGGTGATGATCGTCCCGGTGGCAACGTTGTTGAACACCGGGATTTCGGCTTCTTGGTAAAAGCGTTGGGCCGCGAGCGCGACGCCGGTGTTGATGAACCCGACCGTCGCGACCACCTTCTCCTTATTGATCAGCTCTTGCGCGACTTGCGCACCGACCTCGTTCTTGGCCTCGTCGTCGCGCTCGACGAGTTGGATCGGCCGACCGAGGACACCGCCGGCCTTGTTGATTTCGGCAGCGGCGAGCTTGGCGCCGTCGCGCATTGAGACGCCCATCGAAGACGATCCCCCGGTATAGGGACCGCTCAGCCCGATCTTGATCGGATCCGCAGCCCATGCGGGGGCCGACAACATCGATAAGAACAGCACCGCAGCTGCTGCGCGACCTGCGAAGACCATCGTTCCCTCTCCAAGCTCCCGCTCGCGCGGCATGCCCTTCACCGTGGCACTCTGCCGACGACGTCTCATTGAGTCAGGTCGGGCCGTCAAGCTGATGCTCTGATGAATCCAGAACGAATAATAAAGATTGTACCGATCTCTCCGCAGGATGAGCAACACAGGGGAAGAATCCAGCCCTGCCGACCGGGCGAGCGGATTAAAGGGCGACCGGACTCGTAGGACGCCGACATCCGGCACGGCGCGATCTCCAGCCTCCGCAGGGCCTCGAGCCCAACGGCGTCAGGGCGGATGCGGCGCGGTCTCATCAGGGCGCGCCCCTCCCGGTCGTCGCCGATGCACAGGGCGTCCAGCGCCGTATGGGAACCGCGCATTGACGCGCCGCAGTCCGGCCGCCTAGATCGCCCCATGCGCCGGCGGCAGCCTCGAACGGGTAGAGGGCGCGCGATCATTGGTTTGATCGCGCTCTACGCGCTGCTGCTTCAAGCCTTTCTGGGGCTCGCCACACCGAGCCGCGCCCTGGACGGTCCGGGCGAGGTGCTCTGCGCCGGGCATTCGTCGGGCGAGCCGGCGAGCAAGAGTGTGCATGTCCATGCGTGCTGCACGGTCGTGCAGGCCGGGACGCTGACGCTGCCCCCCATCGATCCGGAGGCGGCGGCCTGGCCCTCCGCGCCGACCTCGCTGTGTACGTGGCGCCCGGAAGCCGAGATCCCGACGACGGGACCTCCGGCCTATAACGGAACCGCGCGAGGTCCGCCCGCGGCCTGACGATCCCGATCCCGATCGCTCAGGCCCGGACCTCTCCTCATGTCGATTGTTCTGCACGGCAGCGCCCCCGCGTACGGGGCGGCTGCCACTGGACGACTGTCCAGCGACGCCATCTACCGGGCCGTCTGGCGCTGGCACTTCTACGCGGGCCTTCTGTGCCTGCCCTTCCTGATCAGCCTATCGGCGACCGGCGCGCTCTACCTGTTCAAGGATGAGATCAACGGCAGCCTGTTCGCGTACCGCACCAAGGTCGCCCCCCAGGCGATGGCGCCGCTCGGCCCGGATCGCCTGATCTTCAATGCGCTGCAGACGGTGCCGGACGGCGCGCCCGTCACCTACGTCGATCCCGCCGCCCCGGACGCCGCCGCGCGCGTCACGGTCGCGGTGGGCGATCGCCGCATCCACGTCTACCTGAACCCCTACACCGGCGACGTGCTCGACCGCGTCGGCTCCGATCGCGAGTTCATGGCGGTGGTTCGGGGGCTGCACAGCCTCGCCCTGCTCGGCCCGCTGGCGAATGCCGTGATCGAGATCGTCGCGGGCTTCGCGGTCATCCTGGTGGTGACGGGCACGTATCTCTGGTGGCCCCGCGGTCGGACCGGCGGCGTCGTCACCGTTCGCGCCACGCCCCGCCGGCGCGTGTGGTGGCGCGATCTCCACGCCGTCACCGGATTCGTGGCCGGCGGCGGTCTGCTCTTCCTCGCGCTCACCGGGTTGCCCTGGTCGATCTGGTGGGGGCAGCAGCTCCGCGCATGGTCGAATGCCGCCGGCCTCGGCCAACCGGCCGCGCTCTGGGCGAACCGGCCGGTCTCCACGATACCCCTGCGCGACAGGCTCGAGGATGCGGGCTGGACCCTGCAGGACGCGCCCATACCGCGCTCTGCACCGCCTGCCGCAGCGGGCGCGGGCATTGGAATCGACGAGGCCGTCGCGAGCCTCGGACGCATGGGGATGCCCCACGGCTTCGAGCTGGCGCTGCCCGTCGGCGCCGACGGGGTCTACGCCGCCGCCATCTACCCGCGCGACGTCACCCGGCAGCGGGTGATCACCCTCGACCAGTATTCCGGGCGGCCGCTGGTCGACGTCCGCTTCTTCGATCTCGGCCCGGTCGGCCGGGCGATCCAATACGGCATTGGGATCCACAAGGGTGAGCATTGGGGCCGCGCGAACCAGTTCGCGATGCTGGCCTTCTGCCTCGCCACCATCCTGCTCGCCGTGACGGCCGGAACGATGTGGTGGAAGCGGCGCCCGGCCGGCAGCCTCGGGGTGCCGCCGTGGCCGCGCAACCGGCGGGTGCGGGTCACCGTGACTCTGATGATCCTCGTGATCCGCCCCCAATGAAGTGGTCCGCCCTTTGGTATGGCTTTGAGCCTGGAGGACGGATCGATGTCGAGGAAGCGACCCAAGCCTGAGGAGATCGTCGCCAAGCTGCGGCAGGCGGACGTGCTGGTCGGGCAAGGCCAGAGCGTGGCGGAGGCGATCCGCGCGATCGGCGTGAGTGAGGTGACCTACTACCGCTGGCGGCGTGAGTACGGCGGCCTGAAGTCGGATCAGGTCCGGCGGATGAAGGATCTGGAGACGGAGAACCAGCGGCTCAGAAAAGCCATCGCCGATCTCACCCTGGACAAGCTGATCCTGCAGGAAGCCGCCCGGGGAAACTGACCAGCCCCGCGCGCCGACGCGCCTGCATCGAGCATGTCCGGACCGTGCTGAAGGTCTCCGAGCGTCGGGCCTGCAAGGCACTCGGGCA